>DASWVC010000068.1:0-5846 GCA_036401335.1 Chthoniobacterales bacterium
GTCCCGGCACCATCACGCAGTGGCCGCAGCAGTTCGTGGCGGTCCCGGCGTCCATCGCGCCGACCTTCCTGCAATTGGACCTGGGTTACCTTTGGACCCACTTCGGGGCCGCCTTTCCGATCGTGCTGGTGATCTTTTTCGGCGACCTCATGAGCGGCCTGGCAACCGTCATGGGAGTTTGCGACCGGGGCGGTCTCGTGGACGAGCACGGCCGGATTCCACGGTTACGGGACGCACTGGTGGTCGATGCCCTGGCTGCCAGTGCCGGAGCCTGTCTTGGCACCTCCACGATCGCCATCTATGTGGAATCTGGCGCCGGCGTGGCGGTAGGCGGCCGGACCGGCCTCACGAGTCTGGTGGTGGCGGCCTGCTTCCTGCTCTCGTTGTTTTTCAATCCGTTGATTGCCGCCATCCCAGCCGTGGCCACCGCCCCGGCCTTGTTGCTGGTCGGCGTGCTGATGATGCAATCCATTGTTAAACTTAACCTTGACGACCTCACCGTCGCGGTTCCGGCGATTGTCACAATTCTTTTGATGGCGATCGCCAGCATCAGCGACGGCATGGCCATCGGCATCCTCCTGCACCTGCTCCTGATGATCGGCAGCGGGCGCGCCCGCCAGGTGCCGGTTGCCACCTACGTGATTGGTCTGCTTTTTCTCGCCCACTTTGTCCTTTGACTTTTCCGGCCCTCTTCCTGCCTTTCGCCGGCCTCATTCATGATTGATCCGCAACAAACCAACCAGAGCGAAACCGAAACACGCCAGCACCTGGCTTTGGTCGCGCTCGCCAAGCGTCCCGCCGATGTTCTCATTGGCGGGGTTACCCTGCTCAACGTGTTCACGCTCGAATGGCTGGAATCGTGGGACGTGGTGATCGCTTCCGGCCGCATTGCCTGGACCGGGCCGTCGGGCCAGTGGCCGGGCGAAGCGGCTGAAATCGTGGACCGCCGCGGTTTCTATGCCGTGCCCGGTTTCGGCGAACCCCATAAGCACATTGAGAGCACCCACCTCACGCCGGAGTATGAAGCCGCCCTGGTTCTGCCCGACGGCAACACCTGGACGGTGGAGGCGTCCCATGAGTTCGCCAATGTGAACGGGCGCAGAAACGTGGAATTCTGGCTGACCGCGCGCAAGCACGGCAGCCCGCTCAAAATTTTTCCGGTGCCGGGTTCCGCGACTCCGCCAACCGCGTTTGAGGAGACGGGCGGTTACAACGGGTACGAGCAAGTCCGGCAGGATTTGGAAAACCTTGCGGTGCCCGGGCTGGACGAGGTGATGGATTGGTCAGCCGTTTGGAACCCCGAAAACCCGGGTTACGAACGGCTCTGGGGGGCAATGCGAGCGACGTGGGAGGCTCGCGGCGTCGTGGCCGGGCACGGCACAGGGCTGCATACGCCAGGGGAGATCAGTGCGTTCGCGGCGGCGGGGTTGTCCAGTGACCACGAATGCCGGCAGGCGGAAGAAGCGTGGAACAAACTGGCCCGGGGCGTGTTCCTGATGCTCCGGCCGGTCCACGGCGGCGTCGATCGGGCCATTCCTTACTTTGTGCAACGCGGGTTGAAAGACTGGTCCAATGTATCCCTGACCACCGACGACCGCGATGCCGCGGAAACCCTCGAGAAAGGCAGCTGCGATTTCAACGTGCGCTGCGCCATTGAGGCGGGGGCGCCGGTGGAAGCAGCCTACGCGATGGCCAGCTATTACCCGGCCCGGTACTGGCACCTCGAGCACCTGGTCGGCTCGGTTGCGCCCGGCCGCTACGCGGACCTGGTACTCTTGTCGGATCCCAAGAACGTCGCCATCGACGAGGTGTTTGCCGATGGCAAACTTGTGGCAAAAAGGGGGCGGTACCTTTTGGATGTGCCGAAGATTGAATGGCCCTCCTGGGCCACGCAAACCATGCAGGTCGGCGGCACCTTTCAACGTGAAGACTTTGAGATCGCATCACCCGCCGGGGCTCGCGACGGGCATGCCACCGCTGCGGTGCTCGAGCCGTTTTCTTTCCGACCGGATTTTACTGCCGTGCAACTCCCGATCATAGAAGGCCGGGTCGAGCGGGGCGAAAACGCGACCAAATTTGCCATCATCGATCGGTACCACGGGGTTAAGTCACTTTCGAAGATGTTCTGGATCAACGTCGGCCCCAAAACAGCCGGTTCGGCCCTGGCCTGCTCGGTGGCCCACGATCACCATAACGTGTGGGTGTTAGGGAGTTCCGACGCCGCCATGGCTCAGGCGGCAAACGCATTGGTGACGATGGGCGGAGGGTGGGTTCTGGTTCATGCGGGGGAGATCACCGCGACGGTCCGCTTTGAGGTAGGCGGCCTCATGACGGCACGGCCGGCGGAGGCCGTCGCCGCAGACCTCCGAAACCTTTGGACCGAAGCGGAAAAGCTCGAGTGGCTCGGAGGTCCTGGCATTCCCTTCTGGACGCCCGGGCTGCCGAAGCGGATGGTCTTTGCCACCCTTACCTGCACTCCCTGGCATTGGGTGCTGGTGGCCCCCAGTCGGCTGGCGCCGCAAGGCTTCGTGGACGTTACGACCGGCAAGACGCACCCTGTGGTCTGGTAAGAAACCGGCACGCGGGAACAGAACCGGGAGTGGACGGCAAAAGGGGCGTCAAGGGGTGAGGACCTGTTCAACCAGGCCCGGTCCGCAGGAGGTAATCCAAATCAATCCGATCCTTTTCCCGAAGGCCCTGTTTGAGGCGGATCATCAAGGAGCGGTTCGCGAATGGAATCGGAACGTTTTGGACCAAACGGACCGTTACTTCGTCCCGGGCCTCGGCAAATGGGACGCCGCAGGCCACCGTCATAAGGTCCACGGTGACCTCATCATTGACCCGGGTCACGACCCACGTGCTCAAATCCTCGTCCGGCCCAAGCTCATCAACTGCTTTTTCGGGCAGACTCCGTAATGCCTCGATGACCCGGCGTTGATTGTCCAACGAGGGGTCAATCAACAGGTCAATGTCCTCGGTGGCCCGTACGAGGCCGAGTTCGTTCATCGCCAAGCCCCCGATGACGATGTACTCGGCCTCGAGGCGGTTGAGCTCGGCGCAAAGGCTCAGGAGATCGCTCCGGTTCGGCGGCCTCGTTGCGTCAGGCATCTTCCATCTCGGCATAGGTTCGAAAACGTTCCACCCGGGCCCGCTTCGGCTTGCCCCGCAGAAACGGCTTTAGGTTTCGCTGAAGTGCATCAAACCGTTCCCAAACATCGCCTTTTGCACGGCCGACCACCCGCATATTACCGGAAGCCGGACGATTCTGGTCAGGACTCACCGGGAACACCGTAGCAGGCGTCCAGAGTCTCGCCCAGGGTAATCCTGCGCTGGCAGGGCTACCGATCCACTACGGGCTCCGGACCTGCGGGGAAAAGAATCAGCTTTTGCGGTGCGAATCCCGTTCGATCAGCCGGGGAGGAATGCCTTTTTGAATCACGGTGCGCTGGCCATTGATAAGCGCCAGCAACTCCTGGGCAAGCATCCTGCCCAATTCCTCTAGCCGATGATCCACCGTGGTAAGCGACGGCACAATCCCTTCGCAGATGTCATTGTTGTCGTAGCCAACCACGGCCACATCGTGCGGTACCCGCCGGCCGGATTCCGACAAGAATTTGATCGCCCCGGCCGCCATGTAGTCATTGGCGCAGAAAACTGCGTCCAGCGGACCCTCCCGCGCAATCTCGCCCATCATCGAGAACCCGGTATGAATCATGAAATCGCCGTATTTCACCACCAGGTCGGCGACGCCGGCCGAAGCTAATCCTTCCCGGAACCCGCGTTCGCGCTCAATGGCGTCGACGTGGCTTTCGGGGCCGTTAATCATGGCAATCCGTTGGTAGCCCAAGCTTGCGAAGAGGTCGGCCACGAGGCGCGCGCCGGCCGCATTTTCGATGTCCACATAGTTTGTCTCCAATCCGAAGCGCCCGGGCCGGAACATGACGTAGGGAAACCGATTCGCCTGAAACAGTTCAAGAAACGGGTAGTGCCTCACGAACTGAGGCACAATAATGATGCCGTCGAGCGATTTGTCGTGAACCACATTTTCGAAGTATGCGGCTAGCCCCGGGTCTTCGTGCGATTTGACTTCCAGGCGAAGGCTGTATTTGCATTCATCAACCACGCCCAGAATGCCTTCGATCAGGTAATAGAAAAGGGCGGTGTGGCGCACGATGTCGGCGTGCCGGCTCGACGTCATGAAGAGAAGGGAAATGGTTTGGGATTTGCTGGCCTTGAGCATCCGTCCAACGCGGTTCGGCACATAGTTCAGGTGCCGGGCTGTGCGTAGAACCCGTTGCCTGGTTGCTTCATTCACCTTCCTGCCGTTGAGCGCGAGGGAGGCGGTGGCTGCGGACACGCCCGCAACGTGGGCAACTTCTTTCAAGGTTGACATGTGAAGCCTGTTGTCTTGATCCTCTTTCGCCGACGCGTCAAACTCGGTTTACCGCCTGCAGGCGTTTCTCTGGGGCGCTGCCGGACGCCAGCCTGGTGGGAGCAGGGCGAAGGCCACCGACCCGTGCGGGCCGGGTGAGAGGAAAGGGCGGGACATCGAGAAACCGATTGACAAACAGGGGCAGATCCTTATGTGGTGAACTAAATCGTTTTAGGATCGGTCGTTCGAGCTAGCCCCGGGGTTGCTCCAGCGCCGGAACCGGAACGGTTCCTCCCCCTTACCCCCATGAACTACCGCTCCCGCCGGCGTGGCCGGCTTTGTCCAGCCCTGATCGCGGCGAAAACCGACCTCATCATCCTTAACGCCGCAGATTCCAAAAGCATCGCACCGGCGGTGCGTGAGGCCAAGGCAGCCGGGGTTACCGTCGTCGCGATGGACGTATCCGCCGAGGGAGGGGTTGATGCGACCGTGATGTCCAACAACGTGGAAGCGGGTGAGCTTGCGGGTCAATACATTGCCGACCGCCTAAACGGCAAAGGGGATGTCGTGATCGTGAACGGGCCCCCGGTCTCATCCATCATCGACCGGGTGAAAGGGGTGCAAGCCGTCTTCCAGAAGTACCCTGACATCAAAGTGCTTTCCTTTGAACAAAATGCGGGCGCAAGCCGCGATGGCGGTTACCGGGTAATGACTGACCTGTTGCAAGCCTTCCCAAAAATTGATGCGGTATTCGCCATCAATGACCCAACCGCTTTGGGCACCGGCCTGGCTGCCACCCAGGCGCGCCGGAGTGAGTTTTTTATCGTGGGCGTTGACGGCGCCGCTGAAGTCCAGACGGCCCTTAAAGATCCCCACAGCCTCATCGCAGCAAGTCCGGCCCAGGATTTCCCAGGCCTGGGTAAGGAATCGGCGGAAGTCGGCTTCAAGATCTTTCAGGGTGAAACGTCCGCGAACCCCACCGTCCTCATCCCCGTCCATTTGTTGACCAAGGACAACATAGCTGATTACAAAGGACCGCTCAGTGCAAAATAACCACTCCCCCAAGAATCCTCCCCAAGTTTTCCCCCGCCCATGAAAAAGATCCAGGAACGTCGTGTCATGCAAGTCGGGTACGTGGTCCAAAACGTCGAAAAAAGCGTTGAGGATTACTCCAAACGCCTCGGGATCGGGCCCTGGGACTTGTACACCTTCTCGGCGCCGGACCTAAGGGACGCCCGCTACAAGAACCAACCCATCGACCACAGCTTCATCGTGGCGCTGGTGTGGAACGGCACCACCCAGCTTGAGCTGATTCAGCCCCTGACCGGAGCCAACATCTACACCGATTTCCTGGAACGACGCGGTGATGGCCTGCACCACGTCAAGGAATGGGTGGATGACTGCCAGGCAGAGCTGACCGAGTACCGCGCCAGAGGCGTGGAGGTGATTCAAAGTGGGAAATTCGATGCGGACG
>DASWVC010000069.1:0-7421 GCA_036401335.1 Chthoniobacterales bacterium
TTGCCCGGTTGCGCTAAGGAGTGCGCCAACCTCGGGTCAGACTGCACGAACCTTTCGGCCTCCGCCCCGGAAACCCTCCCGATGCCGACTTTCAGCAATTCAATGAGCAATTCAGATTCTTTGGCCACCGACTGCCGTTCAAAGCAGTGTTTGATCGTGTGCCGCTTGGCTGCTTCGGGTTCCATCAGGCCCACCGATTCCAGGGAGAGCGAAACGTCTTTCGTGATCTGTTCCAGCCGGCCCGGCGCAAGCTGGTCCCGCCAGTTGTCTTCCAGCGCTTTGCCTTCCAAGGTCGCCTGGCCTTTGCCTTGCCGGTGTTCCCGGGCCAGTTTCGCCTTCTCACCCGCGTAAGCGTCATCGGGTGAAAGGACTTCTCCCCGAGCCGCCGCCGCATGGACCGCCGCATCCGCCCGGCGTTCCAACTCGGGCCTCAAGGTGCGTTCCAGTTCTTGAATCTGCTGGCTGCGCTTGCTGAACGCCTGAACCTCGTCCGGGGTAATGACCTGCATCTCAATGCCGTTGGCGGTCTTCCGAAGGCCATGGCCCAACTCAACCAACTTTTCCGCAAACAAGGCATGGGCCTTGGCCTTGTACCGCCATTCGTTCTCAATCACTTTCCGGAACTTGGCCGCTTTGAGCCGTTGCTCTTCCGGATCAAAGGCCACGTTTAAAAACGTGTTGTGGCAGTGCACGTGCGGATCCGTCGCACCGCTGACCGGACGGGCCGTCTCGTGCAAGAAGGTGGCGCACAACCCGCCTTGCGCGTCCCGGTCATGGCTTGCCCCGTTAACCCGCACCCGCACTTGCAGGTCATCCTGGATCCAACCCACCAGGGCCGCGTTCGTCTCCAGAAAGGCCTGCATGACTTCCCGGTCTTTGGTCACCTCGTAATAAACGCTGGCGCTCTTCGGCATGCTGTAGGTGAAATCCCAACCGATGTCCCGGTTATCGACTTCCTTGGCTTTCCACTCCCACTTCCGGCTTTCCGATTGGAGTTCCCAGCCGTGTTCAATGCGCGTGCCGTTGGTCCGAGCCGTCAGCCGTTCACCCGTCACCGGATGCACGTTGTGAAGCACGGCCTTGAACGCTTCCTTGGTCACGTCGCGGTCTAATCCCAATTTCTCGACCAGGCCGCCTTGCCAGATCCCCACGGTTTTCCCGTAGTATTCCTCGGTCGTTAAATGCCGGTCGAAATAGCGTTCGCAGCCTTGTGCGCTCTTGATTTCTGCCTTGGTCAGCATGGAAAGCTTCTAGGCCTATTGGTAGCACATTTTTAGACGGGTTCACCCTGGTGGGTTGTTCACCGCCCTAGAATTCCAAGATTTTTAGACTTTATTCCCTTGCGCCTGGCGCAAGGAGAAAAACCCATTGTCAAACAATGGGTAAATTTTTACACCCTTTTACGCCTATTTTAGCCCTCGGCTTGACTCGTGCGTGAAAGGGTGAAAAATGGCGTGAAACGTTGCCAAATGTCAGGTAAAAACACCCCGGCAAAACCAACCCCCGCGCCCAGGCCGCGCCCCAACCAGAGTCCGCTGTGGGACCACTTGGAGCTGATCCGCACGATGCGGATGGGCCGGCACACCTGGGCGGAAATCGCCGAAGGCATTAAAGATGCCGGAGGCCCAAAAGTGGGCCTCACCACGGTTTACAACTTCTACAAGCGCGCCGTGGACCGGGCGAGAAAAGGAAAACCCAGGCCGTTTGGTTTTGAAGACCCGTTCGCCAACCTTGCGTCCCCCGGCCCAAAGGCAAAACCCGTTCGGCCTGCGGCCGAGGCGCCGGCCAGCCCTCCCCCATCCCAGACGCCCGACGAGGTGGTGGCGGAATTTGACCGGCAGGCAAAGGCGCTCCGGAACAAACCAACTGCCCTAAAAATCATGCGCCACGACGATTTATGACCAGCAAATCCAACCCTGGAAAACAGACCGTGACCAAAACCAAACCAACCGCCACGAAAATCATCCTGACGTGCGGGGGAAAAGGAGGCGTTGGCAAAACGACCATCTTGGTGGCCATCACCGATTACCTGCGATCCACAGGCGCTGACCTGACCACGATGGATTGCGACACCGAGAACGCCCAACAAGTTTCCTGCTTTTCCCATTGGCTGAGCGGAAAAGGAAACGTTCTGAACCTTCGGGACGCAACGGATCGCGACCGGCTCTTGACCGACTCGGCCGCCGCCGGCGTGCCTTACGTGCTCGTTGACCTGCCGGCGAATGCCACGGGTGACATTGCGACGTGGTTGCAAGACGTGGCCACTGCCGAGCTGATTGCCGAGATGGGCCTGGAGATCCTCGCCGTGGGCGTCGTAACGCCCCATGCCGGGTCTGCTCGAAGCGTCGTGCAATGGATCAGCACCCTCGGAGACCGTGCCTCCTACTTGGTCGCCCTCAACCGGATCGAGTACGAACCGGTGCCGAGGCCTGCCCGCCAAGCCTTTGCGGAATGGTTTGACGCCGCGCTGCCGCTCTTGGAAGGCAAGGTTTCTCCCGACCGGATCCGCACCATTGAGATTCCCAACATGGAAGCCCACGGGATGTTGGCCATGGTCACTTTGGGAAAATTGCCCTCCAAAGCGATGGAAGATCCGGCACTACAAATCCTGCACAAATCGCGGGTGCGGACGTGGCGAAATCAGATTTATGCCGAGCTCGACCGGTCCGGCGTGTTTGGCGCGCCGGCCGCTAAGGAACCCGCGCCAGCAGCCCACTAAACCCAGGGAAAAAGGATGGCCTCGGATTCAGCCGCCCTGAAGGGCAAGGTAAAGGCCAAAGACGACCCGGAAAAGACGGGTAACCTAGAAAACCAGGGAACCCGGGAAGGCCAAAGCCCGCCGGAACGGCGGGGCGACCCCGGCCCTTCCCAGGTCACGGCGGCCCACCTCTCCCCCGCCTTGCGGGAAGCCGTCTACCGGACGTTTGCGCGGGCCCGTTTGGCCGAGGGTGACCCGCTCTGGACGGTGCTGGCGGCCACCGTGGAAATCCACCAAGCCTTCCTGACCGAATGGCAAAAGGCAGCGCCCCAGGGCCAGGCGACGCCGGCGCCGGGAACCGCAGCCCTTGGACCGGTCGGCGCGTCGGCTTTGCCGTTCGACCCCGCGAGCCGGGACGCGCAGGCGGCGCTCGACCGTCAGACCGACGAAATCCTGCGCGCCATCCGGGCCGCCCAGCCACCCGTGCGCTGGTGGCGCCGGTGGGAGTGGCTGGCTGCCCTGTGCGCGTCGTTGCTCCTGGCGGGCTTTGCGTTCGGGTATTGGCTGACGTGGGATTGGGCCACGGCCAAAGCGAGCGCGGACGCCAACGCCCGGGTGGAAGCCCTGACCACCCAGCTTCCCGAGGCCGAACGGTTCAGCCTGCTCATTCAAGGGTTCGGCGGAAACGTCCGCTGGTTCAACCCCCCGTCCCCCGAGGGCAAACCCCGCGCCCTGACCCTGGTGGTGAGCACGGGCCGGTTCAAGGTCGAAGAGCTCAAGGCGAACGACGCTCGAAATGACGTTTCCTTTACCGTACGGTAGTGGGTAAATAGAACATTAGTTTAATTTTTAATTTAAAAACTAGATTCGCTTTTAATTTGCCTGGGGTTCCGATTTTCTGGTAGCCCATTTTTCTACCGTGAAAACAATTGCGCTGGTCAACGGGAAAGGCGGATGCGGAAAAACCACCTTGAGCCTGTTGCTGGGCATGGCGCTGCTGAGGTCTGGACGAAGGGTCCAGTTCATCGACCTGGACCCGCAGAAATCCTTAACCGGCATCCTGAAGTTTCACCAGATTGCTGAGACCGTGGACGAACCGGAGTTCGTCATGATCGACACCCCGCCGCGCCTCGATTCCGGGGAGATTGCCAAAGCAATCCGGGCCGCCGACGTGATTTGCATTCCAACCCGGCCGCTGGTCTTTGACCTGGGCGTCACCGTCAACACGTCCGCCCTGGTGGCGAAAACCAAAACGCCTGGGTCCAAGGCGTTGATTGTCTTCAATCAGGTTCGAAAAGGCACGCTGGCGACCAAGGACGCCCAGAACCTGGACCGGTCCAAGTTCTCCGTGCCCGTGGCCAAGGCATCCATATCGATGCGCGAATGCATTTACCGGGCGACGAGCACCAAAGACGGCTGGAAGGCATTGGACGAACCGGCAGCGGCTGAGCTGTTGAGCCTTGCCCTCAGTCTGGGGTAATGCTTTTATATTTTTTAATTAAATAAGTTTTTACACTGTCTAATTACCTGATTTTCCATGAAGAAACTTTCTAAACAGAATGATGGAACAATGGAAACGCCGACCATTGATTCCCTGGCCGCACTCAGCGCCGCTGGCCGGCATCAGTCCGAAGAAGTCATGGAACTGGCGCCGAAGGGGAGGGGACCGGGAAGGCCACGCCGGGAGGTTCCCACGGTTCAAAGGACGGTGAGCTTTACCGACGACGCGCTCAGCCGGTTAAAAAAACTTTCGGCGCGCAGCGACCGGGAAGGGTACGAGCGCCCCGATTTCAGTAAAACGGTGCGGGTTGCCCTTCGTTTGGCCGAGACGGCTTCGGAGGCAGAGGTCAAAAAAGCGTTCAACGCGGAACTGGACGGGGAGGGCCGGCCATGACCGCCGCCGAAACCATCCGCAAACTAAAGAGCGTCGGCGCGTCCGACGAGCTGGCGGGTGGCATTGTGGAAGTCATGGAAGAGCGGGAGGAAAACCGCCTGGTCACCCGCGAATTCCTCCGGGCCGAGCTGGCGATGACCCGCGAAGCGCTGCGCACCGAGGTGCAAGGGCTACGGGCGGAATTCCACGAATCGATGGTGACCCAGACCCGCTGGATCGTGGGCAGCGCCGCCGCGCTGCTGGCGGCCTTTGCCGGCCTGATCCTGGGGGGTGTGTACTTCCTGCTGGCGCATTACCGGCCATGAGCGCGTACCGCATTACGTATGCAAACGGCCAAGATTTCGACGTGGAGCTGCCCAGCTTCGAAGCGTTAAAATGGTTCGTGAGCCTCGATTATCCCAAAGCCGCCTTGGTGGGGGAGGGGACTCAGGTGACGGCCTGGGAGCATGAGGAAGCTCGGCGTTCCGGCCAGCAACCCGTGGCGGTGGCGGCAAAGGTAAGCTTCAGATGCGAGACGAACTGATCGCCTGCCTTCGCCGGGTTCCCTTTGCGCCGTTCATTGTCGCGCTCAAAACGGGCGAGGTGTACTCGGTCGCGGGCGTCGAGCGCCTGTGCGTGGGAAGCGAGCTTTGGGCCGTGGTGGATCAGGCAGGGTCCATTCGGGTGCATTCCCTTCAGGCGATTGAGTCGATCGTCACCGGTGGGGGAGGGGAAGCTGCCTAAAAAGCTCAACCGTGTCATCCGGGTCACCTTCGATTCACCGCCGGACCCGGACCGCTTCAGCCGAAAAGAACGCTGTCACTTTGCGGTGGTCGTCCTTTACCCGATCGAGGTAAAGCGGCAACTCCGGACAGTGGAGGCCGCCTTTGCCCAAGCCCAGGAGATCGCCCGCCGGCAAATCGAGGCCCGGCTCTACAAGCCGCCCGATCTGGACGCCCTGGAAACGTCCGTCGAAGTGGTGATGCTCGACCTGAGCCCATGGACGGAGGTGCATCGCACCCTGGACGACGGCACCAAGGTTTGGCTGACCGAGGCCGAACGGTGGCATCAGCCGTGGTAAAATCTCTCACCAGGATGCCTCAGGATCGCTCGGGATTTCTCCTGGCTGTCATGTGACCTTTAGACGCCCCGAAACGCGCCAGAACGGGCCCTGGCGAAACCGGATGCTTTACTCCTGGCCTCCCTCGGGTCGGGGAGCGCGTAGGGCGAAAACGAGGGTGGCGATCAGCACGACCGGCGTCAAAACCTCGGCAAGGGTTTGAGCCCAGGCGGCGAGCAGGTTTGGATCGGGCAAGGTCATGGTCAGGAACGGCTGTACGAAGCAGACCCCCTGCCTGGGATGCAATTGCTTGGCCACTCCCGAACTAAGGTTGCAGAAACCGTTCGTAGGCACCGCGGTCGATGTGGACGACGCTGCACTGGTTCATCACTTCTTGCGCCGAGCTTAAAGCCAAGTGATGGCGGGCGGCCTCCACGGCAGCGTCAGAGGACTGGCCCACCGCGATGCAGCCGCCTTTCCGGTCGTACACGCCAAAGAACGGATCGTGGCCAGGAACTGCGCTCACGCTTTACTTTACCACGGCCACTCGACCGCTCACAAGCGGAGAGGGGGGGCCGTTGTGGACGGTGCGTGCGTTAGAGTGATTGCCGCAGAAGAGGCACACGTCCAACGTAGCATGAGAATGAAAACATGGACCCTCTGCCTTGTTTTGTTCGCGACCGTTTTGGGCGGCCTGATTAACGCCAAGGCCGACGATGACCGCGATTACTGGCGGTACCGGCACGAGCGGCGGTACAACAGGTACGGCGACCGCGAGGGCTGGCGCTACCGGCAATACCGGCACGACCGCTGGCGGGAACGGGAGGCACGTCGCAATTATTGGCGGCACCGGCGCCATCACTACCGCCGCAGCAATGAAGTGGTGATTCAGTGGCCCTAGACCCGCCTAAACGGCGGGCATGCCTCGGGAGTTGTTCACGAGCCGTCTCCGACGAGGTCCGCTAGAAAGCCCCATTCTCGACGGCTGCTCCGCGTCCGCTACGGCCCAGGCGCGCTGAACAACTCCCTCGATTGTGGGCCGACCCTACGGATCCGGGCCGACGGGGGAGCAGGGGGGACACAACTTTCGCCGTGCGATGCGTCTCGTAAGGCTCCCTCACGCCGTGCGGTTATTCCGCCCCTACGACTAGTGCTTGGCCGCCGACTCTCGCGCAGCCTGGGAAGGCAGTGATGCCTCCTTGAGCTTAAAGGCAATATTCTTGCGGGACTTGTTTCACCGTTAATCGGTCCAGCCGCTGTCTACTGGGTCAAACGGCTGCGCCTTGGGGTCAATGACCGTGTTGTGACCATGCGTGAGCCTCCATCCGCCTTCGCGCTTCACCAGGATGAGCGACAACCGATCCTGAGTCCCCGTTTTTCGCTCTCCCTCGGGTGTGGTAAAGTCGCCGGCTTTGACCGTGACGACCGCCACCGCAACGTCCGAGGTGACCGCTCGAATTTCAGTAGCGGCAGGGGTCATCTCCGTGTGTTGAAAAATCGTGCGGTGAAACACTTCGTGTGCCTTGACGACCGCCGCCTTACCTCGCCAGTGCATGCCCACGGTGTTGATCCAGTCCGCGTCGTCCGCAAAAAGCTCTGCGAATGCTTTCATGTCATGGCGGTTCCAGGCCGCAAAGAATCCCATTACCACCACCCGGATTTCCTCCTGGTCTGGGGCATTGATTGCGTAGGCGCTTGTGCTCATTGAAGCATCCCCTTCCCGCGACTCGTCCAACGGTTACCGGGCTTCTGCCGTCAAGGAGACGCTGAACTTGATTACGGCTAACATC
>DASWVC010000070.1:0-8038 GCA_036401335.1 Chthoniobacterales bacterium
CTTGACGAGTCAAAGTACGGCACCTTTGCGGAGATTGGTGCCGGCCAGGAAGTCGCCCGCCAGTTTTTCCAGGCCGGCGGAGCAGCTGGCACGATCGCAAAGACGATCTCCGCTTACGACATGAAGTTCAGCGACGAGATCTACGGCAAGGTCGGTCGCTACGTTTCGCGGCAGCGCCTTGAGCTCATGCTCGAGCATGAGTACCAGCTTCTGCTCGAACGCCTCGAAACCACCCGAGGCGACCGCACTTCCTTTTTTGTCTTTGCCGACACGGTGGCAGCCAAAGGGTTTAAAGGCACGAACGAATGCCACGGTTGGATGGGCGTGCGCTTCCAAGCCCAGCCCCACACGCCGCCCAGTGACGTGATCCTCCACGTGAGGATGTGGGACCAGGAAAACATCCTGCAGCAACACGCGCTCGGCGTGTTCGGAGTAAACCTGGTCTATGGAGCCTTCTATTTCCTCCAGGATCAGGATGAGTTCATCCGTTCTCTGGCCGATCACCTGTCGGGGGAGCGGATCGAGGTGGACATGATCCATTTTGCCGGGCCCCTCTTCTGCGACGTCGACAACCGGGTGATGAGCCTGAAGCTGGTGGAACACGGGCTGACCAACGCGGTCATGTTTGGCCCTGGCGGCGATGTCCTTCAGCCCTCGGAAATTCTCTACAAAAAGGCCATCCTGGTCGAACGCGGAAGCTTCCGGCCCATCACGCTCGTGAGCGAGGACATGATGCGTTGCGCACTCGCGCAGTTTGTTCAGGAACCGGTGCTCAAAGGCGTGGACGTCGTGGTGCTGCTGGAAATCACGATGCTGAATTTGCGGGCCTCGGGAACACTCGACCACGCAGATTTTCTAGCCCGGGTGGACACGCTCGCCGCTTTGGGGCATCACGTGCTCATCTCCAATTACTTGGAGTTTTACCGGTTGATAGCTTACTTCCGGCGCTACACCAAGCAGATGGTGGGAGTCGCGCTCGGCATCAACAACCTGCTCGAGGTGTTTAACGAAAAGTATTACGAAAACCTCGACGGGGGAATCCTGGAGTCTTTTGGCCGGCTGTTTCGAAACGCCGTCAAGCTTTACGTCTACCCGATGCAGAAAGCTTCCTTCGACCGGTATTGCTCGCCGGCCGCGGCCCAGGCCCCGCTCCCGGGGGCGTCGGCACAACCGCAAGGGGTCGCCGATTGGATTCGCGCGAGCAACGTTCAAGTCAACGCGTCCTTGCGGAATCTGTACGCCTATTTGCTCGAGAACCATTACGTCACCTCGGTCGTCGGAGTCAACCCGGCGGTCATGGACATCTTTTCGCGGGATGTGCTCGCGAAAATTCAGAGCGGTCAACCCGGATGGGAGCAGATGGTTCCGGCGCGGGTCACGGACATTATCAAGGCACGGCGCCTCTTCGGATACAACCGCTCGGGGACCCCCGCGCTGCAAACTCCGTAGCCGGCCGCCGCGGCCGGCCTGGATGAAGCGGGCCGAGGAGAGCGCCGTTTGCACGCTCACGCTCAGCGGTGCGGTGGGCGTGGACCGACCGGAGGAATCTGCAGGGCGAGGCGGCGTCCAAGTTCGGT
This sequence comes from Chthoniobacterales bacterium, assembly GCA_036401335.1. Taxonomy (GTDB): domain Bacteria; phylum Verrucomicrobiota; class Verrucomicrobiia; order Chthoniobacterales; family JAFAMB01; genus DASWVC01. Next base: position 1,578 of record DASWVC010000070.1, read on the forward strand.
GCTCATCAGGCGCACCGCCGGTTGGGTTCGCACCCGGACCAGGTCCAGGCGATCCCCATCCCAGCACGCACCAATGGTCGGGTCCTCGCTCAGATCACCGTTGGTGTGGCGCAGGCAGGCGTGCCGGAGTTGTTCAAAGGCAGCATCGGCCAGGTCGAACCAAGTGCCTCGAAGCGTGGCCGCGTACCCGGCGGCACGGGGGCCGTGGTCGGGGTCCCAACCGTCGTTCACCCTCTGCGAATCGTGGAGAACGGCGAAAAGCCGCACAACGTCCTGGTTGGCTCCGTTGTGCGCGGCGATCTTCAACCCGTTGCGCTCCACCTGTTCCCAGTGCGTCGGGCCGTGGATCGAGTCGGGACCACAGGCGAACTGGGCACTGACGTGCCGCCAGAGCTCTGCGTAGTTTGTCTTCATCGGCGGGTTGATGCATGCCATTCCGGCGCCAAAGGTGAACGGACACCGTCAAAGGCAGTCGGCGTACGGTCGGCTCGGAGTTATAACCCGTTAACGGCGGCCTTGGTACAAAATACACGGAAAACTCTGCCCTTGAACCTCGCTTGCGCGCCAACCAGGAGCGTGTTTATATCAACCAGTCAAACCGACTGGTTCATTGTATGCGCGAGATCCAGGCTTCTGAAGCGAAAATCCACCTGCCCCAACTCCTCGACGACATCGAACGCGGCGAAACAATCGTCATCACCCGGCACGGACGGGCCATTGCCCGCTTGGTACCTGAGGAGACGGTGCGCCGCCACGACCGCTGCGCCGCGGTCGAACGGCTGAAAGCACTGCGCGCGACAATGCCCCAGGTGCGATTGACGGAACTCCTTGAGATGCGCCATGAAGGACACAAATACTGATGCCCTTCGTCGTTGATGCCTCTGTTGCCGGATCGTGGCTCCTGCCGGATGAAGGTCATCCCGAGGCACTCCACCCACTCGACCGGCTCAAGGAGGAGGAGGCTTTTGTTCCCGCCCTGCTCTGGTTTGAGGTCCGGAACCTGTTGTTGGCCAACGAACGCCGTCAGCGGATCACACCGGCCCAGACAGCGGCTGCCCTGAGCCTCTTCCAGGGATTACCCCTGCAAGTTGATGGCCAACCTGACAGCGACACAACCTTGCAGCTCGCCCGCGATCACCGGTTGACCGTCTATGACGCCGTTTACCTGGAACTCGCCGTCCGGCGGCGCCTGCCGTTGTTCACCTTCGATGGCCAACTCGCAGCGGCTGCAAAGCGCCTGTCTCTGCGCGCCTGACGCCGCGCCGCGACCCGTTTACCGGGCCGGCAGATCGAACGTCCAGTCGCCGGGAAACGGGCCTGGCGACCGGTTGCCGCCGGCAACGCCGAGGTCCACGAATGCCCCGTGCCACCGATCCCCGTCGGCCTTGATCTGGACCAGCGTGACCGGCAGCCCGAACCGGCGCGGCCCCACGCTGCCCGGGTTGCAATAAAGCACGCCGTCCCGCACCTCGACCCGTGGACGGTGCGAATGCCCGGAAATAACCATCCCGATGCCCGCCGTGCGAGGGTTGAGGTCGAGTTGGTCAAGAACGTGCAGCGCATAAACCAGCACGCCGTTTACGAGAAAAAGGTCGTTCGCCGGCAGGTTGAGCGCCGGACCGTCCACGTTACCGGCGACCGCGAGCGTCGGGGCAAAGCCACGCAGCCAGTGCAGCACCCTGGCCGTGCCGACGTCCCCGGCGTGCAGGACCAGATCAGCCCCTTGCACATAAGGCTCAACTTCGGGGCGCATCAAGCCGTGCGTGTCCGAAAGGACAACGAATTGCCGAACATCAGCGAACACGTGCATCGCGGGTCAAAGAATGCCACCGGTCAAAAGATGCCACGAGCTGACGAATCACCTGAGGGGAGGGGGGTCGGATGGTCCTGCGCTTCCATTTGTGGCATTTTTTGATCCGTGGCATTCTTTGCTTCCTTTCCACGACCTTCCGTTTCACCATGAGTTATCCCGTTCTGTTAATTGCCGCGCTGTTGACGGCGGTGAGCTTCGCCATCTACCTGCGCCTGTTCCGGTCGGTGTACACCGGACGCACGGGCAAGGTCGAGACGGAACCGTTGACCTGGGTGGACGTGGTGTTTGCCAGTGCGCTGATCCTTTACATCGCGTTCCAGACGTTTGCGCACCTCGAGTCTACTGCCACCCCGAGCCCCAGCCACTTCTCCGGGCAGCAACTCATCATCGCAACCCTGACGTCGTGGACATTGATTCTCGGGCCGGTCTTGATCTCCCTCCGGGCCCGCGGCATCCGGATCAGCCAGTTATTCGGGTTCAACCGCCTCCCGATCCTGCGGGTGCTGGCCTGGGGCGCCGCCCTGCTCTTTGCCGCGTTGCCGCTGATTTTCGGCAGCAGCGAAATCATCAGCCAGTGGCTCCAGAACGGAGCAGACCGTGAACCGCAGGAAATCATCCAGATTTTTCGGGACGCCACCCACGCCGACCAGCGCATCTCCATCATCCTGCTGGCGGTGGTGATTGCGCCGGTGGCCGAGGAACTCGTCTTTCGCGGTTACCTTTACACCGTGCTAAAGAAGTTTTTCGGCGGGCTCCCGTCCCTGGTGTTCACGGGTGTCCTGTTTGGTTTGGTGCACGTCAACGTTCCCGCTTTGCTGCCGCTTTTCCTATTGGGTTGCACTTTCACCATCGCCTACGAAGTCACGGGATCGCTCTTTGTCCCCATGGCCATGCACGCCTTGTTCAACGCGGTGAACCTGGTTGCCGTCCTGTTTTTTCCTCATGAAGCTGGCTGAACTGGGTGAAGATCGGGTGGTGGCTGCGCTGACCAAAGCGCTGCCGGTAGACGAACGGGTGCTCGTGGCTGCGGGGGACGATTGCGCCGTGGTTCGGACCGCCGGGGAAATCCTTCTCCTCAAGACCGATTGCGTGATGGAGAACGTTCATTTCACCCGGGACGCTTCGCCGCGGGCGGTTGGCTGGAAAGCTTTGTGCCGGGCCATCAGCGACACCGCCGCCATGGGCGGCAGACCCGGCGATGCGCTCATCACCGTAGCGCTGCCCCCATCGTTGCCGCTGGCCTGGGCGCAGGGGTTGTATGCCGGTCTGCGGCGCGCCGCGACCGTTTACCACGTCAACCTGGTCGGCGGTGAAACGGCCCGCTCGCCGTCTCTGATCTTTGTTTCCGTCGCCCTGACCGGGTCCGTGCCGGGCGGCGGGTACGTGACGCGGGCCGGGGGAAAACCGGGCGATCAACTTTACGTGACGGGCAGCCTGGGCGGCTCCATCCGAGGACATCACCTGACCTTCCGGCCGCGTGTGGAGGAGGCGCTTTGGCTCAATGAGCACCTCGCGGTGCATGCCATGATGGACCTGAGCGACGGCCTCGCCAAGGATCTGCCCCGGCTGGCCCGGGCAAGTCAGACGGCGTATCGCCTTGACGTGGACCGCTTGCCTGTAAACCGAGGTTGCACCGTCGAGCAGGCATTGCAGGACGGGGAGGATTATGAACTGCTCTTTGCCGTTGCCAGGGAAGACGCGGTCGCCCTGGAAGCGGGTTGGCCAAAAGCGTTTCCCAGACTCACCTGCGTCGGTGAACTCTCCGCCGGTCGAGTCCGGGGCGCACGACGGGGCGGGTTCGACCATTTCGATCCGCGAATCCAGAGCACCCCGTGAACCAGCTTTGCGCCGGCCCTGAAGAAACCCGGCGCCTTGCCGCCGGTTTCGCCGCCTCCCTGCAGGCCGGCGATGTGATTGCCCTCCATGGCGACCTGGGCGCCGGCAAAACGGAATTCGTGAAAGGATTGGTTGAAGGCCTTGGCAGCAATGACGCCGTTACCAGCCCGACCTTCACGCTGGTCCATGAGTACCATGGCGGGCGGCTGCCGGTGTACCACTTTGACTTTTACCGGTTGGACGGTGCCGCGGACCTGGACCTGATCGGTTACGACGAGTGCCTTGGGGAACCTGGCGTGACGGTAATCGAATGGGCGGGCCGGTTCCCCGCACGACTGCCTGCGGTTACCCGGCACATCCGGTTGATTGTCCGGTCTGAGCACGAGCGGGAGGTAAACTGGTGATTGAACTTGCCCTTGAGAACTCCACCGAGGAAGGCAGCCTTGCCTTGGCGGTTGAAACCGAGCCGCTTTGGACCGCCACCTTTCGGGGCGCCGGCCAGTTGGCCCTGGCGCTCGCCGGCGCACGCAAACGGGTGCCGCGTTTCGACCGCGTTGTCGTCGGGACCGGCCCCGGTTCTTACAGCGGCCTGCGCATCGCCGCGGCCACGGCGATCGGATTGGAAGCGGCTTTCGGGTGCGAGTTGGCCGGTTGCCTGTCCATTCTCGGGTTTGCCGGACAGGATTATGCGATCGCCGGGAACGCCCGGCGGGGAACGTTTTTCTTTGCCCGGGTTCGGGAGGGCCAGGTGGTCGACGGGCCCCGCCTCGTACCCACTGAAACGCTGGCCGGGCTGTGGACCGCACAACACGGGGTGCCAGGTTTTGCCGTCACCCCGTTGCCCGAGGGCTTGAACGCCGAGCGGCGTGCCCCGTCCGCACGTTACCTCCTGAGCCGCCGCTCGGCCTGGACGGACTCGGTCGAGCCTCGGTACCTCAAGGAACCGCACGTGACGACCCCGAAGACGGCCACGGGATAACGGCGGGTCCGGTAGGGCGGCGAGTCCCTTCGCCGCCGGGTTGTGTGCGTCAAGTTCTGCAATAACGGGGTGGCTTGCGAGTTGTGCGCGTCAGGTCCTGCAATAACGGGGTGGCGTGCGGCTGGTTTTTTGATCCTTTGTTACTTCTGTTTTCTGTTTTTGTTGACGAGTTCAGGCGGCCTCAGCCGTGCGGGCGGGACCGGCGGCGAAGGGACTCGCCGCCCTACCGGACCGCCGCTCGATCCGGTGCCCTTGGACGGCCCAAAGGTCCTGGTCTTAGTGCCCGCAGCGTGTCGGTGTAATGCAGCATCGAGCCGCAGCACACTCCCTCCCCATTGATCACGTTGTTACCATTCATCCAATTGATACAATTTCTTCTCCCGTCTCGACGAACCGGGGCGGATGTGCATTGGTGCATCCGCCATGAAAATCGTCGTCGCGTACTCAGGGGGACTGGACACTTCGGTGATCCTGAAATGGATCAAGGAAACTTACGACGCAGAGGTCATTGCGTTTTGTGCCGACGTCGGGCAGGGAGAGGAGTTGGACGGCCTGGAAGAGAAGGCCCTAAAGACCGGGGCTTCCAAGTGTTACATCGACGACCTGCGGGAAGAGTTTGCCCGGGACTTTATTTTCCCGATGTTCCAGGCGTCTGCGTTGTACGAGAACCAGTATTACCTTGGCACGAGCATTGCACGCCCGCTGATCGCCAAACGGATGGTTGAGATTGCCCGCACCGAAGGGGCGCAAGCCGTTGCCCACGGTGCCACTGGGAAAGGCAATGACCAGGTCAGGTTCGAGCTCACCGCGGCCGCGTTGGCCCCGGAAATCGAAGTGATCGCACCATGGCGACAGGAGCGGTTCCGGGAAAGTTTTCCCGGCCGGTCCGAGATGATCAAGTATGCCGAACGGCAAGGCATCCCCGTCGCGGCCAGCGCGAAGAAATCGTACTCGATGGACCGTAACCTTCTCCACATCAGTTATGAAAGCGGGGTGCTTGAAGACCCGTGGATTGATGCGAGCGCGGAAGGCATGCGCGACATGTACCGGTTAAGTGTTTCCCCGGAAGAAGCTCCTGACCGGGCGGAATACCTGGAGCTGGAGTTCGCTGCCGGAATCTGTGTCGCCCTGGGTCACCCAGACCTCAGCACGCTGTTAACACGCCTGGGCTATACCGGAAATCCGTCCACCACCCAGGAAGGGCGGGTTCAGTTATCGCCGTTCTGGGTGATGAAAACCTTAAACTTCTTGGGTGGCCGCAACGGTGTTGGGCGGGTCGATATGGTTGAGAACCGGTTTGTCGGCATGAAAAGCCGGGGCGTGTACGAAACCCCCGGCGGCACGATCTTGTTGTTCGCCCACCGGCAACTCGAATCCCTGACGATGGATCGCGAAGTCATGCACCTTCGTGACGGGCTTGGTCCGAAGTATGCGGAGCTGGTCTACAACGGATTCTGGTTTGCGCCGGAACGCGAGGCCCTTCAGGCGTTAATTACCGAATCGCAGCGCCACGTCAGCGGGGTGGTCCGGGTAAAGCTGTACAAGGGCAACGTCATCGCCGCAGGCCGCAAATCGCCCGTGAGCCTTTACAATCCCGACATCGCGACTATGGAAGCGGACCCCACGCAGGCTTACAACCAGTCCGACGCCACCGGCTTCATCGCCCTGAACGCCTTGCGCCTTAAGGTGGGCACTCGCGTGCACGGATGAAGAACGTGTCCGTGTGGGGGCAATGACCTCAAGGCAGGGGCCTCTGGGCCTGAAAAGGCCCTGATCTCGGCGCGTGGAGGCAACCGGGGGTCCGGTAGGGCGGCGAGTCCCTTCGCCGCCGGG
>DASWVC010000071.1:0-9146 GCA_036401335.1 Chthoniobacterales bacterium
GCCCTTCGCCGTGGACCCGCGCCAACGTGAACTGATAGCGGCCGCCTGGACCGTGGGCACCCTCGCAAACTTGTTGGACCACGAACGAACGGCAAGTATTACCTGCTTTGAGGTCGCGGGCTGGAAAGGCCTCTTTTCGGAAACTGCGGTTGCGCACCCCGGTTTTCCCGCTTTGACCCGGGAAATTTTCCCGGTTTACCACGTGTTCGCCGCGCTGGGCCAAGGGACGCGTTTGCGGCAAACCCATTGCACGCCGCGCCTGGCCTGGATTCATTACGAGACCATGGAAGGCGCGGACAAATTGCTCGTCGCCAACCTGGAAGGTAACATTCAGCCCATTATTTTGCGTGGCGCGTGCCGGCCGTTTCGAGCAGCCACGTTGCATGAGGGCACCCTGGCTGCCTTCCGTGCTCAGGAAAATCCGCTGCCAACGGAGCCGTCCTCATCGCCAGATCTCCTGGAACTCCCGCCGTACGCCGTCATGTTTGGTGAATTCGCATGAAGCGACTAACGGCAGACGCGCGTATCCCTTATCCCTTATGGAACCGTTGCGTGTAGCTGTCCTTGGTTGTGGCTTCTGGAGCCGTTTTCAGCTGGCTGCCTGGCATGAATTGCCCGACGTCCGGTGCATCGCCGTGTGCGACCCGGATGAGGCGAAGGCGCGGATGGCGGCCGAAGCTTGGACGGAGGGACGGTTTTTCACCGATGCGGAGCGGTTGCTGGCGGAGGTCGTGCCCGATGTGGTTGATGTGATCACGCCGCCGCACACCCACCCCGATTTAGTTGGGCTTTGTGCCCGTCATCGAATCCCGGTGATCTGCCAGAAGCCGATGGCCAACGAATTGAGCACTGCACAGGAAATGGTGAACGGCTGCCGGCAGGCGGGCATACCCCTTTTTGTGCATGAAAACTGGCGTTGGCAACGCCCGATCCGCGAACTTAAAGCCGTCCTTGACCGCGGCGCCATCGGAGCGCCTTTCCGGGCCAGGCTGGATTTTAATTCGAGTTTTCCGGTTTTCACCAACCAGCCGTTCCTGGCCGAGCTCGAGCGGTTCATTCTCACCGACGTCGGCTCCCACCTGCTCGACGTCGCCCGTTTCCTCTTTGGCGAAGCCCGACGCCTCAATGCCGTGACGCAACGGATCCGTCCCGGGATTCGTGGCGAAGACGTCGCGACGGTTCTGCTGGAAATGAGAAGCGGCGTGACCGTTACCTGCAACCTGAGCTACGCCAGCCGAACAGAGCACGAACGGTTTCCGGAAACGTTTATTTTCGTGGAAGGCACAGAGGGCTCGGCGGAACTCGCGCCCGACTTGTGGGTCCGGCTCACCGACGAGGCCGGAACCCATTCTTACCGGGTACAGCCGCCTTTTTATTCCTGGGCCGATCCGCGCTATGCACTGCTTCATGCCAGCATTGTGGATTGTCACCGTAACCTGGCCAATGGATTACGGGGCCAGGGAGCAGGCGAGACGACCGGTGAGGATAACCTGAAAACCTTGCAATTGGTTTACGGGTCCTACGAGAGCGCCGCACGCGGCAAAAGCATTGCGTTTACCCCCTTGGAATAAAACAACCCTTCCGCCACCGTACTTCCGCCTTTGACAGCACCCTTCGCCGCAGTAGGATCTGCAACATGGGTGACAAGTCTCCAAAAGCGGCGCAAAAGCAGTCAGCGCAGAAACAAGCTAAACAGAATGCGGTGTCTCAAAAAAAGAAGAACGCCACAGCTGCGAAGCAAGTCCAAAAGGCAAAGAAGTAACCTCTTTAAATGAGGCCTGGGGGCTGAAACGCAGGTTTGCCTTTAAGCAGGCAGACGCTGCCATTGTTTTAGCACGTCTGCCTGCAAATGGTTCTGTCGGTCAGCTCAGCCCTGCACTTGAACCAGCCTGAAAGCGCCCATAGCGGCGCGGATTTCCCGTCGGAGCTCGATCAACCCTTCGCGGGTGCCCTCGAGTTGTTCCGTTTTGCGTTCGGCCCAGCGTTGGGCGGCCGCTTGCAGCCGCTGGCAGGCGTTTGCAACTTGGGCCGCAGCCGCTTCGCTCAGGCCTGGGTGGGCCAAACGCTCCTGCAGGCGGCGTTGCGCTTCGGCCAGTTCGGCCAAGGCGATCTTTTCCTCGGGCACCTGACGCAGTCTGTGCGCCAAGCCTACCTTCGACAACATCCAAATAAGCCACTTGGTCGGGTCAAATTGCCAGGGTTTAACCCCGTTGCGGTAATCGTGCTGGAACTCGTGATGGTAGTTGTGGTAGCCCTCCCCCAAGGTTACCAGCGCCATGAGCCAGGAGTCGCGCGCGCTGCAGCGCGACGAGTAGGGCTGGGATCCCAGGTAATGGCAGAGCGAGTTGATGCAGAAGGTGCAGTGCTGCAGCGCGACCACCCGCGCTACTCCGCCGATCAGGAAGGCCCCTAACGCCCCACGCCATCCGTTCCAGGCGTAGCCAAGGACTGCCGGCAACCCAAAGGCCACCCCGGCACCGATCCACTGCACGTAGCGGTGCTGCCACATCACCAGCTTGTCTCTCTGCAGGTCAGCCACGTTGTCGAAGGGGCGCGGCGGGTCCAGCTTGAACAACAGCCAGCCGATGTGGGCGTAAAAAAGCCCTTTGGAGATGCAGTACGGGTCGTCCTCTTCGTCGTCGACGTGTTTGTGGTGCTTGCGGTGCTCGCATGCCCACAGCAGCACCGAGTTTTCAAAGGCTGCCGCCCCAAAGACCAGCGTTAACAGCCGCACGCTCCAGTGCGCCTGGAAGGTAAGGTGCGAAAAGAGCCGGTGGTAACCCAACGTAATTGAAAAGCCGCAGGCCAGAAACATGGCCACGAACAGCGCCACCTGAAACCAGTCCAGCCCAAACCACCACAGGTAAGCCGGCACCGCCGTCAGCGTCAGGGCCAGCGTGCCGATTAAAAAGGAACTCACGAGCCAGTTGACCCGTTCAAACGGAATGCGTGGAAAAAGGGATTGCATGGGTTTCAGCGTCGGAAGGAACTGAATTTTTTATTGTTTCGCAGAATAAAATAACCGAGATGGCCCGAAGCCAAAATTCCGGTCGCAGGAATCTTTCATCAAAACCCTACGACCGGAATTTGTAAACCTTTACTGTCGCTTAGCGGCGGGAAGGAGAATAAGGACGGCCACCGGAACGGTTACCACCACCGCCACCGGAACGTTCTTCTTTAGGCCGGGCTTCGTTCACACTTAGGGTACGGCCGTCCAATTCGCGTCCCTGCATTCCCTCAATGGCCGCTTTGCCTTCAGCGCGGCTTCCCATCGTCACAAAGGCAAAGCCCCGTGAGCGGCCGGTGTCGCGGTCGCTGATCAAGTCTACGGCGGAGACGGTACCAAATGCCTGGAAGGCATCCTGGAGATCGTCCGCGGTTGTGTTAAAAGACAGATTTCCTACGTAAAGTTTCATGAATTTAGGGTGATTTACCAACGATTGCCAGCTACCGAGCCGTTCCCGAAATTCGGGTTTCAAATCACCATCGAGAAGACTACCTCACCTGACGATCCACCACGCTTCGAACTAGAGCAAACGAAGTCCTATCATCGGATTTGCGAGGAGAAACGCAAGTAAAACTTTAAACGGACTTTCCCGGTCGGCCCCGGCGTAGGATTTGACAAGGCCCGCCTTTGGCACGCGCACCCGGTCGAAGCGGCCGCTCAACCCTCATGAGGAAGGCGCACGGGGGTTGACGGAAATGGTCAACACATCGTGCAATTGCCGTCCGTTCGCTGGGCCCGATTCGTCCGACAGCCAGAAAGTTTTCGCGGCAACGGTTCCATCCGGATAAGTTACCGTGACCTGCGCAGCCGCCGGGGATTGTCCTTCTGCGGGCGGCCAGGTCGCCGAGATCACCAGGTCAGCACCTTCCGGCGGCAACGAGGCAGTCCAGTCCGCGGCAAACACCTGCCCGGGTCCGTGCCCTTCCAGCAGCGTGCGTCCAAGGTACCGAAGGCTGAAATCCAAGGGGGCTGGTGCAAACCGGGTTTCCAAGCGCAGTTTTTCCGGGACGGAACCGGCTTGAGCACTCGGCTGGCCGGGAGGCGCCGGCCGGCTCGACCCGGCTGGGTCCCCCGTTCCGGTGGACGCGCCGGTCAATCGGGCCAGGATTATTCCCAGTAACACAAACCCGACCACCACGGCCAGGATTCTCAGGGCTGGGTTACCGCGCATGGCATGGATACGTTTGGGTTGACTCGTTGCGCCGGGCCGGCTGCGGCGCAGGCCGGGCGAAGACCGGCGCCCGCTGCCTCCTGCCGCTCACCATTCGGCGATGGTACCGTCCGGCAAACGCCAGATCGGGTTGCGCCAGGCGTGACCGCGCTGAACGGCTTCACGAACAGCCCCTTCGTTGATGGTTACCCCGAGGCCGGGTCCGGCGGGAATGGCAACGCTGCCGTCCTGATAACGGAACGCGTCCGGGTTAGTGACGTACGCTGACATCTCGGTCCCGACGTTGTAATGAATTCCCAAGCTTTGCTCCTGGATAAAAGCGTTCACGGAACAGGCGTCAACCTGTAAACTGGCCGCCAGGGTCAGCGGACCAAGGGGGCAATGTAAAGCCATGGCGGTGTCGTAGGCTTCCGCCATGGCGCAGATGCGCCGAACTTCGCTGATGCCTCCGGCATGGGAAATGTCGGGCTGAAACACATCCACCATGCCGAGGTAAGGTTTGAAATCCCAACGGGAAAAGAGGCGCTCGCCCAAGGCAATGGGAACCGTGGCATGCCGCGCCACTTCCGCCACCGCTTCGGGGTGCTCCGAAAGAACGGGTTCTTCAATGAACATGAGGCGAAACGGTTCCAGGGCACGCGCGATGACCTTTGCCATGGGGCGATGCACCCGCCCATGGAAATCGACCGCAATGCCAAAATCCGGGCCGACTGCTTGGCGCACCGTGCCGACGAGCTCAATCACGGCGTCAACCTGCCGCGGGGTAGCAACGTAAGCCATTTCCGGGCAGGCGTTCATTTTCACCGCCCGGTAGCCCTGCGATCGTTTTTCCAGGGCGGCCGCGGCGGCGTCCTGCGGGCGGTCTCCACCGATCCAAGCGTACACCTGGATGCGGTCCCGAACGTTTCCTCCGAGGAATTCGTAAACCGGCAAGCCGTGCCGCTTGCCTTTGAGATCCCACAACGCCTGGTCGATGCCGGCCAGGGCGCTCATTAAAATCGGGCCGCCACGGTAGAACCCGCCACGGTAAAGGGTTTGCCAGATGTCCTCGATCTGACCGGGATCACGTCCGACGAGGTACTCGCGCAGTTCGGTTACGGCAGCCGCGACGGTGTCGGCCCGTCCTTCAATCACGGGTTCACCCCAGCCGCTCAGGCCTTCATCGGTCGAGATTTTAAGAAACAACCAGCGGGGTGGCACTTTGAACAGTTCAAGTTCGGTGATTTTCATGGGGGCAAGGCCAGTAAAGCAGGTTTCTCACGACGAGTCGAACCGGGGCGTACCGTTTGCCTGGCGGCCGGCTGACGCGTGCAACAAATTACATCATAAAATTTTGTTATCTGGATTCTTGACCTTTTCAAAACACATTTATATCCAGTTATTGTGAACTGGATTTGCCTGCTGGCCTGCTTCCTGCGTTTCTTGCTTGGCTGCCTGCTGGCCGCCTGCCTGGGCGGTTGCGACGACTCGGAAGCGAACCTCAGCCTTAACCTGACCGTGCCCTCGCCGTCGCCGGAGGCCGGCTCAGGAAACCAACCCAACCCCGGTGCCGGCCCCACCATCGGGAGCGGCTCCGCCGCAGGAGGCGACCTCCGGGTGCTCGGGAGCGATGCCGACGCCAATCAGCAAGCGTTCCGGGCCCGGTTCGGCCTCGGCACGCCCACCGCGGAGGAACTGGCCGGGATGACGCCGTACCAGGCCCGCCTCACGGTTTACTCGGATGTGGACTCCGATTGGCCAAGCCCGACGGTGGCCATGCGAAACTGGCGCGGCACCACGGATGCCGACGGCAACCCGGTCGGGGTGGACGGCACCACGGCGGCGGTGGATTTTAACCGCGTACCGCCCCATTCCCTGCTGTACATTCCTGCCACGGATCAATACGTCGAGGCCATCGACACGGGGGCGACCCGCTCCTGGGCCGCCACCGATGCCGGCAAAAGCGACTACGGGTCCGGCAGTTTGGGCCGGATTGACCTCCGGAGTTCGGCCCAGGGACGCAGTTCACAACAAGTAGAAAGTCAGTTTGCCAACTGGATCGGCTCAAGCGAGTACGGGCAAGTTTACGTCGTTTACGCCGGCGGCGGATGGAAACAGGGGCATTGACTTTAAGAAGGCATGAAAATGAAAACACGCGTTTGCTGGGCCCTGTTGCTGATTTTTTTGCCTGGCATTGCGGCGTCAGCGAGCGGGCAAACCCCCGTAACCCAGCCGTTGGGCAACGCCCGCAGCCCCGACCAGCATTACGAATGGCGGGTTCGGACCGATAATCCGGTCCGGTACGAACTGACGGAGTTGCCGGGAACGCGGGTGCTCGCGACCGTAAAGGATTACTTTTGGGACCAGGGCCAGGGCCTGGCTGCGCGGCATGCCATTCGGGCAACCATTCGTTGGAACGCCACGTCGTCGTTGGTGGCCTTGGATGAGTTCAATTACCGCCGGGCAGGACGCCTCTGGGTGTTTCGGCTGAAGGACAACCAGGCGCATCCAATTCCGTTCGAAAGCGCCACCACACCGTTGATGCACACAACTGAAAAACGTTTCTGCCTCGCCGAGGGCTGGCGTTCGCCGACGCTGTTGTCGCTCCGGCTCGCTGCTCGCCTGACCTCAGGCGAGGTGATCAGCCTTCCGTACCTGCTTGACCTTGAGGAGCCGACGCATCCCAAGGTTATGCGCTAAGAGTAGACGTTGCTCAGCTCACAAAGACCTCCACGTTTCGCGTGCGAGAGGCCGTGCCCTCGTCGAGCCGCAAAACACGTTCAGCGGAAGAGCCGATTTAAAGGCAGCTTGAACCCTGGTAAAAGATCGGTCGTTAGCACTTGGCCGGCTTTGAGGACGCGCACGGGCATTTCGATACCCTGCCCCGGAAAGTACACCCGAAGGTGTTTGCGTTCAGGATCCACGATCCAGAGTTCGGCTACGCCGCTTCGAGCATAATGGAGGCGTTTCTCGTTCAGGTCGTAGCCGGCCGTGGAAGGCGAGAGGATTTCCACCACCAGGTCGGGGGCGCCGATGGCCCGGCGGTCGGTGAGCCGGTCCAGGTGATCCCGGCCAAAAAACATGACGTCCGGCTGGAAAACGTTCTGGCCCGGCAACTGGACATCGAAGGGGGCCTGGTAAACTTCGCCTAAACCGGGTTGATCCTCCAGGTACAGGAAGATCTTTGCGAATATAATTCCGGAAAGGCGCTGGTGAAAACGGTCGGGTGAAGGAGCCACGACCAGTTGGCCTTCAATAAGTTGGAAGGGTTGGGTGCTTTCCGGTAATCCGTCGAACTCCTCCGGGGCCATCGGGCATCTGGCAATGGTTTTCATGGGCGGCCGCTAACGTGTCCATAGCCTACCACAACCGCCGCCAATGAGCAGGGATAAGGATCTGGGCCGGGTCGCTGGTTTTCGCCCGAAAACGGAATCGACCTTGCCCAGCCCGAGTCGACCTTTCCGACGCGACCTTTCATCCAGACCCTGCACCGGCAGGCCGAAACGGTTACGGTTCGAGGGTAACCTTTACCGACGTCAGCCCGGACAGCACCTTTTCGATTCCTTCCTGGTAACCCTTCAACGGCATGCGGTGGGTGACAATCTCGTCCATGGGCAACAGGCCCTGTTGAATCAGGCGAATCGCCGCCGGGTAGCAGTTCGGCCCAAGGTGCGATCCGTGGACGTTTAATTCTTTGCTGTCCCCAATGATGGTCCAGTCAACGGTCACCTTTTCACGCATGACGCTGAATTCCACAAACGTGCCCAGTTTGCGGATCATGAGAAGCCCTTGCTCTACCGCGCTGGGGTGGCCGGTGGCTTCAATGTAAACGTCACAACCGTATCCACCGGTCAGTTCACGGACTTTCTCCACCACATCTTCTTTCTTGGGGTTGATTCCGATGTCAGCGCCGCAGCGCAGGGCCACTTCCAGTCGTTCATCGCTCAGGTCCATCGCAATGATGCGCTCCGGGCCTTTCAGTTTGGCGCCTGCCACCATGCCGAGCCCAAGCGGTCCGCAGCCGGCGATGACGACCGTGTCCTGGTACTGAATCTCGCCGCGCTCAACCGCATGCAACGAGCAGGCAAGCGGTTCGATGAAGACGGCATGGTGCCAGGGAAGGTCGGTCGGAACCTTGTAATTCAATGCTCCGGCCGGGAAAAGCATGTACTCAGCCCAGGAACCATAAGTCCGCTTGCGGAACCCGTAAATGTCGTGGACCTGGCACATCCAGTACTTGCCCATCCGGCAATACCGGCATTCCCAACAAGGCACGATCTGCTCGCTGATGGCGCGATCGCCAATGGCAAGGCCATATTTCTTTCCGGCGCCCTCACCCAGGGCGACCACCTCGCCGACGAACTCATGGCCAGGCGTGATGGGCGCCTGGCAATAACCGGCCCGGTGTTCGTCACCCCAAAACATCGATGCGCCGGTGTAACACTTGATGTCACTGGCGCAGATGCCGGTACTTTTGACCTTGATCAGCACCTCACCCGGACCGGGCTGCGGCACCGCCCGCTCCTCCAGACGGTAATCTTCAGGGCCATGGCAAATAACGGCGGCCATGTTTTTCGGCAGGTCTTCACTAACAGCACTCATACAGGTTTCCTTTGGTAAGTTGAGAAATGCATTCGGGGGGTTGCGAACCGGGTCGGCTCAAGCCTTGACCAAGCCCTTCCGTCAACCCAGCAGGCGGAGGACCGCCGGTTGGCCGACGGAAAGGTCTGGTCGCCTGGAAATTAGCCTATTCCATCCGGGCTGCACGCGCCATTTGCAACGGAAACGACGGTTTGCGTTCCTGCGTGGTCGGACCGGGGAACGGGTCAGGCTGCGCGTGCTTGCAAAGGAATGCTCATTTCATCCTCGCCAAAGAGGTAAAGGTGATCTGCGGCGAGCCCAAGCTGGGTGCGGTGATTGCGTTCGGGTACCGTCCCAACGGAACCTTTCGCGACCATGACCGCGTTCTCGCCCACCTCCACGTGAGCA
>DASWVC010000072.1:0-2572 GCA_036401335.1 Chthoniobacterales bacterium
GGTGCGACACTGGCGTAGGCTGACGTTAGCCCGGTCGCCATCATGGGCGTGAATCGCTGGAGCTGTCGGCCTGTCCTGCCACGGTTCGGTACCGGTCCTTCTTCTCTGCCCCATGAAAATCTTCTGGCGCAAATACTCGAAGGTTTTCGAGATTGGCCTGCAAAACACGTTTGTTTACCGGTGGAACTTTTTCATGCGGGCGTGTTTTGGTTTGTTCCCGCTGCTCGGCACCGTGTTTATCTGGGCTGCGATCTTTAAAGAAAGGGGCTCGGGCATCAACCAGTACGATTACGGGTCAATCATTTTCTATTTCTTGTTGGTGCTCTTTCTGGACAGCCTGATCACACCAACCGACGACGAGTGGCAGGTGGCTTCCGATATCCGGGACGGGTTGATCAACAATTTTCTCGTCAAACCAGTGAATTACCTGACTTACCGGTTTTGCATTTTCGCCAGCAGCCGGCTGCTTTACACCGTGGTCACGTTCCCGGTGTTGGTCGTGATCTTTTTCGCGTTTCGCCACTATCTGCAATGGCCGAGCCGGGCCGAGGTTTGGATCTGCAGCCTGGTGAGCATCGGGATGGCTGCGTTCCTGCAGTTTTTCATCTCCTTTTGCGTAGCCACGCTCGCTTTCTGGATGCTGGAAATCTCGACCGTGGTGTTCATTCTGTACTCGTTTGAGTACTTTCTAAGCGGCCACCTTTTCCCGCTGGGCATGATGCCCGTTGCGTTCCAGAAAGTGGTGAACTGGTCGCCTTTCCCCTACGAGCTTTATTTTCCGGTGGCGGTGCTTCAGCAGAAGGTCACCGGTGTTGGGGTGTACCAAGGGCTGGCCGTCCAGGCGTTCTGGGTGGGGTTCATGTTTTTCGCCGCGCGGTTCTGCTGGGCTCGCGGCCTGCGGAAATACCAGGCCGTGGGAGGCTGAAACAATGAACAACAATGAACAATGAACAACGACCATCATTCAGTAGGTTGAAGGCTGTAGACCCTGGCGGACCTTAGAAGAATCCCGATAGAGGCCCGTGTGAATTTGCGCCTCCGGAGCGAAATCCGCTTCCATTTGATGCACGCCCTATTTTCAGCAACGCTTCCCTGCCTCCGGGACTTTGCTGTTCATTGCTGTTCATTGTTTCAGCGTCCGTAGCCGGCACGGGTGTTGCCGGCAAAGGGCCGGCGGTGCACCCAAATGCTTTGCACGATGCCCAGGGCGAAAAGGATCAGGACAAGAAACGAGCCGCCGTAACTGATCAGGGGGAGGGGAACGCCGGTAATCGGGGTGACGGAGATGTTCATGCCGATATTCATAAAGATGTGGGTGAACATGAGCGCGACCACCCCGACGCAGATCAGCCGTCCCAGTTCGTCGGGAGCACCGGCAGCAATCAGAAGCCCCGCTAAAAGAAGCACGGCAAAGGCCACCAGCAGGGTAAGGCCACCTACGAACCCGAGCTGTTCGGTGATGGCCGTAAAGATAAAATCGGTGTGGACGATGGTGGCCGGCACGAAACCGAGGGCCACCTGGGTATTTGGCGCAGTGAACCCTTTGCCGTAGAATCCGCCTGACCCGATCGCGATCAGGGCTTGGTTGATGTTCCAGGCAGCACCCTGGGGGTCGAGGTCAGGGTTGATGAAGCTGGTTAACCGGTCGCGCTGGTAGGGTTTGAGGCCGAAATTGGCGACCACAGGCACAAGCGCGATCACCACGATAAGCATTACGAGAAGGTAACGTTTTGGCACCCGTCCGACGAACAGCAAGGCCATGATCATGGGGAGCTGGACAAGGCATTCCCCAAGGTCCGGCTGGATCAGGATCAGCAAAAATGGCGGGGCAATGATCGCGCCGCAGCCCAGGATGCGGCCGATGGTGGGCCAGAAACCGACCCAGTTTTCCGTGTTGGCCAGGAGCCACGAGAGCAGCAGCAAAAGGGCAATGATGGCCAATTGAGCGGGTTGAAAGCTGATGGGGCCCAAGTCAAGCCAGCTTCGGGCACCGTAAGTTGTCCGGCCAATAAAGTGAGTCAGCACGAGGAACCCGAGCCCGCCCAGGTACATGATCAAGGGAAAGACGACGTTGTGCAGCCAGGTCCGGTAATCGATGAGGGAAGCGGCAAAATAGGCGGCAACGCCGATGAGAAGGAAAACCGCCTGACGGTGCCACATCTGGATCAGGTAACCTTCGGCCCGCATGTAAGTGGCGCTGTAAATGGCCATGACCCCGAAAATGGGAAGCGCGATGACCATGGCTGTTAACAGCCAGTTCATGCGAAAGAATTTACGGAGAAACAGGTTCATGAACGGTGCAAGGGTAGAGGGTTGGCCGGTGATTGCAACCTCCGGCCGCGGGCTAAAGCGGACAGCCTTGCGAGGGCGGGTCACACGCTGGGCACAGCCGCGAGCAGGGTGCGGGTGTACTCGCTTTGCGGTGAGCCGTAAACTTCCGCCACCGGCCCGGCCTCAACCACGCGCCCCTGGTGCATGACCACGACCTCCTGACTGAGGTGCTCGACGACGGCGAGGTCGTGAGCGATGAAGAGGTAGGTCAGCCCCAACTCCTGCTGCAGGTCCTGCAGCA
>DASWVC010000073.1:0-5206 GCA_036401335.1 Chthoniobacterales bacterium
AAGCCTTTCTTGCGGCCGTTCGCAACCGCATCTTTACTTTCCTGCGGGACCTCCTCACGGGCGACTTTGAGGTGGCCCTTTCCGCCGTAAACTCGACCGCTTCCGACGAAAACGAACCGTGGACGGCCGACCGGCTCCGCCGGGCGCTGGAGGTTTACCACGTGGACCACGAGCGCTTCCGTCTGGACCCTGAGGCCCGCAACCTGCGCCATACTTACGTTACCCCCTCAGAGGACAAGCGCCGCTGGCAGGTGCAGCAAATGCTGGTTGATCCGGAAGAAACCAACGATTGGGTGGCGGAATTTGACGTGGACCTGGCGGCGTCCCGAGAAGCGGGTGAGCCTGTCCTTCGGTTGCGACGCCTCGGAAGCCTTGCCTGATTATTTATTCCTGGCCACCTGCTCCCGCCGGCCTTCGTCGTTTCCCCGGCACGAGCGGCAGTTCCTTGCCGGCCGGAGGGTTGAGGCGGGCCACCCTTGTGCGGGCGCTTGAGGAGGTCGCGTGGGGACACGCGACCCTACCAGAGGCCCTGTTGCGTCGCGCCGGCGGCGATGGGACTCGCCGCCCTGCCGGGCGGACGCGACCCCATGTTGTTCCACGCCGACACCCCGTCACGCCGATACCCCGACACGTTCTGCCCGGCGCGGCCTGGTTTATGCTCTCCTTGCCACGGTATGGCGCTTCCCGCTCAGCCCCGCGGTTTCCTGATTGACCTCGACGGAACCGTGGCCGGGGCCAAATCCCTGATTCCCGGTGCCGTTGAAGCATTGGCTTGGCTGGATGAACAAAACTTCCCTTACCGGATCGTCACCAACACCACCAGCCGGCCACGCTCGGCCATCCTGACCAAGCTGCGTAGCCTCGGGTTGAACCTGAAGCCGGACCAGGTCGTGACCGCCCCGGCCATTGCGCGGGAATACCTCGTCCAGCATGGCCTCACCCACTGCTACCCATTGCTGAAGGACTCTCTGCGGGAAGATTTGGATGGCATCGAGTTTGTGGAGCACTCACCCCAGGCTGTCATCGTCGGCGATCTCGGCGATGAGTTGAGCTACCAGAAGCTCAACCATGCCTTTCGTTGCCTTCTGGACGGAGCGGCGTTCGTGACCTTGGCCCAAAACCGGTACTTCCGGGGACCTGATGGTCTCTGCCTCGACGTGGGAGCAACCGTGGCAGCCTTGGAGTACGCAACCCAACGGACGGCTACCCTGATCGGAAAACCGTCGCCGGAATTCTTTCTGGTGGCGTGTCAAGGCATCGGGGTTGCCCCCGAAGACACGATCGTCGTGGGCGACGACCTGGAAGCGGACGCAGGCGGCGCCATCGCGGCAGGTTGCGCTGGCGTTCTGGTCCGTACCGGCAAGTTCCGGCCCGAACAACTGGACCAGTCGGGCATCCGTCCTGACGCCGTCCTGGACTCCTTGGCTGACCTGCCCGGCCTGGTCGGTGCCTGACGACGCGCATTGCTCGGCAGATTCGCTCTACGTACCTTCCGCGGAGGCTGAGCATGACGGCAATGGGCTTTGCCGCTTCGCACCCTCCAATTCCTGCGTAGAATTTAACGCCCGCCCTCGCTTGACGCCGTTTCTTCACGCATGTTCGCCGCTACGATGACCAAGCGTCTGCGGTTCCGTAGCTTGCTATCCCTAAACCTGCTTTTGCTTTTCATCCCTGTGTCGCTGGCCATCAGGTATTACGCGCCTTGGCACCATGACCTGGCGCTTTTTGCGTCTGCTGGCTTGGCCATCATCCCGCTGGCCGGTTGGATGGGCAAGGCCACGGAGCACCTGGCTGTTCACCTCGGGCAGGGGGCCGGCGGGTTGCTGAACGCCACGTTCGGGAACGCCGCCGAACTCATCATCGCGCTATTCGCACTCTCCAAGGGTTTGACCGACGTGGTGAAAGCTTCCATCACCGGCTCGATTATCGGCAATGTGCTCCTGGTCTTGGGCATGGCCATCGTGGGAGGCGGCATCAAGTACAAGGAACAACGCTTCAACCGATCCGGGACCAGAGCGGCTGTCACGTCGCTGACGCTGGCTTCCATTGCGCTGATTACCCCAACCATTTTCCACGTCACCGCAGACCTGCGGCACGCGGCGGGTTACCAGCTCCTGCAGGAGCGCTTGTCGCTCGCCATTGCCCTCGTCCTTTTTATCACATACGGCTGTGTCCTGTGGTTTTCGCTCGTCACCCACCAACACTTTTTCCGAGGCGAGGAAACTGAGGAAACCGGTGAAGGCTGGTCCCTGACGCGTTCAATTCTTGTCCTTTTGCTTGCCACGATCACGGTGGCGGTGATGTCTGAGGTCCTGGTCAGTACCGTGGAATCGGCACGGAAAACCTTGGGTTTATCTGAAGTTTTCGTGGGCGTGGTGGTCGTAGCAGTGATCGGCAACGCGGCAGAACATTCCAGCGCCGTGATGGCCGCCTTGAAAGACAAAATGGACCTGAGCCTGAGCATCACCGTGGGTTCAAGCCTGCAGATCGCGTTGTTTGTTGCCCCGGTCCTGGTGTTTGTCTCGTTCCTGTTTGGCCGGCCGATGGACCTGGAATTCTCGCTGCCGGAAATCAGCGGGGTGGCTCTGGCGGTTTACATCCTCTTCCAGATCAGCGGAGACGGTGAAACAAATTGGCTCGAAGGAATTCAGCTCTTGTCGGTTTACCTGATCCTCGCGTTGCTTTTCTACTTTCTGCCTCCCCTCACCGGAAGTTAGCGGAAAAACAACAACTCTTACTGCTGCTCCGTTAGAAAAGGTTACCGGGTACAAAGGTCTGTCGAAAGCCGCACCGGGGCCGTCGGTGGAAGCGGATTCGACCCGCGACGGCCCGGCGAGAGGTTAGCGGCCCTGCTCGGCCCGTCGAGCGAGCGGAACGGGCATCCTCACCAACTGCTGTCGCGCTTACTCTCTTCGGCAGCCTCCCCGAGGTCGGATGACTCACTTTCCTTGCGCTCCCCCTCACGCGCACGACCCACGTGTTCCGGCGATTCGGCACCTGGCTTTTGCCCGAGGTGAAACTCATTGAAGGACGGCGTCTGCTCGTTTTCGTCTTCTGGTGTGGCCATTGCCTTGGGAATCGCATGGCATCCCTTGGTTGGTTGCCTGACTTGCCCCTGGCCATACCACCCGTACGTTCCCTGCCCTGCATGGGCACGCTTGAACCTGTTGGCCCGTTGGCCACGAAGCCCGGCACGCCGTAGCCCGGTCCGACCGGGCAGCCTCTGCTTCCTCCGGCTTTACCGGTACTGCGCTATAGCCTGGTCCAACTTGTCAACATCTCGTCTAAGTTGGTTCGAGCTGGTCTGGTAAGCTGTCCGCACCGCCTTCGCACGGAACGCCAATGTGCCGCTGGCGTTGCGGTGCCATCTTTTTTGGTTTCTGACCAACACATCCACACACGCAATCGCATCCCGACCAACGGTTTCAACGCCGGAAAAGACCGGCTCACGCGTCGATTGGGTTCGCTCCACGAACTTGGCGGCCACCTGGCCCGCTACCTCCGCAGCAAGTCCCGCTTCCGCCAGTTTGCCGGTCAGGGTGGTTGCAAAAGTCGTGTAAAAATCGCGGGCTTGTTTTCCCTCGTCACAAAGTCGCTGTCCAGCCGTGCGAAGGTTGTCCAGGTCCACTTGCGTCTTTGCGGTGTTAAGTGGCTGCACGATGTCCTGATCGACTCGCCGGCCGAGCGCGACGTAATTGTCTGGACCTTGGGAAATGCCGGAAACGGCATGGTTGAGTGCGTTCGCGATTCGTGCCTGCTCAGGCGGCAATCTTTCCGGGTCTGCGTTAAGCAACTCGAGGTAGCTGGCCGGGTTGCCCGGGCTAACCGCAACGGGCACCACGGAAGGAGGCGGCTTCAACACGG
Source organism: Chthoniobacterales bacterium (assembly GCA_036401335.1). Taxonomy (GTDB): domain Bacteria; phylum Verrucomicrobiota; class Verrucomicrobiia; order Chthoniobacterales; family JAFAMB01; genus DASWVC01. Next base: position 3,865 of record DASWVC010000073.1, read on the forward strand.
CCGACGACGCGGCCACCGCGGCACGACCCGGGCGAGCGGGCGCAACAAACCCGGGTTTTCGCACCAGAAAGACCACGGCAGTTACGACAAAGGCTACCAAAAGGAGGGCCACGGCCACAACCGGACCAGGTTCGGGCTTCACGCGGGGCCTCATGACAGATCGGTATCGCCGGCCCTGTAACATAGATCGGGCGCAAACTACCCGGACGCATGGAGAACGCGAGCAAAAATGGCCGGTTGCACGGAAGGATTTTCCCGATAGGCCGTAACTTCCTTCACCTTTGTTGTCCGGCGTATGCTGAACCGAGAGCATCACCCGAATGGGTAATCTCAAGTCGAGGGTAATTCCTTGTGCCCTTTATTGGAAATCGGTTACAACCTGATTCCAGCAAGCCATCTATCAATTTTAGAGTTCGTGTGATTGGATCCCGACCATGGCACCGCAAGGATTGTCAGCTTTCTCAAGTCTGCTCCACCAGCTTTACTCCGCGACTGCCGTTTCTTTCGCTGAGCACCTCCATCAGGTTCTGGCCCAACACTTTTATTACGACGTATTTCATTACGAGGCCCCGGAACTGATCGTTTCCCGCCTCCATCCCGCCAACCGGAGTCGCTCCCCGGAGCCAAACGGTCCGGGCAGCAACCACGGGCTCCGCCGTCAGACGCGGGCGTTAGACGCCGGCGACGTCCAACCGGCGCCCAAGCCGTCGGCGATCGATGCCGGGCACGTGTTTGCTTCCCGGATCCAGCCGCGCCGATTTGAGACTGTTATTCTTTTAACCAGCGATGCGGAACCCCGGATCATTCTCACCCGGTTTAACCGCGGCTTTTCCCGCAGCGAACGTGCCTGGATGAGTTTGTTGGGTCCGCACCTTGGTCAACTCTACCGTGCTGCCCGTGCCGCCGACTGGCCTGCGTCACCCTCTGCCCCTTCCTGGCATCACGCGCCCACCCGTCGAGTGATGGAAAACGCCTTGGGCAAGGTTGAGCGGCAAGGCCAGGGAGCGCCGGCCTGCTTGAGATTGAGTGCACTCGGGCCGACCCCCGCTGAACCCCGGCACTCCTCTGCGCTCGACCACGTGGGCAGCAACGACCCGCGTTTCTGGGCCCCGCCAGCGACCCCGCTTCCGGCCGTGGCAGCCAAATTTCCGTCATCTAGTCCGGACAGCACGGCGCTGGAAGGTTTAGGGTTGACCGTGCGGGAAGCCGAAGTCCTCCTGTGGGTTTCCCGCGGGAAAACCAATGACGAGATCGCCATCATCCTCGGCATCTCCAACCGCACCGTCGGTAAGCACATGGAACACATTGCGAGCAAGCTGAACGTGGAGACACGGACAAGCGC
>DASWVC010000074.1:0-6228 GCA_036401335.1 Chthoniobacterales bacterium
TGTTCGGGACTATTGTGCACCTCCAGCATCAGCGCGTCGGCACCCGCTGCCACGGCTGCCAGGGCCATGGCCGGAATAAACTCCCGAACCCCGACCCCGTGCGTAGGATCCACCACGACCGGCAGGTGCGTCTCGGCTTTCAAGACGGGAACGGCGTTCAGGTCGAGTGTGTTGCGCGTCATGGTTTCAAAGGTGCGAATGCCGCGTTCGCAGAGTAACACGTTGAAATTCCCTTCGCTCAGGATGTACTCGGCACTCATCAAGAGGTCTTTGATCGTGGCCGCCATGCCACGCTTGAGCATGACCGGCAGCTTGCTCCGGCCCACTTCGCGCAACAGGGAAAAATTGTGCATGTTGCGTGCTCCGATCTGGAGGCAGTCGGCGTACCCGGTCACCAGTTCCAGGTCTTTGGTGTCCATAACCTCGGTGATTACCGGCAGGCCGGTCAACTGACGCGCTTCCTGGAGGAAGTGCAGGCCGACCTTGCCCAATCCTTGAAAGCTGTAAGGCGACGTCCGAGGCTTAAAAGCACCGCCGCGAAGGATTTTGGCCCCGGCCCGGGCCACCGCCTGAGCGATGGTTGTGATCTGTTCGAGGCTCTCCACGGAACAAGGCCCGGCCATCAGCACCAGTTCGCGAGCTCCCACCGTTACCCCGCCCACCTTGACGTGTGAAGGCCTGCCGCGAAATTCGTAGGAGACCAGTTTATAGGGCTTCAGCACCGGAGTCACCGATTCAACGCCCGGAAACGCTCCCAGCGGTTTCTCGCGAATTTTATCTTCCGGGCCGATCACGCCGATGACCACGCGCAACTCACCCCGGCTAACCTCGGTTTTGAGGCCCCACCGGTGGATTCGCGTTACGATGTGGTCGATCTGCTCCTCCGTAGCGTCCGGACGTGTGATGATGATCATGGCAAAGGCGATTGACTGTGCAGCCCCCGAATATAATCGGTTTTACCCATTCTTTTCGTTTTTTTACCCCTCAAACACCGGCGAGTTGCCGGAAAAGACGTTTAACGCTGAGCGCCGCCCTTGTCAGCCTCGGTGTTTCTAGTTCCTTACGGCGGTTCTCACGTTTCGGCGACCCGGCACTTTCGCCGTCTTCCTAAGCGCTTGAGACAAGCTCCCCTAGCGGGGAGCGCGATCCCAGCACCTGCTTCCGCCCCGATACCCAGGTCGGCGAGGGACTCGCCGCCGTACCAACCGGCCCCCGTTAATTGCATACCCTACGCCCCGGTACGTTCTCAAATGTCCAAAACCGTTCGTTGCCACCGCATCAGCGCCGAGTTGATCGCGTCGGGTTCTCGCATCAAACGCTCGAGCGCTTGCTTCGGCGCCACCACGCCCGGATCAAGCTGCAACTCCGCCGCTACCCGATCGCGGCGTTGTTTCAATGCCTCCAACCTTTTTTCCTGCTCGAGGCTCAGCCGGGAGCGGATCACATGTTCGCGCTTCGGCCAATCACGTTCCGGCATAGCCAACGCGACGTGCAACGCCTCCTGAAAGCGCCGGCGCCGCCCGGCGGTCAGGTAATGCGGCGTAACAATTTTTCCCTGCCCGGCGGCTTCGGCGATTTCAACCATTTCTTCGTTGCGCAGGATCTGGAAGGTCGGCCGGTCCACCTGTTCGGCTTCAGCTTCGCGCCAGAACCAGAGCGCCCGCAACACCGCCAGGGCCTGCCCGCGCAGGGCCGCGCTGCCGCTCACTTTCCACGCTTTTTCAGGATCCCGTTCCCGGTCTTCTCCGGCCGCCTCGATGGCCCGGCTGCAGGATTCCTCAAACCAATCCCATCGGCCAAGTTGCCGAAGCTGCTCACCAATGCGTTCGGCCAGGGGCAAAAGGTGCCGCGTGTCGTTCATCGCGTAGGACACCATCACGGGAGTGAGCGGACGCCGGGACCAGTTTGCTTTCTGTGACGTCTTGGGCAGTTGGACGCCAAAATATTGCTGGACCAGCGAAGCGAGACCAACCTCTTTCAAACCTAGCAGCCTGGCCCCCAGGTAAGTGTCGAAGACCGGCCCGGGACTGAACTGGATGCCGCGGCGCAACATGCGAAGATCGTAATCGCAGCCGTGCAGCACAACGGTGCGAGCCTGCAGCATCCCCTTGAAGCCGGCGAAATTAAGCGGGGAAAGGGGGTCGATGAGGACCGTCGCGTTCGCCGTGCTCATCTGGATAAGGCACAGCTTTTCCCGGTAACAATGCAGGCTGTCGCCTTCGGTGTCGACGGCAACGGGATCTAAATCGCCGCACTCCGCGGTCCAAGCGTCCAAAACCGATTGTTCGGCGATGATGACGCCTTCAAAACCGTCCATGCTCAACGTAACGCAGTCAGGAGCAGTTCGGCGTTGGTCCGGGTGGCTTTCAACGTTTGCACCAGCGTTTCGGTGGCTTCAATGGCGGGCAGTTGTGCGAGCCGTTTGCGGAGCTGGCTGACGCGCTGAAACTCGTCGGGATGGTAAAGCAGTTCATCCCGTCGGGTGCCCGACTTGAGAATGTGGATGGCTGGGTACACCCGTTTCTCCACCAAGGTCCGGTCCAGGTGCAATTCCATGTTGCCGGTGCCCTTGAACTCTTCAAAAATGACGTCGTCCATCCGGCTTTCGGTTTCCACGAGCGCAGTCGCCAAGATCGTCAGGCTGCCTCCTTCCTCAACGTTGCGGGCGGCGCCAAAGAACTTTTTCGGCTTTAATAACGCTTTTGCTTCCACGCCGCCGGACATGATCCGGCCCTTGCTGGGCTGCAGCGCATTGTAACCGCGCGACAAGCGCGTGATGCTGTCGAGCAGGATAACCACGTCTTTTTTAATCTCGACCAGGCGTTTGGCCCGTTCGCTGACGAGTTCCGCCACTTGCACATGGCGGGTGGGCGGTTCGTCGAAGGTCGAGCTGAAAATTTCGCAGTCGAGGCACCGCCTTAGATCGGTCACTTCTTCCGGGCGCTCGTCGACCAGGAGAACGATAAGGTGAATGTCCGGTGAATTTGCGCGGATGGCCAGAGCGATCTCCTTCAGAAGAATGGTCTTGCCGGTCCGCGGTGCCGCCACGATCAGGCCGCGCTGCCCCCGGCCCAGGGGCGCAATCAGATCCACGGCTCGCGCGCTGACGCTTTTTGTCTTTTGGTTTTCCAGCAGGATGCGCCGGTCGGGAAACAATGCGGTCAGCTGATCGAAATGTTTTGTCTCCTGCCATTGCTCCACCGGGATGCCTTCCAGGGCTATCACCTGGTCCAAGGTCATGAACTTTTCTTTTTCACGCGGTACGCGGATTGTGCCGCGTACTTTGTTACCGGCACGGATCGCATGCCTTTTCAGCAGGCCGGGCGCCACATAGACGTCCTCGGGGCAAGGATTAAAGTTCACGCGTTCCCAGCGCAGGAACCCGTGGGCTTCGTTCGTCATTTCCAACATCCCTTCGGCCACCAAGGTCACACCCCGTCCGGCATAAACCTTTAACAGGTCAAAGATCAACTGATGCCGCGTGCGCTCGTGGGACGCACGCAATCCCACGTCGCGGGCCAGTTCCAAAAGCGCTGGATGACCCAGCCGATGCAGCTGATCCAGTTCCAGGACGGTTCCGTTTTTCGTCAGAAACTGCGATCCCGGTAAAGCGCGCGGATCAAGCTGCTGAGGTTCCTCCATAACGTTTGATGAGTTCACTTATTAAAAGGTCGCCTTGGGAAATGGTTATGTCCGGCGGGCAATCGGTCCAAATCACGTGGTTTGCTCGCCGCACCTTTTCTTCCAGCGGCATTTGCGCCAGGATCATTTGCGTCGCGAGTTCCCGCGGCAGGTTTCGTCCCGTGGTTAGCCGCTCAATTTGAGATTCCCGGCTGCACGCGGTGACAATCACCTTGTCAAAGGATTCCGCCGCCCCGGTCTCATAAAGTAACGGGATTTCGGCCAGTAACAGCGTTTCCTTCCGCAAACGGTTTTGCCAGGCTTCCCGAATCCGGGGATGTAAAATTCCTTCCAGAATTTTCCGGGCCCCAGCGTTGCCAAACACTAGCACGCGCAATCGATCGCGTGCCAACGTGCCGCTGGAGTCGAAAACAGCCCCCCCAAAAGCCGACCTAACCTCCTCTTGTACCCCGAAATCGGCGTCCGTCAATCTCCGAGCTTCAATGTCGGCACTAAAAAAGTCGACGGGCAGAACCGGTTCCAGCCGGCTGTGCAACGCCCGGCTGACCGTTGTTTTACCGGTCGCGATCCCGCCGGTGATTCCGATTGCAGGCATGGCGGCAGGCATTTAGGAGAGGAACGGCTTGCGTTCCGGGCGGGCCGCTGGCCCGGGCAAACCTTCATCGGCGAAGGCCGGCTGGAAAGCCGGTTCGGCCATCAACCCGGACCTAAGCAGCCAGTTTACCGCGGAAGTATTCGATGGTTTGTCGAATCCCGGTATCGAAATCCACTTTGGGTTCCCAACCTAAAATCTTGCGGGCGCGGGTGATGTCAGGCTGCCGAACCTTGGGATCGTCAACGGGCAAGTCCTTGTAAGTGAGTTCCGCCCGTGTGCCGGTGATCTCCCGGATTTTCTCACCGAATTGCTTGATCGTCATCTCCTGCGGGTTGCCGATGTTCACCGGGCTGTGGTATTCGCTCATGGCCAACCGGAAGATGCCGTCGATCAGGTCCGACACGTAGCAGAAAGAGCGCGTTTGGCTGCCGTCACCGAAAACGGTCAGCGGCTCGTTGCTCAGCGCCTGGCTGATGAACGCGGGAACAACCCGGCCGTCGCGGAGGCGCATGCGCGGCCCGTACGTGTTAAAGATGCGGACAATTTTAGCGTCCACCTGGTGAAAACGGTGGTAGGCCATGGTCATCGCTTCGGCAAACCGTTTGGCCTCGTCATAAACGCCCCGTGGCCCGATCGGGTTGACGTTGCCCCAATAATCCTCATTCTGCGGATGCACCAGGGGGTCCCCGTAGGTTTCAGAAGTTGAAGCCAGGAGAAAGGTGGCTCCCTTGTCTTTCGCCAAGCCGAGGCTGTTGTGGGTTCCGAGCGCGCCGACCTTAAGGGTGGGGATCGGGTGTTCGAGGTAATCGATCGGACTGGCCGGTGAGGCGAAGTGAAAGACAAAATCCACTTTGCCCGGCACAAAAATAAATTCCGAGACGTTATGCCGGATGAACTTGAAATCCGGATTGCCGGCGAGGTGGGCGACATTGTCCGGGTTGCCGGTGATGAGGTTATCAATGGCAACGACCCGGAACCCTTCCGCCAGCAGCCGGTCGGAGAGGTGCGAGCCCAGAAACCCGGCACCGCCGGTAACCACGGCAATCTTTTTAGGGGTTTTGGATATTATGGTTTCAAACATGGACGTGAGTTCTGAATCACTAGGAGTTAGGGGCGGTTGTCGAGCAAAAAGACGCTACGCCGTGGAGCCGTAAGTGTGCCGGATGTCCTCTGCTTGCTCGATCCAAATGGCATCTTCCGCGATGTTGGTGGCGTGATCTCCCACCCGCTCAAGGCACCGGGCGATGAAAATCAGGTTCAGGTAAGCACGGATGCCATCAGGGTTCTCGGCCATCCGCAGGGTTAGGGTTTCGCTTAACTCGGTGTTAAGCTGGTCCAGGTGCCGGTCCCGCGGTTTAAGCTTAAGCGCAAGTTCGACGTCCCCTTCCACGAAGCATTGAAGGCTATCGCGGAAAATGCTCTTGGCTTCCCTGAACATCGGTTCAATCAAGGCGACTTCCGGGATTGCCGGTTCGGCGTTCAGCTTCCTGGCCCGCCGCGCGATGGCCACGGCCTGATCGGCCACGCGTTCGAGGTTTGTGCTTAACTTCATCGCGGAAATGACCTCACGCATGTCGGACGCCACCGGGTGAAACCGGATCAAAATGTCGACGCCGGAGCGATCGACCTGTTTTTCGAGCACGTCGATTTCCTCATCGTCAGCGACTGACTGGTTGCAAAGGTCGGAATCCCGCTGGAACAAACCGATCATCGCATTATCGAAGAGCCGCTCCGTCAAGCTCGACATCATGAGGACGTCGTTCTTCAACGTCATGAGGGCGGCATCAAAGGCACTCTGGATGTGTTTACCACGCTCAGGCATAATAACTTAATCGTCCCCCACCATGCAGAACCTAATAACACCCAGATGGCGCTAAAACCACCGTTTTGACCGTTGGACGCGGCGGCGTTCTTACATCCGCTCCGGCACTTCGATCCCCAGCAGGCCCAAACCCAGCTGGATGGCCCGCCCAAAAGTGGCACACAAGGCC
>DASWVC010000075.1:0-12376 GCA_036401335.1 Chthoniobacterales bacterium
CTATTGTCCCATCGTCACCTTCCCCCATTCGTTCATACCGCACGATGGTAAATTCCGGCGTCTCGCGCAGCACCGCTGCCTGGCGAAACAGGTGTTCGTGCGCGGGAAAGTACGTGTCCCCCGGGTGCTCGGTCCGGACGTGGGTCACCAGCAGGGCGCGGCACCGCGGCAGCAGTGCGGCGTAGACCTCGGCGCCGCCGATCACAAAGATTTCCGGGTCGTCGGGCCGCGGGTCAAATGAGTAAAGGTCCCGCACCATTTCGACTCCGGCAAAAGTGGCCAGCCGGCTGACCACCAGGTTGCGGCGCCCGGGCAACGGCCGCGGCAAGGAGCAAAACGTTTTTCGTCCCATGAGCACGGGATGGCCAAGGGTAACGCCTTTAAACCAGCGCAGATCTTCCGGGAGCCTCCAGGGAATGCAGTCACCTCTCCCGATGACCCGGGACGGCGTCATCGCAACGATTGCGGTCATACGGCGATTGGCGCTTTGATCGCGGGATAAGGATGGTAGTTGCAGAGCTCGAAATCCTCGTATTCAAATTCCGCCAGGGTCGCCGGCGTTCGCCGCAGACGGAGTTGCGGCAGGGGACGCGGCTCCCGCTCCAGCTGAAGGCGGACCTGGTCCAGGTGATTCCGGTAGAGGTGCAGATCGCCGAAAGAAAGGATGAATTCGGCCGGCTGCAACCCGCACAACCGGGCCATCATCGTCGTGAGCAGCGCGTAGGAAGCAATGTTGAACGGCACGCCGAGGAAAAGGTCGGCGCTTCGCTGGTACAGTTGGCAACTAAGCCCGCCGTCCTGCACATAAAACTGGAACAAGGCATGGCAGGGAGGCAAGGCCATCTGGGAGAGCTCCCCCGGATTCCAGGCCGTCACGATCAACCGGCGGCTGGTTGGATTGGTGCGGATTTGGTCGATCACCTCGTTCAGTTGGTTGATGGACCGCCCGTTGGGATCGCGCCAATCGGTCCATTGGGCGCCATAGATTCGTCCCAGATCCCCTCCTTCATCGGCCCACTCGTCCCAGATCGTCACCCCGTGCTCCTGCAGGTACCGGACGTTGGTCTGGCCACGGATGAACCATAACAGTTCGTAAGCTACGGACCTGAAATGGACTCGCTTCGTCGTCAGCAACGGAAAGGTCTCCGCGAGTTCGAACCGCGCCTGGGCGCCAAACACGGAAAGCGTTCCTACCCCCGTCCGGTCGGAACGCGCCTTCCCTTTTTCCAGGACGAGGCGCAGCAGTTGATGGTATTCTTTCACTTCAGCGCAATAAAACGGATGGCAAGGCGTGGAGGTTCACTCATGGCCAAGCCTGAGCCGCCTGACAATCGCAAATCTATGCCTTCGCAAACAACCTCGGGCTTGATTGACACCCAAAACTTGCCCGATAACCGGGAAATTGCCATTGATCGGGTCGGAGTCACCAACGTCCGGTTTCCGATTGTCGTAAAGGATAAGGCGCACGGATCGCAAAACACCGTGGCGCTGGCGTCACTCACCGTGGACTTGCCCCATCACCACAAAGGCACCCACATGAGCCGGTTCATCGAGGTTTTGAACGAACACGGCTCAACCATCCATGTGGAAAACATCGGCACCATGTTACGTCAGCTCCGCAAACGGTTGAACTCCCGGCAAGCGCACCTGACGTTTGAATTTCCGTACTTCATTGCGAAGGAAGCACCCGTGACCCGAGCAACGGGCGTCATGGATTACAACGTCCGCTTCACGGCCACTGCAGACGACAACGACACCGATTTCGTGGTCACGGTCATCGTGCCGGTCACGACCTTATGCCCCTGCTCGAAGGCGATCAGCGTCCATGGCGCGCACAACCAGCGGAGCCAGGTCACCTTCAGCGTCCGGTTCAGTGAGCCGATCTGGGTGGAAGACCTCATCCGGCTCGTCGAAGGCTCGGCCAGTTCCGAGCTGTACAGCCTATTAAAGCGGCCGGACGAAAAAGCCGTGACGGAACGGGCCTACGAAAACCCGGTCTTTGTCGAAGACCTGGTCCGCAATGTGGCGCTCGCGGCAAACGCCGATTCCCGGGTCACCTGGTACCGCGTGGAAGCCGAAAATCAGGAATCCATCCACAACCACAATGCGTATGCAATGATTGAGAAGGGGTAGAACACCGGATTTCGGGGTTGCAGGCAGGGTCTTTCGCGTTACTTTCCACCTCTTCAAAAACGGGTTGGTAGCTCAATGGTAGAGCAGCGCCCTTTTAAGGCGTTGGTTGTGGGTTCGAGCCCCACCCAACCCAAGCCTTGATTTCTCCTCCTAAATTCTTCCCTAACAGCGGTTTACTAGGCACAGCCTTCGTTCCTTGACCGGCCTGCGGCCCTCCTCAGATTCCTCGCATCCCACGGCCTTAGGCTAAAAAACAGCAACGACGTGGTACGCTGCCGACGTGAAGGTAAAATGGCACGCGCCTGCTTGGCCGGAGGCGCCCGGCCCCCAATCACCCCGGAGAGGACGCCGCACTCACCTTGGCCCGGAACGCCGGGCTTAGCCCGGAGCAATACCTGGACGCGGTCCGGCTTTACCAGCGGCAGATCTTGAATGTCACCAAGGCGGCCACCCTGGAAGAAGCCGTGCAGGCATTCCTCCAACACCAGGCGCACGAACGGCGCGCCGTGCGCACCATCGGCACCGACCGTGCCCTGTACCGAGCCAAACTGATTCCTGGATTGGGATGCACGACCCCGATGACGGAGCCTGGGCCTTCCGGCAAGGCTACACGGCCACCGACCTGATGGCGGAAGCCAAGTCCAAGGATCGTTACGCGGAGAACAAGGAAATCTTGCGGGTGGACGACTACCGGTGCCTCCTGTTTGTGGCGGCAGGACTGGAACCGATTCACCCCGGCGAAGCACCGACAACCCGTTACCAGCGGCTGTTGCCGCGTTATGTGCTGGGCGGGCTGGCCGGGTGCGCAACTGCGAAATTCTCCGGGACAACCCGGCAGAGCACGTGATCAAATGGCAAGACATCTTCTGGGGTAAGGACCTTATCCAGGTCCGGCACGAGGTGGCCAAGTAGACCAAGGCGGTCAATCGCCTGCGCTACGTGGTGGAACTCACCCCTGCCGCCAAAGAATGGCTCGCGATCGTGCAACAAGCCAACGGCCCGATGCTGGCCTTATCGCCCTCGTTGGCGGTGGCCTGAAAAAGGACGCCCTTGGATCTCGTACCCAAGGACGTCCCGTGGTTCGGGTGGCGATTAGCGCCGTCGACGGTCCGGTGCTCCATCCAGGGACGACCACCAGGCTTCCAATGGCTTGCGTTTGAAGCGCCAAGCGTCCCCTGGGCTAAGCTGAAAGGCCCCCGGGATCAACCGGGCCTTTGCCTTCTTTCGCAAGGTCTCGATGTGGATTCCGGTCTTCTCGGAAACCTGGGCCAAGGTCACTGAATCCGACCGATGCAACGGACACAAAAGGTCGCTCACCTAACCCTAGAACACTCGTCGTCAACGAAGCCGGATTTTACTCAGACCGTTGCGATCTGAGCGCCACTCCTCCCGGTCCCGGGGCGGCTCGCCAAGTGTACGTGTTTCCGGTCCTCCCGCTCTTGGGCAGCAGGGTCAAGTAGGGGCTTCGAGGCATCGTGTCGGGATGCACCAACCGTTCAACGGAGACGCAATTTCCAACTGAACGGTTACGCGCGCTACCGGTGCCTGAGCACCAAACGTCGCCAAAAGCCCTTAAGGCTGATAAACCATGTCTTTGGGTAACGAGGAGATTCAACGTGAAACAGATGGTCATCGTCGCCCATGGCGGCCCGGAAAAACTGCGGCTGCGTAAAGCCCCCGACCCAAGCCCGGACGGGAGCGAGGTCCGCATCCGTGTGAAAGCCAGCGGCGTCAACTTTGCCGACGTCCTTGCGCGCCAGGGCCTCTACCCCGACGCGCCCAAGCTGCCCCGCGTGGTCGGCTACGAAGTGTCCGGCACGGTGGACGCCGTCGGCCCGGGCGTGGACCCGTCCTGGGTGGGCCGGGAGGTCATGGCCCTGACGCGCTTTGGGGGCTATTCGGACGTGGTGGCCGTGCCGGAGCGACAGGCCTTCGCCAAACCCACCTCGCTCTCCCATGAACAGGCTGCGGCCATTCCGGTCAATTACCTCACCGCCTGGCAACTGCTCGTGGTCATGGGCGCGCTCAAGCCCGAGGAGACCGTGCTGGTTCACAATGCCGGGGGCGGCGTCGGCCTGGCCGCCCTCGACATCGCGCGCCACGTCGGCGCCACGGTCTACGGCACGGCCAGCCGCCACAAGCACGCCTTCCTCATGCAGCGCGGCCTGCACGACGCCATCGACTACCGCACGACGGACTGGGCGGTCGAACTGGACCGGCTCACCCGTGGCAGAGGCGCGGCGCTCATCACCGACCCGCTCGGGGGCGCCCACTGGAAGAAGAGCTACCGGGCGCTGCGGGCGACGGGACGGCTGGGCCTGTTTGGCATTTCAGGGGCAACGACGTCGACGCGGTTCGGGCCGTTGCGGCTGCTGCCGATTGCGCTGGGCGCGCCGTTGTTCCATCCACTCGCGTTGATGAACGCCAACAAAGCCGTTTTCGGCGTGAACCTTGGGCACCTGTGGCACGAGCCCGGCCTCGTCGCGGGCTGGATGGAGGTCCTGCTCAAAGGCGTCGCGTTCGGGGGCCGAAAGCCGCGCCAGGGTTCGTTGAACGCAGGTCCCCAGTTGCCGCCGAAACGCAGGGTCACCGACGATTCCCTCGGTAAAGTCCACGAGCAAGTCTGGGTCGGTGAGCGGTGCAAAGCGCGCCCGAACGTGGAGGTAATCGGCCAGCGCGTTCCGCGCCGTCTGAAACACCCAGGCACGCAGGTGGGCCGGGCGGGCACCCCGGCTCAGCGCCCGGGCACAGCGCACCAGCACGTCGTGCGTCAGGTCCTCCGCGGTGGCGCGGTCCGCCAACCGCGAGGCCAGGAAAGCCAGGACCGGCTCACGGAAGGCCGGGACGAGGCGGGCGAGGGAGTCCGAAAGGTTGGCGCTTGGATTCATCACGGGAAAGACGGCCAGAAGGCGAAAACGTCGCAACCAAACTCAACGCGCCACCTCCGGTTGGACGGCCAGACGGCTCGATAGGTCTTCCACGCGTTCGCGCACCTCGTCGCGCACCCGGCGGAACGTCTCCACCGCTTGGCCGTCCGGGTCGTCGATGAACCAGTCCTCGAAGAGGGCCCGTGAGGTCCATCCTTCAGGCAGGTTGACGCCGCACCCACAGAGGGAAATCACCGCATCGAAATCTTCAGGGCGAAAATCCGACAGCGGCTTGGAGGACTGGCCGGAGACGTCCACGCCCACCTCGGCCATGACGGCCCTGGCGGTGGGATTGACCGCGCTCGATTCGAGCCCGGCGCTGGTGACCCGAAGGTCGGGGTACCGTTTGGCGAACCCCTCGGCCATCTGCGACCGGCAGGAGTTCCGTTTGCAGGCGAACATCACGCGTTTCATAAGGTCAAAGGTTCGGGTTAGGACGCGGGCGCAAGCGAAGCCGTTCAGGCGGCAACCCGCGCCGGGGCGCCGCGTTCGTACCAGCAGCGGCTGGAGACGCACGCCCGGCAGACCGACAGCATGACCGGCACCTCGACCAGCACGCCCACCACGGTGGCCAAGGCGGCGGGGCTGTCCGCGCCAAACAGGGTGATGGCCACGGCCACCGCCAACTCGAAGAAGTTGCTGGCCCCGATCAGCGACCCCGGCGTGGCGATCGCGTGCGACACCCGGAAACGGCGCATGAGCCCGTAGGTCAGCGCGGCGTTAAAGTAAACTTGGATCACGATGGGCACCGCCAGCAGCACGACCGAAAACCCGTTGGAGAGGATGTTGCGGGCCTGAAAGGCGAAGATCAGCGCCAGGGTCGCCAGGAGCGCCGCAATGGTCACGGGTCGGAACGGCGGCAGGAACCGCCGCTCAAACCAGTCGAGCCCCCGCGAGCGCACCAGCAACGCACGGCTTAAGGCACCCGCCGCCAGCGGGATGACGATGAAAACGACCACCGACGTCAGCAGCACCTGCGGGGGAATGTGCACGCCGTTGACCCCGGCCAGCAGCGCCACGAGCGGCGCAAAGGCAAAGACCATGATCAAGTCGTTAACGGCCACCTGGGCCAGCGTGTACGGGCCGTCGCCGTCGGTGAGGTAACTCCAGACAAACACCATCGCGGTGCAGGGCGCCGCAGCCAGAATGACCAACCCCGCCGTGTAGTTCTGGGCGGTCTTCAAATCCAGCCAGCCCAACGCGCGCGAGAACAGCACCTGCATGAACAGCCAGCCCAACAGCGCCATGCTGAAGGGCTTGACCAGCCAGTTGACGAACAGGGTTACCAGAAGCCCTTTCGGCTTTCGGGCCACGCCGCGGAGCCCCCCGAAGTCGATCTTGAGCATCATCGGGTAAATCATGAGCCAGATCAGCACGGCAATGGGCACGTTGACCTGCGAGCCCTTCACGAATTCCCAGTGGCCCAAGGCCCCCACCAGATCTGGCGCTACTTTGCCAAACAGGAGGCCCGCCGCCATGCAGAGCAGCACCCACACGGAAAGGTAACGCTCAAAGAGTTCCAGGCGTTTGGGCGCGTCCCCCGGTGGGACGGCATTGGTTCGAGAAAGCGGTTTGGCGGTGTTCATGGGCGTGCGGTCAGAGGGCGTTTTCCTGCCAGGCAACGTCGCGGGTGGCCTGTTCCGGTGGGAGCCGATCCAGGCTCCGGAACGGCAAGCAACCCAACAGGTCGACGCGCCGCGACAGCAGTTGCACGACCTTCCAAGGATAACGGCACGTCTCCTCGGACCCATGGAAGGCAGCCGGATCCGGCACGCCCCCGTGGGCCACGACCGGCTGCCCGGGCCAGGCCGGGCACGTCTCGGCGGCGTGGTCGCAGACGGTGAGGACGAAGTCGAACGCCCCGCTACGAAACCCGTCCCAGGATTTGCTCCGGGCGTCGGACGCGTCGATGCGGAACGCGTCCCGGAGCATGCAAAGGGCGAAAGGGTTGACGTGACCTGCGGGTTCGGAACCGGCGCTGCAGGCCTTAAACCGGCCTTTGCCCATCCGGCGCATCAGGGGCTCGGCCAGGATGCTGCGGGCACCGTTGCCGGTACACAGAAACAAAACCTTGAACGGTGGGGATTGGTCGACGTTCATCAGACTCCCGTTTTCTTGGTGCGCCGACGCGGCCTCGGCGGGGAGATCGAAAAGCCGCCGCAGAAGGCGTAGCGCGGGTCTTGGAGCGCGGCCTCCATGCGTTCCAGGTCCGAGAGCAGCAATCCTTGAGTCTGTGCCACCTGCGCCAGACCGTCCAGCACGGCGCGGCATTCGGGAGAAAGCGCGGCCTTCAGCCGGTAAACCTTCCATTGGGCGTGGCGTAGGTCTTCGACCCAACCGGCTTTGCGCAGGTAAGCCAGGTGTTGGGAGACGGGCACCTGGGGCAGGTTGAGAATGCTCTGGAAATGGCACACGCAGAGTGGCTGGCGCAGGAGCAGGTGGAGCATGCGCAGCCGGGTCGGGTCGGAAAGTGCCTTGTAGACCTGAAGAAGTTCCTGCACGGCTCTTTTATAAGTGAATTTTTATATAAGTAAATCCTAATGTCCGGTGAACAGCTTGGACCTCGACCTGAGTGGAACGCCTCAACGCGGCGGGCGTGCCAACCACGCTGGTGCGCGTAAGACCACATGAGCGAAGCTAACGCCCGTCTCCGCCTGCAGCAGAGCAAACATTGGCAGCACGAGAGTTGGGATTTCGAAGGGCCGTCGGCCACGCGGTTTTTCGTGGTCGTGCAACACCCCACTGCCTTTTCGTGGCTGACCGACTGTCAGCAGCCCTGGCAGGTGATTGGCGTCTTTACGCCTATCGCGACGGCGTGCGCGTGACGCGCAACCGCTTGCCTTGATCAACTCGGGACGCCGCGGTTGCACGGGTTGACCCGTTCACACCTGGGCGTGGCCGCCATCGACGAAAAGCTCGATCGCATTGACGAAACTGCTGTCGTCGCTGGCCAGAAATACCACCGCTTTGGCGATCTCGTCGGGCGTTCCCACCCGACCCAGCGGAATAACGGCAGCTTGGCTGTCGATGAACCCCTGGACTTGCACCTGATTTAACCCCAGGCCGTCATAGCCAGGGGTGGGAATCACGCCGGGGCTGATCACGTTGATGCGGATGCCGCGCCCTTTGAGATCGAGCGACCAGGAACGGGCAAGGTTGCGCACCGCGGCCTTGCTGGCGCTGTAAATGCTGAACGCCGCGTTGCCCTTCACCGAAACGATCGAGGCGTTCAGGATGATGGAAGCACCTTCCTTGAGCAACGGTAAAGCTTTCTGCACCGTAAAGACGACTCCCTTGACGTTGATGTCGAACGTTCTATCGAACTGCTCCTCTGTGATCTGGCCGAGTGGCAGGAGCGTGCCGCCGCCCGCGTTGGCAAAGACCACCTCCAAGCGGCCTTTCTGCTGCTGGATCGTGGCAAAGAGGCGATCCAGGTCTTCCAGCTTGGAAACATCGCTGCGGACCCCGGTGGCTTGCGGTCCGATCTGTCGCACGGCGGCGTCGAGTTCCTCCTGGCGGCGACCGGTGACGAAAACGTACGCGCCTTCGGCGGCAAATCGTTTGGCCGTGGCGAGTCCGATGCCGCTGCTGCCGCCGGTCACGAGGGCGACCTTGCCAGCGAGTTTGTTGGAGGTGGAAGGGGTGGTTTCAGATGACTGACTGGTGCTCATGGGAGTTGAAAGGGAGTTTTATGTGTTGCGAGAGTAATGCGTGCGTAACGAAGCATGAATCGCTACGTGATTCGTGCTTCGCCCATTAGCGTAACGGCGGCACCCGCGGCGGACAATAGGGGTCCACTGCAAGCGGGAACTTCTCTTGGGAGTGCGTTGCGCCCCGGTTCCCGCACCACCCCCTCTTCCGTTGGAAAGCTAACCCTTAAGGGTTTTGGTGGGCTGCTCAGAGGTCCCGCGTGGCGCGACCTATTTTTCAGCTTCAGCATCGGGGTACAATTCCTGGGTTCGTTTTTTAAACGCCTGCAGGAGGGCGAACGCACGGTCGCACCACTCCAGGTTTCTTAGAACCAACGTCGAAATCTGACCCTCGGCCGCCGACACCGGGTCAGCCGTCACGCGCTCCACCGCCGAGAGCCAGACCGATAAATTCAGGGACGCATCCCGGGCCACGTCCGACGCCTCCGCCGGTTTGACCCGTTTCTTCTTGAGCCGGGTCGCGGTCACCGCCTCCGTCAGGCCCTTTAAGGTGGGCACGTCCCCGGCCGCCTGCATTTGGCCGAAATACAGCTCAACGGCCCCGGCGGTCGTTTTCTCCGCCCCTTTGGGACCCGCCAACGCCTCGTAGCGTCGCGCGGTTCGTTCATTCATCCCGGATTGTTCCAGGGTTTCCGTCTTGGTTAACTTCCGGCCATCGGTGTCCGGAAGTTCTGTCCGTAAACCTTGCGCGGTCTCCAGGTCCCGGCTCAATTCGCCAATCCGTTGAATCGCCCGCCGCCGAATCTCAGCGAACCGGGCCTCGGTGGTTTTGTCGTCGCGGATGCGGGCGTACGCCTCCAGCCGTTGCGCCTGATCCTTGAGGCCCGCGGCTTCGTCGATTTCTGCGCAGCGTTGAACGGCCAGGCGCATTTCGGAATAAAGCTGAAGCCCGCCGTCCGCCCCGGTGGGCACAAGCTCGCGTGCCGGAGCATCCGGATCGGCGTGAAGTTGGTCACTCAACCGGGGGATTGGACTTTGAAGCTGGCACGCGACGGTGCGGTTTGAGCCGCCGTCCGCCGAGCATTCCCCTTCCTGGCGCGTCGGACCGGGGGTGTGCGGTGCTGACCCTTCCGGCGCGCTCAAGGCCGCAAAACGGGCCATTGGCGCCCGCGCGGTCACTGGCCAGGTAACTCCACGCACTGGTCCCCCACTCAGAGGGGGCGGGCACGGCTTCGTGCGCCGGGACCGGCTTGCCGAAAACCAGCCGGGCCGCGACGTGCCGGATTTTGAAAACCTCGTAACCGCAAGGGTCTTCCAGGTCGGGCTACGCCAACGTCTGGCGTTTGAGCGACGCACCTTAGGAAACGACGGGGCGCCCATCGTTCGGATGCCCGCGTCGTGCAGGACGGCCACGCTGCGCACAGGGGGTTGAAGGGCTCGTTCCCAACGGAATGGCAACCGGGGGGTCATACGCGTAAGGATCCACCCACCATTTCTGCGTGTTGTCTGCCCCGTTGCCTCGATTGGGAAGCCTCCGGCGCGAATTGCGGTCCGGAGGATAGACGACCGTCCGGCACGGCTGAGCTTCGCCCTGGCCTTATCGGAAGCGTGAAAACCGACGGACCGGAGGACGACGTTGCTGAGTTCTACCGGCGCATCCTTATCCAGATTTCGATACCGCAGGTGGTTCAATTCAGCCAGGACGGCAAGAAGCGCGTTACGACTGGACGTGGCCAAGGCCAACTGCTCGTGGTAGGCCAAGACGATGCCAGATGCTTGCTGCATGTACCCACGCATGGAGGCGATGTCGGCCTCCAACCGGTAAAGCGGGGCCATCATCAACACCGCATCATGGACGGGCGCACAGATGAAGATCCCGTTCTCGGTCCCAAGGCAACAGGCCAGACGCAGTATTTCGGCGCCGTTCGCCTGCATGAAGAAATTCCGAATGGAACGCTCCTTGGGCTCTTGGGTGAGGTGGTGGGTCCAGCCGAAAACCGTGGCTTGCGATCCACGGAGCAGGGTGTGATCGACCGCACCGTCCGACCATTTCCAATACTGACGGTAGACCTCGCGGTGTAACCTCAACAGGTGGCGCGCCATCAGGGGTGGCTGATTGATTCGCAACGCCAGGGAGTCCTCGCCGATCCCGTATTGCACACCCAACGCGCATTGCTGGAATTGATCACGTTCCGCCTCGTGGGAATCTTTGGTCGCCCAATCCGGAACCGCACGGGCCTGTTTGGCGAAAGCAAGGTAAAAGTCGCCGCTTTCGTACGCGGACATCATGGCCCGATCACCAGAGAGTGCCGCGGCGAGACGTGCGCCGCTGGACCCACGAGCGGGAACAAACGGTTTATCCCCACTGCTGCCGGGGCTCGGAGAAGACTACGACCATGCGTCGCGCCACCGGGACGGAAGTTCCGCAACCAGCGATGCCACTCTGGATGCGCTTTCGGAAGTCGGCGTGGCCCGAGAGCAAGGCGTTGGTTTTGTCGGCGAGGGAAGATCGGAGGCCACAACCGTTCCAGGATGCCTATCGGGCCTCTTTCCAGGATGGCCTTTGCTGCCCTCCACCTGTAAGCCCCTTCAGGGAATTCGTCGGGCGCCCATCGCTTGCTGCCAACGCGCCAGTTCCGACAAGGCCTCGTCGTCACTCCGGTCAAGGCGGTTGAGGTCGTCCGCCCGTTCATGGGCTTCCCGGAGCATCTTGGCAAGGCGGGTTCGAAGCGGTCCCTCCGGAAGCAAGCGCAAGGCTTCTTCGGCCTCGGGTGCGGTGAGCGTGACTCCGGCGACCCAGGTGGCGGGCGATGCGGGGCTCAACTTCGGTTCCACGTTCATTCCCGCTAGCCATGGGGCAGGATGTTCACCAAGTCCAGACCGCGCGGGTTCGGGTGCAAAGTAAGTCACCCGGCTCCTGACGGTCACACCCGGGCTGACGCCGCCGAGTTCGCCGGTTAATAAACGGAAAAAGGCACATGCCGTAGAGGAAGACAAACAGGTAGCCGAACAGGATCGTGAGGGGGTGACGCATGAACAGGTACTTCCGGCGCTCCGCCTTGGTGGCACGCAGGAAGCGCGCCTTGGTCATGACGGGGAAGGACCCGATGTGGGACCCCCGCAGTTTGGAGTTGTGGTGGTGGTGGTTGTGTGAAGCCTTCCAGATGGTGCTGGGGCTCAAGGAGTAGATCCCAAACACCGTCATGAGCGCATCCGCCAAGCGGGAGTGCGGCAGGATGGCATGGTGCTGCTGGTCGTGGTAGATTACGAAGAACCTCAGGATCAACAACCCGGCCAGGATGCTGCAGGTCAGCCGAGCGAGCAGGAGAACGTTCGCTACCGTTCCCGCGAGGGCCGCCAGGTCTTACCCTCTTCACGGGCGAGAGCGCCGGGGCGTCTACGATGACGGCTCTGGCGGGCGCCTTTTTTGGGTTGCCCCTTTCCGCTTTCCACCGGAGCCTAACCTCACCACCCATCCGACCCGTAGGAGGACCGTCGCCTTGCCCAAACCAAACTATTCATTCGAAAAGCGGAAGCGAGACCTGGAGAAAAAGGCCAAAAAGGAGCAAAAGAAACTCCGCAAACTCCAGCCCTCCGGTTCATCCCCGCCTGCGCCGGAGACCAAGCCGTAACCCACCAAGGGCAAAACGCGGGGGCGGATCGGCT
>DASWVC010000076.1:0-4717 GCA_036401335.1 Chthoniobacterales bacterium
ACGCCGAATCGCGTCATCTATCTTGTCATAGACTTTTGCCATATTCAATGGGTACAACGGGTCAGACGAAAACCGAGAAAAGGTAAACAGCCGTTTGACCGATTGTCCTCGAGCCAGGCCTTTGCGCAGGTTTTGCTGCCGGCCTGGCCTCCTTTTGACGTTCAGCCGCGAATCAAGGTTTGAACCGGTTACCCCACCATTGCGGGTCGCTGGCGTTCTCTTTGGTGATCAGGGAGGGAGGCAAGAGTTGTTGTGCAGGAACTTCCTTCCCCTGCAAGGCATCCAGTGCAGACCGTACCGCCAGTGCGCCCATTTCGAACGGGTCCTGGTGCACGGTTGCATCTTGTTCTCCGTTCCTGATCCTTTGCAAAGCCAGCGGTGTCCCGTCGATGCCGACGATCATGATGTGGCTCGGGTCACTTACCGGTTTGAACTTGTTGATCTGCTTCAGCGCCGATACCACCCCGCGGATCATCTCATCATTGTGCGAAAAGATGGCATCAATATCGGAGTCTGCGGTCAAGGCATCCGTCGTCATGGTTTGCGCGTTGCTCGCCTGCCATTCTGCCGGACGGGCGATTACCTTCGTGTCAGGGGACGCTTTCAGTCCTTCGGCAAAACCCTGGTGCCGCTTCTGGGCGTGGTACGCGCCTAATGCACCCTGCAATTCCAGCACTTTCCTTTTATGATTCTGGACGATGTAGTCTGCCGCCATTTTTGCTCCGGCGGCATTGTCAAAGCCGACGTACGTGACGAATTTAGCACCTTCGCCAATAATGGAATCCACCGCGACAACCGGCACATTCGCCTGGTTGGCTCGGCGTATTGCCGGAACCATTTCTTTCGAGTTTGCGACCGCGATGATGATGGCACTAACGTGTTGCGCCAGGAGATCGTCGACCTGGTTGGTTTGCACCTGGGAATCGGACTGGCCATCTTGGACGCTCATCTCAACCCCAAGTTTTTTGGCTTCTCGTTGTGCGCCCTGATCCAGCGCAACCATAAACTCGAAGCCGCGGCTGTAGAGAAGGAGGCCGAGCTTTGGCTTGTCCGGCGCGGCCGCGTGCGCAATTGACGCCATCATGGAGAGAATCGCCAGGACTCCCCAAAATGCTGCTAACCGGCCGGCGTGCCCGAGGCCGGGACCAAAACCTTTCCCGTGTCCTCGCAGCGTTTCGTTCCAAGGAATGACTTTGCGGGTCAACATCGTGTTCGTTCCGTATTTTGTGGGGGGGATCAACATAGGGGTCAGGGTTCTTCTTGTTTGTTAGGGTTTTTTGGTCACGCGGGCTGAAGTTACCATCATCTTGCGACGGTAAACGTCGACGAGAGCGGCCAGAAAAATGACGATGCCTTTCACGAGATCGTCCCAGGCCGGGGGAACGCGAAGGAGGTTCACGGCATTGGTTACCAACGAGATAAGGATCACGCCGAGGAGCGTTCCGGCAATATTGCCTTGCCCTCCGAACAAGCTTGTACCCCCGATCACGGCCGCGGCGATTACGGTCAACTCGATCCCGACGCCCGCGCGCGGCCCGGCTGACTCCAGGCGAGCGGTAAGCAGGATGCCCGCAATGGCCGCGCTCAGTCCGGAGATTGCGTAAGCAGCAACGATGATGAGGTTAGTTCGCACTCCGGCGAGGCGGGCGGCCAGTTCATTGCCGCCGGTGGCGTAGACGGAACGCCCGAAGACCGTACGAGACAACACGATGTGAGCCACGATTGCGAGCAGGAGGACGATGACCACGGCCCACGGTAACCCTAGAAATCTACCGGTGCCGATCGTCTCATAGAGGTCTGGAACCGGGGTAATATTGGCGCCATTGGTGTAGATGAACACGGCGCCGCGCGCGATGCCCAGGGTGGCGAGCGTCACGATCAGCGGTGTGATGGTAAACCGGGTAACGGCCACCCCGTTGAACACGCCGAAAAACACGCCGACCAACAGTGTTATGAGGGTTCCCGAGATCGGGTCCAAACCGTTACTAACCATGAGGCCCAGCCCCAGCGACGAGGAGAACGCCATGACGCCTCCGATTGAAAGGTCGATTCCTCTGGTCATGATGACGAACGTCTGACCAATGGCCAGGGTCATCAGGATCGTTGATTGCAGCAGGAGGTTCGTGAGGTTGGTCCACGAAAGAAAAACCGGGGAAAGGAAGGTCATGATCAGGCCCAAAAGGACCACCACGGCCAAAAGCCCCAGTTTACCGGCAATATCCGTCCAGTTAATCCGGACGCCTTGACGCGCCTGCCTTCCTTGAAGCGCAGCAGTAGACGACTCCTTACTCATTCAGTCTCCATCTGGACCTCCTCGGATCCAGCTGCGTAGCGGATGATGTTTTCCTTGGTGGCATCGCGTCCGGCGAGTTCAGCAACGATTTTCCCTTTTCTCATCACCAGAATCCGGTCACTCATGGCAATCAGTTCCGGCAACTCCGAAGAGATCAGAATGATGGCGATACCGGAACTTACCAACTCTTCGATCAGCTCATGAATCTCCGCTTTCGCGCCGACGTCGATTCCTTGAGTCGGCTCGTCTAAAATCAGGATTTTGGGAGTGGTCGCCAGCCAGCGGGCGATCACGACTTTTTGCTGGTTCCCTCCGCTCAACGCCAGGACCTGCGTTTCCAGGGAAGGCGTTTTGATGGCCAGTCGTCTGCTGTGTTCCTCAATCAAGGCGGTTTCCGCCCGCCGGTTTATCCATCCAAAGCGGCTGATCTTTCGGAAAACAGAAAGTGAGGCGTTTTCACGAACCGATAAAATGGACACGACTCCCAGGTTCTTGCGATCTTCCGGTACCAGCCCGATCCCTAACCGTTTAGCGGCATTAGGGTTGCGAATGACTGCCGTTTTTCCCCCGATGCGTATTTCACCGGAATCAACGGGCGTGACTCCGAAAAGGCACGCGGCCAGTTCACTGCGGCCCGCCCCTATGATCCCCGCCAACCCGAGAACTTCTCCGGCGTGGAGATCGAAGCTGACGTTCTCAATCACTCCCAGGCGATGGATCGACCTTACTTCCATCACCGTCCGGTCGTTTTTCGGCCGATGCCTCCGTTTCGGGAACAAGCCAACGTCGCCGCCTACCATTCTCCGGACGACCTCGCCCGGTGAAATGCTCTGCCGGAGCTCGGTCCCCGCGTATTTTCCATCCCGCAGGACCGTGATGCGATCCGCTATTTGGAAGACTTCTTCCAGGCGGTGGGACACGTACAGCATGGCGAGGCCTTTCTGGCGCAGGCGACCAAGTACGCCGAGCAGTTGATCACCTTCGGATTCTGAAAGTGCCGCCGTGGGTTCATCGAGGATGAGCACCTGCGCCTGCCGCGAAAGGGCGCGCGCGATTTCCACCAACTGTTGCTTCGCCGTCGAAAGCTCAGCAACGTTGATCCAGGGATCCAGATGGGTTCCCAACTGGCTGAGCGCAACGGCCGAGCGTTCGGCCATGGCTGCCCGGTTGACCAGCCCGGAACGGGTCTGCCATTGACCCAGAGAAATGTTTTCAGCCACGGAAAGGTGAGGCACAAGTTGCAGGTCCTGGTAAATCACTGCGATGCCGTTGCGCAAAGAATCTGCCGGCGCATGAAATTGCACCATGGCGCCTCGGACCAACAACTCACCGCCGTCCGGCGCGTACTGGCCGGCAAGAATCTTGATCAAGGTGGACTTGCCGGCGCCGTTTTCTCCGACCAGGCAGTGAATCTCACCAGGAAACAGCTCCAGATGGACGCTGTCCAGGGCCACCACCCCCGGAAAGGTTTTTGTCGCGTGCCGCAGCTCTACCAGGGGTTCCATGGCCCTCGGAAAGGCACTTAAGCGAAAAGCCGCTTAAGGAACTGAACGCCTTCACCGGCCAACGCATCCGGGCTCTTCGCCAAGGGGCGCCACAGTGCAACTGCCTTGGCAATTTCCTTGATGTCGCTGTTGAAAGCTTCGATCACCACCGGCCCCGGATAACCGGCATCTTTCAGCGCATCCCTGACAACGGTCCATGCCACAAGTCCGCTGCCTGGCGTTCCCCGGTCATTTTCGCAGGTGTGAAAGTGGAAGATGTGAGGACCGGCCTGCCGGATGGCAGCACCCATGTCCTTCTCTTCGATGTTCATATGGAAGGTGTCCAGGAGCAGACCAACGTTCGGGCGACCGATCCGACCAACCAAATCCAACCCTTGCTCAACGGTGTTAATGAAATCCGTTTCGAACCGGTTCAGCGGCTCCACGGCCAACCTGACGTTTCGTTCGCCGGCGTAATCGGCCGCCTCCTGAAGGGTCTCCACCCCGAGCTTCCACTGTCGGGCTTTCTCGTCTTTCGAGAGCAACCGCGTCTTGCCGACGGCGGAATACATGGGCCCGGCCACAACCGGAGACTGCAGTGCCTGTGAAATGTCGGTGCACGCGTTAATGTAATCCAACGCCTGCTTCCGCACTGCTGGATCCTCTGAACTTGCGTCCCGGTCGGGACCGAAGGCGCCACAAATCGTGGAGGTCAACCCGGCTGTTTCCAGCCGTGGCCGGATCGTTTCGGGATCGATGGTCGTGGGATCCTCGACGCAGATCTCAAGGATGTCGAAACCCAGGTCCCGGGCTTTCTCCGCCAGGTTCAGCGTGGCATTGGAAAACGGGGACACCCAGATGAACGTGCTTGCTCCAAATTTCATGAGTCCTCCAGGGGGTTAGGCAAGCTGCTTTTCAAGGCCCTTCACATGATCGATGG
>DASWVC010000077.1:0-7557 GCA_036401335.1 Chthoniobacterales bacterium
ACAAAACCCTTCGCATCAAGACGGCCGGCAGAGGCGCTTGTTCACGTCCAGGCAAGCACAACATCCAGGTGGGGCAGCTCCCCAGACCGTTTTCCGCAACGGCCTGAAAACTCGCTGGTTTGACTCGTTGAATGGCTGCAGGGCTCAGGAAAGGCGCCCGGGCTGTTTTCGCGTCTTGCCGGGACATGGGGGGATGGAAGCGTCGCACGGTTATACCTCTATCGTTTTGCAAGGCCCTTCCGATCAAACTTTTTTTGGCATCGCAGTATTTGGTAGTTATTGGCCGGGACCGGGCTAGGTTTACGCCTCGCTGACCTGCGCTCACAGTGGATTTTCGGGGGAAAGGTTCGCTTTCAGCGTTTGTCTCAGCCCATTAACCTATGACCCTCAAGGAAGCTCTTTCAGAACTCCAGGCGCAAAGCCCCGATACCGTCCTTTCCGATGGAGCGACCGACTGGAGCCCAGGTAACCTGTACGACTCGCTTCAGGAAGAGCATAACCCCAGCCTCAATCGCCTGGTTTACGTCGACCAGGGCGGCATCAGGTTCGTGAACGTCAACGGTTCCCATACGACCTCCTCCGCCTACACGTTCAAGGATACGCCGGGCAGCCGGGCTTGATCCGCCCTGCGATGTTCTGCTTCCCTCCGGAGCGGTGCATCGGCGGCAGGGGAGCGTGTCCTCGAGCGCCCACGGGGAATGCGCCGGGTTGCGCCGCGCGGTAAGGGAGTTGACCCTTCCGCACCCCCTGCCGTCAGCTTAATTTGCTCCCACTCCGGTGGTGATACGGCAGGTGGAGTCACGGATGCTCACGTTGATCGCCTTGGTGCTGAACGGAGAGTACCGGTCGGAGCGATGCCTGCAGATCGTCCCGGGGCGTTGTGCTCATGGCGAAAACGGCAGCCACGATGGCAAGAATAACGATCACCGCGGCGGCCACGCTGACTTTTTCTAACCCGGCGAGATCAATCACCCGGCTGCCGAGTAGCGCGCCGACGGCGATGCCAAAGTTCGCACCCGAGATGTTGAGCGACGCTCCCAACGCGGGTGTGCTTTCGGCGGCCTTCATCACCCGGGTATGCGAAACGGTGAAGAGCGCGGCCTGACAAATTCCCCACGCTCCCAGCACCAGCGTTAAACCGGCGGGTGACTTGATCAGGGGCACCAACAGAAGCAGCCCAATCGCTAAGGGAACACAGAACAAGATCGAAGCACGCAGGGGATGACGATCCACGAAGCGCCCGCCCAGCCAATTACCCAAAAGCCCAATGCCGCCAAAGCCCATCAGGATCCAGCCGACCGCTGCGCCGCTCAATCCGCCCAGCTTTTCGAGAATGTCTGCCAGGTAGGTGTAGGCGGTGAACATGCCTGCGAACACCAATAGAGAAAGCAGGACGTGACCGAGCATCCGAGGCCCACGCAAGATGCCCATCTGCCGCCAGACCGGCACGCGATCCTGGTTGGCCTGGATCGTGGGCAGAAAGACAAACAATAAGACTGCTTTAGCCGATGCGAGGACGGCGATCGCCGCAAACGCGGTGCGCCAGCCGAACCGGTCCGAAATCAACGTGCCGATAGGGATGCCGAAGATCGTGGCAGCTACGATGCCGAAGCCCACCATCGACACCGCTTTGCCCGCCTGATCGGGACCCATGATGCGCATGCCCGTTTCACTTGCCAGCGACCAGAAGACCGGCAGCATCAACGCCGGGACGAACCGCGCCACGGCCATGACGGCGATGTTCGGTGACACGGCCGCCAGCACGTTAGAAAGCGCGAAAAACAGCAGCGTAGAAACGAAAAGCGTTTTGCGTTCGCAGTGTGCTACGCGGGCGGTGAGCAGGGGGCCGGCCACGGCAACGGTCACGGCAAAGAGGGTGACCAGCAAACCTGCTTGGGAAACGCTCACGCCGAGGTCTCGCGCCATCGGTGGCAGCAGGCCGATGATGACGAATTCGGTGGTCAAAATGGTGAACCCGGCGGCCGACAACAATAAGATCGGCAGCCGGGAACGTGGAGGCGGAGCAGAATGGGTTATCATGAGGCTGGTCGGCGCCGGCGCGGCTTCCAAGGGGCGTCAGGTACAAACACCGCGCACCTTTCGCTGCAGCGGGTGTCGAACACAAACGAAGGGGCGAGGAGTTGACGCAGGCCGGGAAGCAGGGCTCGGTTTGGGAAAAGCGCGCGCGCCCAATCCTCGCGGCTGACGTCAGCGCGGCCTTTGCCGCCGGCCCGCGCCGCTTCGGCGCTCTCTTCGTCTGGATGGAAAAGCAGCACGAGCAGATCCGGCGGGCGAGGACGCGCTACGACACCCAAGGCCAGTAGCGGCCCAAAAACCATCCGGCTGCAGTCGCAGTTCACCGCCAGCGCCGCAGCGCTCCGTTGTTGTCACCATGGGTTGGCAAAGGTTACTGGGTAGCCTTTCTGAAAATTCCTTCCACGGCCCGAAAGGGCGGCGCGTCGAGGCCATGGCGTTGCTGCAAAAATTCGGGGCTGTTGTAACTGAGTTGCACGCCGGCCGTGGCGGATTCCCACACCAGCGCTTTGAGCGGAAGGTCCATCGCCAGGGAGGGGTAGTTGGTCATCAGCGGAGTGCCGCTTTTCGGATCGCCGAAAATAAAGAGCACCATCGGCGGCAGGGTAAGTCCTACGCCGCGGGCTTCGGCGGCCTGGTCGATCCGGGCAAAGATTTTTATACCCTGGACCTGGAGCAGTGAGGCCAGCCGATCGGCGGTTTCGCCGACGGAATAACTGCTGCGCAGGTCAATGATGCCGTTCGTGCTCATATTTCTCTCGCCTCTCTGGATTGTAATGCTCCCGAAAGGATCTGGAGAGCCTCCTTAGGTTAACTCACGGCGAGAAGACTTGAATGCAATGAAAGCGAACCCTCCGGAAAAGCAAGGCGTTGTGGTACGGGCCTGGCAGTTGGCCGTTCCTTACTGGCGCTCGGACGAAAAGGCCTCAGCCTGGCTCCTGCTGCTCACGGTTATCGCGCTTAATCTCGGCCACATTTACATCCGTGTACGGTTAAACGGTTGGAACAACGCATTTTATAACGCACTGCAATCCCTTGACCAAGATGCGTTCTTCCACCAGTTGGGCATATTCTGCGTTTTGGCCGGCCTGGGCCTCGTCATGTCTGTCTATGCCTATTACCTGAGCCAGGTGCTCCAGATCCGGTGGCGACGCTGGTTGACCCGCCATTTCGTTGCGTCCTGGCTCGCCGACCGCGCTTACCATCACCTGCAGCTTGCCGGAGGCACCGATAACCCGGACCAGCGCATCTCCGAGGATCTGAACCAGTTCACTTCTTACGCCCTGACGTTGTCCCTCGGGCTGCTTACCTCCGTCGTCTCCCTGTGCTCTTTCCTCACCATTCTCTGGCAGCTGTCCGGACCTGGGGAAATCCTGCTTGGGCGGTGGGGTGCCCTGCACCTTCCCGGGTACCTTGTCTGGACCGCGTTGCTGTTCGCCGGCGTTGGCACCTGCCTTACCCTGGTTCTCGGGCGGCCGCTGGTTCCACTCAATTTCAACGCGCAACGCCTGGAAGCCGATTTTCGGTTCAGCCTCGTGCGCCTCCGTGAAAACTCGGAAAGCGTGGCGTTCTTTGGCGGAGAACCGATTGAACGCGCTTTGTTGTTTCGTCGCTTTGACCAGGTGTTCAGAAATTTTTGGCAGTTGATGAAGCGCCAGAAACAGCTTGCATGGCTTACCTCCGGCTATGCCCAGGTAGCTGTCATTGTTCCGGTGATCGCCATTGCTCCCCGGTACTTCGCCCGCCAAATCTCCCTTGGCGGGTTGATGCAGGCGGTGAGTGCATTCTCCTCCGTTCAAAGCTCCCTTTCGTTCGTGGTTACGTCGTACGCCGACCTTGCTGCCTTTGCCGCGATAACGCAGAGGCTTTCTGGTTTTGCCGAACACCTGCGCGCCCTCCATCAAGCCGCCGAGATTCCGACGGAGATTGCCATCCGGCGTCACGGCCGTGGGCTGGCGGTAAAGGGGCTGGACCTGGACCTGCCAAACGGCCGCGTTCTCCTCCGCAACGTTGCGTTCACGGTGACAGCCGGTGAAAGCCTGTTGATCATCGGCCCAACAGGCACTGGCAAAAGCACGATCCTGCGCGCCCTGGCCGGACTCTGGCCCGCCGGGCGCGGTGAGATCAGATTGGATGCAGGGTCCATGCTTTTCCTGCCGCAACGTCCCTACTTGCCCATTTCCACCCTGGCCGAAGCATTGCTGTACCCACGCGAACTTGAGGCCTGTTTACCCAGGACGCGGCTCGTGGAAGCCCTCGAACAGGTCGGACTCAGTGACCTCGGCGACGAACTCGATACCGTCCAAAACTGGCCGCAACGCCTGTCGCTCGGGGAGCAGCAGCGCCTGGTGTTTGCCCGCGTTCTTCTGATCATGCCCGGGCTTCTTATTCTGGACGAAGCCACCTCCGCGCTGGACGAAGCCTGGGAAGCACGGTTGTACGGTCTGTTGCGACCGGCTTCCTGGGAGCTCACCTTCGTGAGCGTGGGCCATCGTAGTTCATTACGCCGTTTTCATGATTGCGTGCTGGATGCCGCCTCTTTTTCCGTGCCCGCGCGCCCAGCGGCCGTTAAAGCCGCGGAACCACCTCCGACCCTTCCGGTGCCGGGTGTGGCCACCTGCATGGGCTCGGCGTCTTGACGTCGTGGATGTTCGGTTTACAAAACCGCTTGTCCGGCTGCACGCAAGCGTCGTAAAGGAAAGAATGGACGCCGAATATTGGGAGAAGCGGACCGCTCTGGTCCGGGGCGGCGCCGTTCGGGTGTTATCCCTATCCAAGCCTGAAGAGGTCGATTACTGGCGGGACCAACTCAAATGGCACCGAAGAAATTCTCGGGAAATCGAACTTATGACCTGGAGCACGCATGGCACTGTTCTCCGAGGGCGCGCGCAATACGGGCCACTCGGCGAAATGGCCGAATACGTCTTTCAATTCTTCCGTTCCTCAGAAGGAAAACTGGTGAAGTCTGGCACCGTTGCCTTTTCGAAACCGGCGGATGCGGCCTGGGCACGGCAGGTGATTGACGTCTGCAACATCAGAAACTAAACAAGCCAGATGTTTTCCTTAAAGAAAAAGGTATGAGAACCCTTCCCTAAGGGTATAAGGTAAACATTGGATTTCGGGCGGACCTGGTTTCGCCCGCTGATCGGGTGCCGACGGCCCGCCGCCACTCCCCCCGGAAACCCAAACCTTTTCGTGGTTGACGGGGGAAGGGCCTACCGCCGGGGACTTAAAAAATTCGATAAACCCCAGAGATCAAGTTTATGAGCGAAGGTGCGGTACAAATCAAAGACCTGGTGAAAACCTACCTGGATGATCGTGGTCGGCCGACGTTCACCGCGGTCAAGAACATTAACCTCAACATTGAGAACGGGGAGTTCATGGTGTTGGTGGGACCGTCCGGCTGTGGCAAGACCACCACACTGCGGATGGTAGCGGGTCTGGAGAAGATCACCAGCGGTACCATTTCGATCGGTGACCGCGTGGTCAACGAACTGGAACCGAAAGACCGGGGCATTGCGATGGTATTCCAGAACTACGCGCTTTACCCGCACATGACGATCTTCAACAACATGGCTTTTGGACTCCAGCTTGCCAAGAAGAAGAAGGATTTCATCAACGAGACGGTAGGCCGCACTTCCAAGGCACTGGGGCTCGACAAGATGCTCGAGCGCAAGCCCCAAGCACTTTCTGGCGGCCAGCGCCAACGGGTGGCACTCGGACGCGCGATCGTGCGCAACCCAGTGGTGTTCCTTTTCGACGAACCGCTATCCAACCTCGACGCCAAAATGCGGGTGCAGATGCGTTCGGAAATTTCACGCCTGCATGCCGAACTCGGCTCGACGATGATCTACGTGACGCACGATCAGGTGGAAGCCATGACCATGGGCGATCGAATTTGTGTGATGCGCGACGGGCTCATCATGCAGGTAGCTGATCCGCTCACGCTTTACCGGCAGCCGCAGAATCTCTTTGTGGCCGGCTTTATCGGCAGCCCCCCCATGAACCTGCTGAAGGGGACCGTTCAGCAACGGCCCGGCGGCTTGTATTTCGTCGAAACAGCCGAGAAAAACGCGTTGACCTTCCCGCTGGAAGGCCGCTTGCAGCCCATCGCGAGCAAGTACGTCGGCCGCAGCGTCGTGTTCGGGATTCGCCCGGAACACATCAGCAACGAACATAAAGAAGCTTCCAGCACTCCGGTGACCCTATGCGTGGACATCGCTGAACCGATGGGATCCGAATCGCTGGTCTACTTGAGGGCCGGCAGCGGCAACATGATTGCCCGCATTGCCGGCGAACATGTGTTTCGTATGGGTGAAGAGGTCACGGTGCAGCTTAACCTCGATAAAGTGAGCTTGTTTGACCCGGAAACAGAAGAAGTGATTTCGTAACCTTCTTTTCTCGGCTGCGAGACCCTTAGGAAAAATAGTCGCCGTCGCTCTAATAGGCGGTCTAAGAAAACGACCCCTTCGCCCCGCATCATGCTTTCCGGCGGGGAGGAGGGGTTTTTTTGACCTTTGAGGGTCTTGTAGAGTCTTTACTGAAAAGCTCCAGGAACCGTCTCGTGTACCGTACCGTAGCGCTTGCCTGCATGGCTTGTATCCTGGGCGCGCGTTAAGGTATGGGACCGTTGAAACGTTTGTTCTGGATGGGACTGCTGCTTAGCGCGGCCGGGCTCGCGCTAAGTGCGTTTTCCGGTGCTGCGCGGCCTTTCTTGCACCACTGGAAGGAAAACGTGGTTGCCGTCGTCTACCGCAGCCCGTCTGAGCCGCCCCGGGCAAAGCCTACCCCGGCGGCCATGCCGGATCAAGGTCCCGCCCAGCCGTCTGTGTACCCCCGCAACGCCGAATTCTGGGTGGCGGTTCGGACGGATGGCCACAAGGGGAATGGGCGCCAGACCAACCCGTTTGACGCTGGCAATCCCGACCGGTTGCAAGCCCTGATGAGCGACCATCCCGAGCACACCACGTGGCACTTCGCGGCCGGCACCTACGCTATCTACGGCAAGTACGACTACCTCCTCAACACCGCGGGCAAGGGGGTTCAGATCCTCGGCGCAGGCATTGACCAGACCATCTTCAAGGTCGTGGCCTGGACGGAGCATCCGGCGAACACCCATTACCTGGGGGTAGCGTTTGGCGGCCAATATGATTACGACAGCTCGGGTTTTCAGCTGTTCGATTGCACCGTGGATGTGAACGGTAGCGTGATGGGCGGCGGGGGAGCCGTCGGCTTGCAGGGCAGCCATGTTCTGCTGGAACGTTGCAAATTCATCCATTTCGGCACCACGGCGGTCGGGACGGAGTGCTTTGTGACGTACAGCTTTGGCAACACGTCGTGGACCGGCAAAACCATCGACGACATTCGCTTCGACCGCTGCATCTACACGGACCCCATGGAGGGCAACAAGGATGGAATTACGGTCTCGTCCATCTTTTGGGCGCGGGGCGATCAAGGGAGCGCCACCAACGCCCAGATCACCAACTGCCAGTTCCTGGGCATTTCGGGGCACGGATTCACTTA
>DASWVC010000078.1:0-16808 GCA_036401335.1 Chthoniobacterales bacterium
GGAACGGGAAGAACGTATCGGGGTAACGGCGTGACGGGGTGGAAAGACGTAGGGGTCGCGCCTGCCCGTTAGGGGTGCGGTCGGTAGGGTCGGCGGTCCCCCGCCGACGGGAGTATCGGTTGGCTTTTCAGTGGCGTCGCCTGTCCCTACGCAACCTCCGGCAGGGGAGCTTGTCCTCAAGCGCCCAGGCCGTTTTCAATCCGCCAACCACGAGCTTGGCCCTTACAGCCAACGTTTGCGCTTGAAATAGAGGATCATTCCTGCCGCCAATCCCGTCATGAGAAGCAACACCATGGGATAACCGTAACGCCAGTGCAATTCCGGCATGTTGAAGGGGCTTTTGCCGGAATCAAAATTCATCCCGTACAGGCCCACGATGAAGGTCAGAGGAATGAAGATGGACGAAATTACGGTCAGCACCCGCATCACCTCGTTGGTTCGCATGCTCAGGCTGGAGAGGTAGAGTTCCGTGATGTTGGCCGTGGCGTCGCGGTAATTCTCCAGCAACTCGATCAGGGTGATGGAATGGTCGTAGCAATCGCGCAGGAACGGTTTGGTCCGGTCGCTGATCAGGTCGGTCCCATCGCGGTACAAGCGCCCGACGGCGTCGCGGGTTGGCCAGACGGCTCGCCGCAGCTGCAGCAACGTGCGGCGTATCGCCTGGATCGAAAGCAGCATTTCGGACGAAGGCTGCGCCAGCAGTTGTTGTTCAAGGTCTTCGATGCCCTCGCCCAGCTTTTCGACCAGTGGAAAGTAGTGGTCAACAATGGCATCGATGAGCGCGTAAGCCAGGTAGTCGGCCCGCATAAACCGGAGGTTACCGGCGGCGTCGCGCAGACGCTGGCGGATTGGCTCAAACACGTCGCGCTCAGCGTCCTCCTGGAACGTGATCAGAAAATGGCGGCTCAGAACAAAGCTCACCTGTTCGAAGACGATTTCTCCAGGCTCACCTTCATAAACCATCTTCAAGACGAGGAAAAGCTGACCTTCGTACTCGTCAACTTTGGGCCGTTGGGAAGGGTCGAGAACATCTTCCAACGCCAACGGGTGAATGTGGTAACGCTGCCCCATTTCCCGTAGAACGTCCAGGTCGCCCAAGCCGCCCACATTGATCCAGTGCACCCGCTGGGCGTCCGGGTTGTCGGGAAGTTCAGAGACCCGTTCGATGGCGCGATCGTCAAGGTAGTGAGCGTTGTACTCCATCAACCGGATCTGCGGGGTGCGACCAACCTGGGCCGGCGGCAATTCCAGGGCGGCTGGCGCCGTGCCTGGCGGCTGGTAGTGCAAACGTTCCATCGCAATCGCCGGGCCGGCTCAGAAAACGCCGCGGCGCCCGCGCCACAGCGCCGCTTCGATGGCGGCAAAGACGTGTCCCAACCACCCAAGCAGGAAAACCCACAGCAGGACGCTGAGGGTAAAAAAGAAGATTGCCGCCAGCAACCGGCCCTGCACCAGTTGGCCCAGGCCAGGGATGAAAAAACTAGCCAGACCGGCAATAACGTTCGCGGAAGATCCAGGTTGCATGGGGATGATTTGCTTTCTGAAGTCCTATACACCTACACCCATGGGAAAGTTGCAAGGAGAGGTTGCCGGGCCCGGCATTTTACCGCCGAATCGCCCGCCACCGATGGGTTGAATATGGGTCACGCAGGCTGGCAATCGCGCCGTTATTCCGGTTTGATGAGCACAAAAGACCGCTGCCGGTTTCGGGCAATGCCCAGCACCACCGGACGTCGAGGTTCAAGCTGGCCCACCAGCTTCTGGAACTCCCGGGTGTTCGTCACCGGTTGCCGGTTGACCTCCTCAATCACATCGCCCGGCCGTAACTCAGCGGCCGCCATAGAGCCAGGGTCTACGTCGGTGACCACCACTCCGTGAATGTAATCCGGTACGTTGGCCTGCGAGCGAAGACGTGGGGTGAGGTCCTCAACCTGCACGCCACTGAAAGTCGCGGATGGCTGGCCGCCGCCGATCGGGGGATCCGTCTGGGGTTGGCGCCGGTTAAGGCGGGCCATGAGGTCAGGCGGCTGTTCCGCAACCTTGGCGACCACCGTCCTGGTTTGGCCTTCGCGCACCAACTCCACCGGCAAGGTCGATCCGATCTCGGCTTCGGCCACCCGGTTCATGAGTGACACCGCATCCCGGATCTCGACGTTGTTTACCTTGCGAATGATGTCCCCGTGAATGATCCCGGCTTGATCCGCCGGCGAACCCGGGGTCACGTCCGTCACCAGGGCGCCACGGGGGCTGTCCAGGTGAAATTGGGCGGCGATTTCCTTGGTGATGGGCTGGATACTCACCCCCAGGTAACCTCGCATCACCCGTCCTTTCTTGATGATGCTGTCCATCGCCCGCCGCACCACGTTGGAAGGAATGGCAAAGCCAATGCCCTGGTTGCCGCCAGATTCTGAGTAGATGGCGGTGTTGATTCCGACCACCTCACCCCGGATGTTGACCAGCGGCCCTCCCGAATTGCCCGGATTAATCGCGGTGTCGGTTTGAAAAAAGTCGACGGAACTGTCCGTCATGGCCCGGCGGTCTTTTGCGCTGATGATGCCCTGGCTGACGCTCTCCTCCAAGCCAAACGGATTGCCGATCGCCAACACGATCTGACCGACGTGAACCTGTTCGGAATCTCCCAGGGACAACGGACTAAGGTTTGGCAGGTTAATTCTGAGCACGGCCAAGTCGATCTGGGCGTCGGTGCCGATCACTTTTGCGTCCGCCTCCCGGCCATCACTAAGCTGCACGGTAATTTCGCCGGTGCCCTCGACCACGTGATTATTCGTCACGATGTGGCCCTCCTTCGACACGATTACCCCCGAGCCCAGCGAGGTCACTTTCTGCTCACCCGGGTTATCCGGCCCAAGCCGTCTGCCAAAAAAGAGTTCCAGCGGATCAATGGGTTGGCGGCGTTCAACCGTCTTGGTCGTGGTGATACTAACCACGCTTGGCACCACCGCCGCCGTCACGTGCACGTATTCGTCGTTCAGACGCTGCAGAAGGTCGACTGAATCCAGGTCGAGTTTCGGCCGGTCCGCCGGCGTGAATTTTTCCGCCCGCACTTGGGGCTGGCTGACCTGCTTCGCCTGCCACACATAGATCAGCGAAACGCTGAGCGCCAGCAGCAGGACGAAAAGCAGAAACTTAAGAAAGCTTTTCATCAACGTGTACAACGATCAATTAGCCAGACCGGTCCCCGATTTTCCAGCTTCCGTCAACAAGCGCCGCAGGTGGGCCAGGCGCGGGGAACGCAAGGCAGGATCCTGGGCGGTAATTTCCTGGGCCACAACCTTTGCTTGCGCAACCAGTTCGCTGTCCGTAACCAGATTTGCCAACCGCAACGGCGGCAAACCACTTTGCGCGGTTCCCAGCAGGTCGCCCGGTCCTCGCAGCCGCAGGTCCGCTTCCGCGATCTCAAACCCGTTTTCCGTTCGCTCCAGCACCCGGAGTTTTTCGAGCGTTTCCGGATCGGTGCTTTCAGAAAGCAGAATGCAATAGCTCTGGTGACGGCCCCGGCCGATCCGCCCGCGCAGCTGGTGCAGCTGGGCCAGCCCGAAGCGCTCACTGTTCTCGACCACCATCACCGACGCATTTGGCACGTCGATGCCCACCTCGATCACACTCGTGCAGACCAAAGCCTGGGTTTGTCCCTCCCGGAATTCCGTCATCATACGGTCTTTCTCCTCCGCCGGAAGCCTCCCATGCAGCAGGCCGCAGCGCGCCGGCGCCAGCAACTTCGCCCACCGGGCGAACTCCACAGTGGCGGCTTTGGCCACCACGTGTTCCGACTCCTCAATCACCGGGTAAACAATGTAAGCCTGGCGGCCCGCGGCAAGGCGCTCCCGGATAAAGGTGGCCGCCTCCGGAATTTTGCCCGACGAACGCACCCGGGTAATGATCGGGCGGCGGTGGGCCGGCTTTTCGTCCAGAACCGACACTTCCAAATCGCCGTAGACCGTCATTGCCAGCGTGCGCGGGATGGGCGTTGCCGTCATTACCAGGAGGTCCGGCACCGGCGTGCGTTGCAGAAGCTTGGCCCGTTGCAGCACGCCAAATTTGTGCTGTTCGTCGATGACAACCAAGCCAACTTCCTGAAGGTCATCAAGCGCAAACAAGAGGGCATGCGTCCCGATGACGATGTCCGGCCGGCCGGCCAACTCGAGGGAGCTCAATTCCTGCTTGGTCCCGGTACGAAGCGCAAGCCTGATGCCCAACGGTGCAAGCAACTCGGACAGGTTGCGGTAATGCTGCTCGGCGAGCACCTGGGTCGGCGCCATCAACACCCCTTGGTGACCGGCCCCAACGGCGTGCAACATCGATGCCGTGGCGACCAGCGTCTTGCCCGCACCCACATCCCCTTGCAAAAGCCGGTTCATCACCCGCGGACTGGCTAGGTCCTGGTGGATCTCCCCGATGACCCGGCGTTGTGCCCGCGTGGGTTCATAAGGAAGGCTGCCCAGAAAACGGTCCACCAGTTCGGTTGGCCCGGCGTGCGGCGCCCCCTGGAGGGCCAGGGTAAAGCGGCGGCGGCGTTCCACCACCATCTGGATAGAAACCAGTTCGGCCAAGGCGAGCTGCTCCCGGGCTTTTCCCCAGCGCTCTTTGTTGTCCGGGAAATGGATCTGCCGGTAAGCTTCCCGCACGTCCAGGCGGAAAGCAGGATGCGGGAGAATGGAGCGCGGCTCCAAGTCGGCCAAGGCGGCTGTCGCCTGGTACAAGAGGGTGCGGAGCGCACGCTGCTTCACTCCTTCCGACAACGGGTAAATCGGGGTAAGGCGCCCGACGTGGACGTGTTCGTCATCCGCCTCGTCATCGATCACCTCGAAATCCGGGTGGTCAATATAAAGCCGGCCCCGGACCTCTTTGGGCCGGCCATAAACCACGACCTCCATCCCCTCGGCGAGCATGCGTTGAATGTAGGGTTGGTTGAACCATCGGCACACCAGGCGGACGCTTAACGCCGTTGACCTGACCTCTTCCAAAGTCACCTCAACGATCTTGCGTCCCCGAAAAAAACGGCCCAAAACTTTGGTCACCACCCCGCGCAGGCACAAAGCATGCAATGCGCCTCCGGTCGGGAATTGCGGGAACTGGGTCCGGTCTTCGTAACGGCGGGGATAATGCTCGAGCAGGTCCCGCCAGGAAACGATGTTAAACCGGGCAACCGGTGCCGATTTCGAAGGTTTATACCACGGCAGTTCGGCCAGGGGTTGCTCCAAAGCATCGATCATGTTGGCGCGAAAAAAAGTTGGCCCCGAAGATAGCCCGGATCAAAGCTGCTGTCGCTTCCTCTCTTCCCCCCGAGAGCCTGCACCTCGCGCCGTCACGCCCCGTCGGCGGCGAAGGGACTCGCCGCCCTACCGGACCCCCGGTTACGCCGACATGCCGTTGCCCGTAGAATGCCACAAACGGCAGAGCCGGAAAAAAACTGCCGCTCGTGACCCCTGAACCATTCGTGGCATTTGCGCCACCCCGACCCGCCAATCCACCGCCGTGGGTGCGCCTTCAGCCATCATCGACCGCCGACCGGATTGCCTCGACCTGCACCTGCGGTTCAAGGCGGCCCAGGTATTGGTTCGCCTCCAGGTGAAATGCCACGTCCCAGGGCGGCGGCGGCAGGACATGTTCCGCGCTGTTAAACTGAATCGCCCGTAGAAACTGCTGCCGGTGCCTGAGGGTAAGCAGACGGTGTTTCTCTTTCAGCAGCCGTGGCTCACCCACCGGTTGCACCTTGCGGAAGCAGAGCAGCGGCTGCGGATTGCCCATGCCGAATGGCTGCAAAAGTTCGTGCGCATCCCAGAGTGCGCCGTCCAGATCGTGGCCTTCCATGGAGGCGGTCACGTCAAGGACAGGACCAAGGCGCGCAGGGTCCAGGTAGCGGCGCGACACCGCCAGGAACGCCTCCCGAAAGGTTTGGAGCCGATCAAAGGGTAAACTCAGGCCGGCAGCCATTTCATGGCCGCCATACGCCGTCAGAAACGGCGCGCACTGCTCGAGCGACCGCACCAGGGAAAATCCGGCGATGCTCCGGCCGCTGCCTTTCCCGGTGCCTTCGGCATCAAAGGAGATCACCAGGGCCGGCCGATGAAAACGGCGCATCAGG
The DNA here is from genome assembly GCA_036401335.1 of Chthoniobacterales bacterium. GTDB lineage: Bacteria > Verrucomicrobiota > Verrucomicrobiia > Chthoniobacterales > JAFAMB01 > DASWVC01. The sequence continues at coordinate 6,107 of DASWVC010000078.1, forward strand.
CGGGACGCGACAATGCCCACCACGCCCGGGTGCCAGCCTTTTGCCCCGACGACAATCGCGGGGTGCGCCAGCGCTTCCGGATCGGCCAACACCAACTGAACGGCTTCACGAAGGGTTGCCTCCTCCACTTGTTGCCGGTCGCGATTTTGGGCATCCAGTTTGCGGGCCAGGACGTCCGCTTCGCCCTCGTCGTCGGACAGCAGCAGGTTCAAAGCGTCAAGCGCGACTCCCAGACGACCGGCCGCATTCAGCCGGGGGCCCAACCGGTAGCCGACGTGAACCGGACGCACCGGAGGCGACACAGCCGCCACCTGCATCAGGGCACGCAGCCCTACCCAGCGGGTCCGGGCCAGTTGACGTAGACCAAAGGTCACCAGCGTCCGGTTTTCTTCCACCAGGGGAACCAGGTCGGCGACGGTCCCAACCGCGACCAGGTCCAGGAACTCGCGCAGATCGAGACCGGGCAGCCGACGCCTTTTTAACAGGGCATGGCAAAGCTTGAACACGATTCCCACCGTGCAGAGGTAATGAAACGAGTGGCCTGCTTTCGGATTGATAAACGCCGTGCAGGCCGGTTGCGTGTGCTTGGTTTCGTGGTGGTCAAGCACGATCACATTGACCCCGTCCGCCTCCAGTTCCCCGATCTGGTCGGCCGAACTGGTCCCGCAATCGAGCGCAATCAGCAGCCGCGGACGGTGCTGCCGCAAACAGCGCTCCAGGCCTTCGCGCGTCAAACCGTAGCCTTCCTCGATCCGATGCGGCAAAAAACGGCCCGGTTCCGTGCCGTACGCCCTCAGCACCCGTGTGAGCAGGGCAACCGACGTGACACCGTCAACGTCGTAGTCGCCGTAAAGAACGATTTTTTCGCCCCGGTCAACGGCTTGCAGGATTCGAGTAACGGCCGGCTCAATGCCGGGCAACGAAAACGGGTCAGCAAGGCCTTTCAGCCGAGGGTACAAAAAGTCCCGGGCCGCCTCAGCATCGACAAACCCGGCCCGCGCCAGGATCGGAATCAAAAAAGGGGCCAGCTTAAGGTCCCGCACCACCGCGGTTGCCAGCCTCAGGTCCTCTGCGCTGTAAAACCGCCAAGTCATGAATCAATGAACATCAATGAACAACGGCGAACGTCAATGAGCAGCAATTCACGTTGACGCGTTTTTGGCAACGGAACGCGTTCCCCTTGCGTGGCAGCAGCCACCGGCTGATCCGCGGCAAGTAGCTTCATCATTGGCACGAACCGAGGTGGCTTCGCAAACGAGTTGGCGCGAGATGATACTTCTTTTAAGGCCTGGAACAATCGTATCAACGTAGCAACGGATCGCAACGCCGGGGTGTCTGGTCCGGACCCGCAAATTCACAACTAATTATTAGAATGTTACTTAAATTTTGTCGAACGGATTTGCCTGCTCAGGGACCAGCGTGCCCTGACGATCTGCCGCGCCCTCCGAGAATTGCTGTTCATTGACGTTCGCCGCTGTTCACTGCTGTTCATTGTTTCAGTTGACTTTCCTCATTCGGCTGTTATCCATTTCCGGGTCATGAGATTCGTGAGCGTCCAGCTTTTTCTTTTTGGCCGCCTGCTCGGGAGTGGCACCCCAAACTAATCCCCTCTCCCACTCGCTCGTTTTCATCTTGTTTCAGGCCAGGCGCATTCTCGGTGGAGGCGCTTTTCCGGCCCTTGTCTGTATCCGCCGAGAACTGACCACACTGCCTCTATGGCTGAGAAGATTATAATTTTTGATACCACGCTGCGCGATGGTGAACAGTGTCCCGGGGCTGCCATGAACAGCCGGGAAAAGCTTGAAGTTGCCCGGCAACTGCAACGTTTAAACGTGGACGTGATTGAGGCGGGCTTTCCCGTAAGCAGCGACGGAGACTTTGCGTCCGTCCAGCAGATCGCGACGGAAGTGCGGGGGCCCATCATTGCCGGGCTGGCCCGGTGCACGCCGAAGGACATCGATGCCGCCGGGGCCGCGGTGAAGCCGGCGGGGGACCGGGGCCGCATCCATGTCTTCCTGGCCACCTCCAAGCTGCACCGTGAATTCAAGCTGAAAAAGGCGCATGAAGAAATTGTGCGGTTGGCCAGCGAAGGCGTGAAACGGGCCAGGTCACTGGCCAAAGATGTGGAATTTTCACCCGAAGACGCTTCACGCACGGAACCCGAACTGCTGGCCGAGGTGGTCCAGGCTGCGGTCGAAGCCGGTGCAACCACCATCAACATTCCGGACACCGTCGGCTTTGCGGTTCCCGACGAGTTCGGTTCGTTGATTCGCTTCCTGCGGGATCACGCCAAGTCCATCGACAACGCAGTCATCAGCGTTCATTGCCACAACGACCTGGGGTTGGCCGTGGCCAACTCGCTGGCGGCGGTGCGGGCCGGCGCGCGCCAGATTGAAGGGACGGTGAATGGAATCGGTGAACGTGCCGGCAACGTGGCGCTTGAAGAGGTAGTTATGGCGATCAAGACCCGTCACGATTACTACGGAGACTTCTACACCGAGGTGAACACGCGGGAGATCGTAAAATCATCCCGGCTCGTAAGCCGGATGAGCGGGCTGGTCGTCGCCCGGAGCAAAGCCATCGTCGGCGAGAACGCGTTTGCCCACAGTTCCGGCATTCACCAGGATGGCATTTTGAAAAAACGTGAGACGTACGAGATCATGAACCCGCACGACGTCGGCTGGGGTGAGACGGAGCTCCCGCTGACCAAACACAGCGGGCGGCACGCCATGGCCAGGCGTCTGGAACACCTTGGTTACCGGTTGAGCGAACATGAGGTGGAACAGACCTTCACTCGTTTCAAAGAAGTCGGTGACAAGAAGAAGTTTGTTTATGACGACGACCTCAGCGCTCTGGTCGATGACACCATGGGGCTGGCGGCCGAAACCTGGCAACTCGATTACATCAACGTTACTTCCGGCACCAACACGATCCCCACTGCCACGGTCCGGCTGCGGCGCAGCGAGGACGTTTTGCAAGATTCGTCACCGGGAAATGGAGCCGTGGATGCCGCCATGAAAGCCGTCGACCGAATCCTGAATCAGCAAGGTCACCTCGTGGAATACCACGTCAACGCCACCTCGGGCGGCAAAGATGCGCTTGGCGAGGTCACGGTGAAATGTGATTTCGGCAACGGACGGCTGGTAACGGGCAAGGGTGCCAGCACGGATGTGATTGAGGCCAGCGCTCGCGCTTACCTGAACGCCGTGAACCGCATGCTTAACGATCGACCGGCCTCAGAAAGCACCGTGCCGCAGGAAGAACCCGAAGGCGTTGGCGTGTGACCGGGAAGCATGAGGTCAGGGATGCGTGCCGGGAAGACCTTCCCGGCCTCCTCGCGATTTACAACGACGTTGTCCTGACGTCGACGGCCATTTACACCGAAGCCTTGGAAAGCCTGGAACAACGCGAGGCCTGGTGGCAGCAGCGGACCCGTCAAGGGTACCCGGTATTGGTTGTCCGCGACGGGTCCGGCGTGCTCGGGTTTGCCTCCTTCGGCGATTTCCGCGCCTGGCCGGGCTACCGGTTCACGGTGGAACACAGCGTCCACGTCCGGTCGGACCAACGGCGGCAGGGGGTCGGCACGGCCCTCCTCCTCGGGTTGATTGACCGGGCTGTCGCCCTCCGGAAACACGCGATGGTCGGAGGCATCGACGCGGAGAACACGACATCGATCCGCTTCCACGAGAACCTCGGTTTCGAGCGGGTCGCCCATTTCCGGGAAGTCGGCCGGAAGTTTGATCGCTGGCTGGATTTGGTGTTCCTGGAAAAGGTGCTCGGGTCCGCTCCTTGAATCGTTCGGACCTGAACCTTTTCATCCGGCATGGTCCGCCGTTGCTTGCCGAAGGACATCCTGCAAGTGGGCCGTTATGCCTTGACTAAGTTTCTCGGCAGGTATTTGTGGATCTTATGGGTTCTAACGGTGTGCCGATCGCGCTCTGCCTTGAGTATTCTATCTCACAGCACGGAGGCACTGAAGTGTTGGTTAGGGACTTAGTTAAAGGTTTGTCGCGTGAGTTCAGCATTGTCCTCGTTTCCATGGATAAATCCGGAGAAGTTCTAAATGGCTCTCTGGCAACGTCTCTGTCCGATCACGTTGAATGGTCCGGTCAACGGGCTGGACCCTCGGAATCGAAGTCTTTGGCACTTGCCCTGCAGAAAAAAGGAGTGCGGCTTGCCCATTTTCATTTTGGCGGCATCTACGCTTTTGGCAGCCGCACGGCGCGAAACTGTCCGGTTTATTACTGTGGACGGCTGCGTCTTCCTTCCCTGATCACCACCCACCTGGCCTTTTCCGTTTTGGATTACTGCGGGCCGCAGCGCTCGCTCTGGTACAAGCTAGGACTTCTACCCTGGCCCTGGTTAAATCGGATGTTAATCCTAGGCTTAGTTTATGGCGAGGTGGCCGTTTCGAAACATGATCTCGAGGTCATGCAGCATGCTTTTTTTCCACTTAGAAAAAAATTAAGGCAGATGTACCACGCGACGACCCGTCCCAAACTTAGCGCCTCAGTGGAAAACCGGGAACTGTTTATCCTCCAGGTGGGCACGTTTACCTGGCGCAAAGGTCAGGTCGATCTGGTAAAAGCTTTTGGTGCTCTCGCGCCTCGGTTTCCCGAATGGAAGCTGGTGCTGGTTGGCCGTATGGCAGACAAGGATTATACAGAACAAGTTAAGGCCGAAATTGTTAGGCGTGGGATCGAAGGTCGGGTTACCCTAACCGGAGAGATGAACCAAAGCGACGGGTACGAACTTATGGCCAAAGCCGCCATTCTGGCGATGCCTTCATATCTGGAGGGACTCCCGTTATCGTTGCAGGAGGCCCTTTCCTACGGTTGCCCGGCTATCGCTTATGCTTCTGGCGGCATCCCTGAATTGATCGACCATGAGGGGAACGGATTGCTCGTGCCTCCGGGAGACCTGACCGTTCTAGAGGCCGGCCTGGAACGTCTTATGGCCGATCCTGCGTTGCGGGAAAGATTCGCGGTCGAGGCCAAAGCATCAATTCTTCGCAAGCAGATGACGGTTGAAGCCATGGTTGAGGGTTACTCGAAGATCTACCGGCAGATGGTCTCGACGACCCCGGCCGCCGCCAGGCATCCGGGATAGACCGACGGGCCTGACCTCGGGCCTTGCATCGTTGGAAATCCTTTCTCGGAAGCGGATTGTCCTGCGCCGGAGCACTGAATGTGCGCCTTGTCCTCCTTGCGGATCAGCTGGCGTTTGGGAACACGCCCTTGAGCCTGCCGCAACCGATTGAGCGCACCTAGGGAAGTAAGGTTGGCACATGCGCCAGATGGGGCCATTTACAAGTAAGTGCCTCAAAATCAAGCTGCAAGAAGTCGCCTTAACCGCATTCTAGGTTAAAAATTGCGAAACATTGGTTGAAGCGTCCGTTTATGGAGGATTCCGGACACAAAGTTCCAGACGCCTTTTGTTGAAGTAAGCTTCTCGGCGACAAAGGGTTAGGTTACCTCAGCCATCGGTCTAGGCCTGGTACGACCCAGGAAAAGCGGAAAGCGGTTCAAGTCTTGTAATAATAATACGTACAGTAATTACCACAAATACTGTACTAAAAATGAAACCTGACGTTTTCTTGGCCTGCTTCGTTTCCCTTGCCCTTTCTGCCACTACCGCCACCTCCCCGGCAACCCCGTTTCAAGGGATCACGCCCACCGTTCCGGGTACGGTGATCGGTTCTAATTTTGACGTCGGCGGCTCCGGCGTTTCCTACTACCTGCCCCAATCGGGCGGCGGTTCAAGCACCTACCGCTCCGACAGCGGCGCAGCAAACCTTAAAGCCAACTCCGACACCACGACCGGCAACGCCTGTAACGTGGGCACCCTGGCCACCGGCAGCTACTTCATCTATTCCGTCAATGTTACAGTGGCAGGCAGCTACGATGTCAAGCTGCGGGTCGGATCCGGCACCGGGGGGGCGTTCCACCTGGAATCCGATGGAACGGTCCTCACCGGATCGGTCGCAGTGCCCGTGACGGGTTCGTGGAACACCGCCGCAAGCTGGAGCACGATCGACGCGGGCAAAGTCACCCTCACCGCCGGCGCCCATAAACTAAAGCTGACGGTCGACAAACAGTATTTCGACCTGAACACGATAACGCTGTCGGCCGGCTACACCTACGGCGCCGCGCAGCCGCTCTGGTACACTTCGGCTGCCGCCACGACGGTTTACCTGGCGCCACGCACGGACGGCAAAGCCGGATCCGGGACCGCCTCCGATCCTTACGACGCGAGCTCCGCTGCCAAATACGACGCCTTGGTCCAACGCTTCAAGTCCAACGTGGACATCTACTACGCCGCAGGGGTTTACCTCACCAACGGCTGGAACAACGCAACTACCACGGCCGGCACCAATTGCCGTCACCTGGGTGCAGGGATTGACCAGACGATCATCCGCCTTACGTCCACTGCGACGGGCTGGGTCATGTTTGCGGTCGACTACAACCAGCGTGCTGACGGCTTCCAGATGTACAACCTCACCCTGGATGCCAACGCCAACCAGAACACGGCTTTTCAACAGCACAAAACCTCCGTTACCCAGGTCAACATCAACGGCAGCAACATCCTGTTCAAAAATGACAAGTTCATCGGTTTCGGGACTGCCATCCAGGGCAACGAGTGTTTCCCGTTCTTCATCGGCTCTTCAGGTTACTTTGCGGGCCAGACCTTCAGCCACGTGCACCTCGATTCGTGCACTTTTACCTCACCGGCGACGGGCAACCAGGACGGTTGCTCCATTTCCACCGTGGCGGCCGACCCGTCGGTCAACACCGTCGATTTCCTGACAACCAATTGCCAGTTCCTCAACGTGGCGTCGGATTTCACCTACTGCCACGCCCTGTGCGGCAACATCTGCACCTACAACACCGTTAACGGCGGAGACGTGGGGTGGTATTCCGAGCCGGGCAGTTGGGGCGGCTCCAACGTGGCTACGGCAGCCGCGGTCATCGACCACAACACGTTCATCAATGTGAACCGCGCCCTGCTGCTCACGTTCCACCCCAACGGCCAGTGGAACGCACCGGTCACGTTCTCCAATAACACCGTGACCATGCCGAACATCTGGAGTTCCAGCGTCGTCGACATCAACGGTTCGGTCGGGATCTTTCCCACCGTCAAGTCCATGAGCATCATTGGAAACACGATCGGCGGCGTGAATCAGAAAACGTCGGATGCATCGGCCTATTACGGCGTCCGCTCCTCCGGGTTTGGCACCCAAGGCCCGGTGATTGGCAGCCTGACCATCCAGAATAACCACTTCAACTCCTACGTTCCGAGCGGTCAGGAATTTTCCCTCAACACAAAGGCAGACCCTCAGGTGACCGCCAGCGGCAACGTTTATTCCAACGGCGCGCAGGTTGGACTCTCTTGGACCACGCAGTAATCGTGTTCTGAGTTCAGGTTTTCACAAAATCAGTGTGGAAGAAGGACGGCCATCCGGCCGTCCTTCTTTCTTTTCGTGCCGCAAATGCAAACTCGCATGCTTTAATCCCCGCATACCCGCAGCAGCAGGGCTTCGTACGCATCCGCCACCTGCTCCCAGGAATACCGTTCCGCAATCCGGCGCTGAGCCACCTGGCGGAACTGTTCGGCAAGTTCGGGACTTCTCTCCATTCGTCGAATCGCCGCCAAAAGGGCCTTCGAAGATGACGGCCAGAGCAGGCCATAAGCACCTTCGGCGAGGACCTCGCGGGAAAACGGGCTGTCCTCGGCCAGAATGCAGGCGCCCCCGGCCAGCGCCGTCAAGATCACCGGGTGGGGCCGGCCGGGCGTCTCGACATGGAGGTAGGCAAAGCTGTGGACGAACAACTCGCGCCAGAGCGGGGCATCGGCCTCGGTCCGGATAATCCGGACCCGGCCGCCGAGTTGCTCGGCCAAGAACCGGGCCTCCCTCATCTGGCTTGAGCCGGGCCCTGAGGAATCCAGCAGCACCAGCAGTCGCGGCGATTCAAGCTGGGTAAAAGCTTGTGCGAGCAGCTGGCGCCGCTCTGCCGTAAGGAGGCAGGCCATGCACAGGTAAAAGCCCCGGTGCACCAGTCCGTTGCGAACGAGCAGCGCCGGGTCCCTCGAGAAGAAAGGTTCCGCCCCGTAACCAATGACGCTCGAGGAAACCCCGAACCGCTGGGAATAGAACGCCTTCGCCGTGAGCGAGTCCGAGACGACGTGGTCGGCACTCCGGCAACCACGCCTTGCGGCCACCCTGAGGCAACTCCGCTCCAAGCCATTCCATTGCGGGTGAAGCCAGTCCATGCCTGCCACCTGCAGAATCGCTTTGTGACCGAACCACTTCGACAAAAATTGAACCCAGCCCGCTCCGGAATGGACGGTCAACAAGACGTCGCATGAGCTTAGGGCAGCCCGGGCCGCGCAGAAAAGGTTCAAGATCATGCTTTCGGATAACGTGGTGGCTGACCCCGGAATCCGGAGTTCCACCGATCCGGCCGTTGCCACCCTGCCTTCACCCGGTTGCGGAGGCGTTTGCCGATACACGGTCACACCGTGCCCTTTGCGCGCCAGGCGAGGCGCGAGTTCATTGGCCAACAAGGCGAACGCCGCCGTGAAAACCGCCTCACCTTCCAGGCCCACGAAGGCTATCTGAAGCTTTTTGCGCATTCGCAGCTCCATTCTCTTCATGATCAACGGCGGAAAACCAGCGCAAAATCCACGGCTGCAAGGGTTCACCGTCACGTACGTGAGCCCGTGTTCTCACGGTTTTTTTGGTTGCGGTGGACGCAATCGCTGTACCGGCAGGGAAATCTGCCGATCAGAAATCCGAGATGCGCCAAATTTTTCGTTTGCTGTGGCGGCTGGATCAGGCCAGCGGTCTAGGTGCCGGCTCCAGATGAGCCCGAGCACAGGAGACAACCGTGTCAGCTGCACCTTCGTTTATGGATCGTAAAAGCGGGTTTTCACGCGCCAACGTGTTGGGCGTGGGTGTGAATGCCCTGAACCTGCCGCTTGCCACGCGCGTCGTTATCGATGCGGCGCGTCGAGGTGAGAAAGGGTACGTCACCGTCACGGGCGTGCACGGGGTCATGGAGGCGCAGCGCAACCCGGATTTTAAGCGCATCCTGAACCGGTCCTTTCTGACCACGCCGGACGGCATGCCGATGACCTGGGTCGGCCGGGCGCAGGGATTCAGCGAGATGAACCGCGTGTACGGTCCAGACCTCATGACCGAGGTGTTTCGTCACACCGCCGATGGAACCGTGCGCCACTTTTTTTATGGAGGCAAAGAAGGCGTGGCCGAACGCTTGCAGCAGAAAATGCAATCCGCTTTCCCAGGGGTGACCGTTTGTGGAACCTATTGCCCACCGTTCCGGGCCCTTACCGCAGAGGAGGAGGACGACTTGATCCGGCGGCTCGCTGAGGCGAAACCACACATTTTATGGGTCGGCCTGAGTACGCCGAAACAGGAACGTTTCATGGCACAATACCTAGAGCGGCTCCCGGTTTCCCTGATGATCGGCGTGGGGGCCGCTTTCGACATGCACGCTGGCTACGTCCGGCAGGCTCCCCTCTGGATGCAGCGCAGCGGGTTGGAATGGCTGTTCCGGCTTTCGACCGAGCCCCGGCGGCTCTGGCGCCGGTATTTGATTAACAACCCTGCCTTCGTTTACGCTATCAGCTTGCAACTTGCCGGCCTCCGTCGCTATGAGCTGCCAGTTTAACCGCCGTGCCGGGGCGAGGCTGGATGAGATTTAGACCGTAACCGTACTTTTAAACGCATCTTTATGATTGATCGTGACGACCTCATTGTTATCGCCGGGGCGGGTGGATTTATCGGCGGCCACCTGGTGGCAAACCTTCGGAACGAAGGTTATAAAAATCTAAGAGCCGTGGACCACAAGCCGTTCTCGCAGTGGTACCAGCGGTTTTCTGACGTCGATAACCGGGTGCTTGACCTAATGGAGTTGCCGGCTTGCCGTGATGCCGCAGGGGGCTCCAAAGCGATTTACAACCTGGCTGCCGACATGGGCGGAATGGGATTCATCGAACTGAACAAAGCCGCCTGCATGCTCACCGTGCTGATCAACACCCACCTTTTGATCGCCGCCCGCGAGGCTGGCACCGAGCGCTTTTTCTTTTCGTCGTCGGCCTGCGTGTACAATGCCGACAAACAGCGTGACCCGAAAGTGACTGCACTCAAGGAAGAAGACGCCTACCCCGCTTTGCCGGAAGATGGGTACGGCTGGGAAAAGCTGTTTAGCGAGCGCATGTGCCGCCACTTTCGTGAGGATTACGGATTGCAAACCCGCGTGGTCCGCTACCACAACGTGTACGGACCGAACGGCACGTATGCAGGCGGGCGCGAGAAAGCTCCCGCCGCCATCTGCCGAAAAGTGATCGAAGCTAAACTCTCGGGTAAACACGAAATTGAGATCTGGGGAGACGGTCACCAAACCCGGAGCTTTATGTACATCGATGACTGCGTGCGCGGCTCGAAGCTAGTCATGGAAAGCGATTTTTTTGAACCCATCAACGTCGGCAGCAGCGAACTGGTTTCCATCAACCAACTGGTTGACATCGTCGAAGAAATCGCGGGCATTCAGCTCAAGAGAAATTACAATCTCTCTGCGCCTAAAGGGGTGAATGGACGAAACAGTGACAACACCCTGATCCGGAAAGTCTTCGGTTGGGAACCTTCTACCCGCTTGCGGGACGGCATGGAGCGGACTTA
>DASWVC010000079.1:0-3745 GCA_036401335.1 Chthoniobacterales bacterium
GGAATTTCAACCAGAGAACCATTGGTTGCCAACCGGGCGGCCGCGGTTCAGCTTCAGCGGTCATTCGGTAACCGGTTATCCCGATCATGCACACGAAACGAATCATCCCCTGCCTGGACGTCACCGAAGGACGGGTGGTTAAAGGCACCAAATTCCTTCAGTTGCGGGATGCCGGCGATCCCGTGGAATGCGCCATCGAATACAACCGGCAAGGGGCGGACGAGTTGGTGTTTCTTGACATTACCGCGTCATCGGACAACCGCAAAACGATGATCGACGTGGTGGAACGGACCGCTGACGGGTGTTTTATGCCGCTTACCGTCGGGGGCGGAATCCGGGCCGTTGGCGATGTGCGGGACATGTTGCTGGCCGGGGCCGACAAGGTGAGCATGAATACTTCGGCGGTGACCGACCCACCGCTCATCAGCCGGTGCGCCGACACGTTCGGCGTGCAATGCATTGTTGTCGCCATTGATGCCAAGCGGGTGGCGCCTGGCAAATGGCTGGTTTACACCCATGGCGGTCGTAAACCGACCGCCTTGGACGCGGTTGCCTGGGCCCAACAGGCAGAGGCCCTTGGGGCAGGCGAAATCCTGCTTACCAGCATGGACGCTGACGGCACAAAAGAAGGGTTTGACCTTGCGCTCACGGCGGCGGTCAGTTCGGCCGTCAACGTTCCGGTGATCGCCAGCGGCGGGGCCGGCAACCTGGAACACCTGCTGGCCGTGTTGCGCCAAGGGAAAGCCGACGCGGTGCTTGCAGCCAGCATCTTCCACTTTGGGGAGTTCACGGTAGCCCAGGCCAAGAGCTACCTGCAAAAAGCGGGGGTTGAGGTTCGAGGGTGCGCCGAGACCGGCCGGCTCACCCCTCCATTGCCGGCAAACATTCGGCCAGTTGGCCGCGAATGACCGAAAAACTGAGGCGCTCCAGGGCGTGGCGCCGCATTTCCTCGCATTTGGCCTGGTAAAAAGCCGGCTCCTGCAGCAGGCGGTGCGCCAGGCCGAGAAGGGCCGTGAAGTCGCGTCCGTGCCCGTGCAGTTCTGGATGCACCAGGCGTTCGGTCGCGCCACTGCCACCCACGGTGGGCAGCCCGCACAGAAGGGCGTCACCGGCCACTTGGCCCGGAACGGTGCTCTGGTCCAACTGGAACACCACCCGGTGACCGGCCATGACCCGAAGGTAATCGGGGTACGGCAAGGGCCGCAGGGTCCGGAGTTGTTCCGACGTCAAATCCAGTGCCTCAAACAAACGCCGGTCGGCCGCGCGGGCGATCACCGTAAGGGGAACGGCCAGGCTCCGCGCGGCCAACAAGGCAAGCAGGTGGTTCCGGGTGGGAACGTCAAACTCCCGGGTCCCAATGAACAATCCGTGCCGATCTTTGTGCGGGCGGCTGAAATTCCAGGCCGGTACATCAACCGGGTACGGCGTGGGGATCTCCACCACACGTCGCGAAGTGCAACGGAAGAGAACCACCAGTTCCGGCGTGCTGGCCACGCAAAGGTCAGCCTCTTTGGCCAGGGTCAAAAAGCGTTTCATGACGCCCGGCCGATTCAGCTGCGGCCCTACCTGATGAAGGCCAGCTTCTTTGAACGCCACGGCCACGAAACAGCCATGGGCCTTGAGCAAAGAACAAGCCTGCTGCGCCGCCTTGAGGTTTCCGCGGAGCAGCAGGAGCACGCTCCGGTGCCGGGCCGCTAGCCCCGTGCTCCGGTAATACCCGCCCCGGGTGCACGCGGCATAGGCATGATGATTAACAGGTGCATGCTGGCCCGGGTTGGGTTCACCGGGGCCGTTTTGGAAGCTGAGGTCGGGATCGTGACCGCCCGGGTTCAACACCGCCAAGCCTGGCAGAGCTCTCACTTTCTCGCTCAGGTCTCCGCTCCTGCCAGTGGAACCACCAGCACGGGACAACGCGCCCGACGCAGGATGCCGTCCAACACGCCTCCCGCAAACAGGTGGTAAAGGGGGCCACGTCCATGCGTCCCCAGGACAATCAGGTCCACCCGGCGGCCCTCCGCCTGGGTCATGATCTGGTTCATGGGCGGCCCCGTCAGTTCCACCGCAACCGATTCCAGGCCGAGTGATCCTACCAGTTGCTGCAGTTGCTCGAGCTGGCCGCTCACTGCTTTCAGTCCCGCGGGAGCCGAACCGGACGGAAGCGCCGGTCTGGCATCTTCCGCCACGTGCAGCAAAATCAGCTTGCTTCCGAACGGTTTCGCCAGCTGCGCCGCCGCTTTTACCACGCGGGGTGTCACGTCTGAAAAGTCAACCGGAACCAGGATGGTATTCATCGCTGAAACAATGAACATCAATGAACAGCAGCGAACGTCAATGCACAGCAATGAACGCCAAGGGACAGACACAGACGGTCAATAAACCGCCATGAATGCGTCAACGGAGATTGGTGTTCATCGTTGTTCATTGGTGTTCATTGCTGTTCATTGTTTCATGGATGACCTTTTTGGGGGCGCTCCCGACGAGGCCCCTGCTTCCTTGGATGCCCCGCTGGCTGCGCGCATGCGTCCACGGACCCTGGCGGAGTACGTCGGCCAGGAACAGATTCTTGCTCCGGGCAAACTTCTGCGCCGCGCCATCGAAGCGGACCGGTTCGCCTCGCTCCTTTTTTATGGTCCGCCCGGAACCGGTAAAACCACGCTGGCCCGAATCATCGCGGGAACCACTCAGGCCCACTTTGAGCAGCTGAGTGGAGTGGAGGGCTCTGTGTCCGACATGCGCCGGGTAATCGCCGCCGCCGCGCTGCGTCGACGCAACCAAGGCCGGCGGACGCTCCTGTTCATCGATGAATTGCACCGGTTCAATAAGGCGCAACAAGATGTGCTTCTGCCCGACGTGGAATCGGGCACCCTCCGGCTGATCGGCGCAACCACCCACAATCCGCTCTATTATGTCAACAGCCCGTTGGTCTCGCGTTCCCAGATTTTTTCGTTGGAGCCGCTGAAGCCGGCGGATTTAGAGCGTTTGCTCCGCCGCGCGTTGGGGGATCGAGAGCGGGGGCTAGGGGGGTACCAGGTCGAGGCCGACGATGCCGCCCTCCGTTTTCTGGCCGAGGCAAGTGAAGGTGATGCGCGCCGGTGCCTGAACGCGTTGGAAATTGCCGTCCTGACCACACCTCCCGCCACCGGCGGGTCCATTCACCTCACGCAAGCCGTCGCGGAGGAAAGCATCCAGAAAAAAGCCATTGTTTACGACGCCGATGAGGGCGAGCACTACGATACAATCAGCGCATTCATCAAAAGCATGCGGGGATCCGATCCCGATGCCGTACTGTACTGGCTGGCCAAAATGCTTTATGCCGGGGAAGACATCCGGTTTATTGCCCGCCGGATCGTGATCGCCGCCAGTGAGGACGTGGGTTTGGCAGATTCCAATGCCTTGGTCGTTGCGGTCGCGGCACAACAGGCCGTGGAGTTCATCGGCTTGCCCGAAGCACGCATCCCCCTCGCCCATGCCGCCGTATACACTGCGACAGCCCCCAAGAGTAACCGCGCTTACGTCGGCCTTAACCAAGCTTCCGAAGACATCGAAAAAGGACGCCTCCTGGCCATTCCACCGTACCTGAAGAGCCAAGGCTCAAAACGCTTGAGCGGCGGTGACGGCTACCGCTATGCCCACGATTACCCGGAAGGCTATGTGCCCCAGGCTTACCTTCCGGAAGGCCGGATTTACTATGTACCCAGCGAGCACGGGATGGAGCGCCGCATCAAGGAGCGGCTCGATCAATGGC
>DASWVC010000080.1:0-7359 GCA_036401335.1 Chthoniobacterales bacterium
GTCGTCCTCGGCTGAGCCGATCTGGAGCTGCTGCCAGGCGTGCACTTCGTGCACCCAGGAGGGGCTCGGGGCCGGACGGTGCCAGGTCGCACGCCAGCGGCGGTAAACGTCCACACCGGCATGCCAGGCACCCTGGTAAGGCGCGAGGACGACTTCCGTCAGTGCGGCCCCCTGCTCACCCGGGCCGGCAAAAGGGTAGTGAATCGCCTCAAACGTCAGGTGGATCGGCAGTTCGCCAACTTGAGGGGTGGCGGGCGCCCGGCCGTGGTAGGAGTCGAGGTAACCGGGACGCAGCTCGGAAAAGAAACAGACCAGCTCCCCGGCCGACACGTCGTGAGCCCCGGCATACCAACCCTGAGCTCCGGCCGACAGCAGCACAAACCGAGGCAGGAAATGGTACGCCCCCGGTATTCCCGGATTGCGGGCCCCTTTACCTTCGATCTGCATCGGGTAATTCGTGCCGTAATAGCCGCGTTCGTTCGCCATGCACGGCAGCAGGGGCGTGCGTTTGAAGGTTCCGTAATCGAAGTTTTGGCGTTCCAGGGTGGTCTCACCGAGCGGAAGGCTCACGTCGCCGAGCACCGGCCAACTAAGAGTCGTCACGGTCGCCGCGCTTTGGTTCTCGAGCTGGCCGGCAAAGTGCAGCTCGCCCCGTTGCAGGCTGGCCCGACCGGTGAACCGGATGGGCAGGCGTTCCCCGGACTGGAGGTGAAGTTCTTCCCAGGTGAATGTCGCCGTGCGGCGGTCCTCCGAAACTTCGACCCCGCCAAGGCGGCATTGCAGGCCGTTAACAGGTCCGTACAGCCGGTCCGGCAAAGTGACGTAAGCACGAAAAGATTGGCCCAGGGCCGCCCGGCCCTGAATGTCCCAACCGGTGCGCTGGGAACGCAGGCCGAGCAGCGCGCCGGTGACGGCGTCGAACGTGGCACGGGTTTGATCGTCTTCCAGGACGACGGTTTCCTGGCCGGCCCGGGGGTTGAACCAATCCTCCGAACGGGGGGAACCCGGCACGGAGGAGGTTGTTGCAGAAGCTGAAGGAGGGAGTGGCATAGATGAAAAAGCGTTGGTTACCCTTTGACCGCTCCGGCGGTGAGACCGGCGATGAATTGGCGTTGAAGGACCAGGTAAACCGCCAGGACCGGCCCGATGGACAGGACCAGGGTGGCGAAGAGCTGGGGAAACCGGGTCTCGAATTGGTTGACGAAAAAGGCCTGCAACCCCAGAGGCAAGGTTTGCAGGTCAGGGTTGTGGATGAACACGAGGGCAAGGAAAAATTCATTCCATGCTTGGACGAAGGTGAAGATTGTCACCGTCGCGAGGATGGGCCGGGACAACGGCAGAACCACCCGCCAGAACGTCATCAGGCGTCCGCACCCGTCCATGCGGGCGGCGTCTAACAGTTCCACGGGCAACTGGTCGAAGTACGTCTTAAACAGGAAAACGGCGAGCGGCAGGTTCCCGGCGGTGTAGGGCAGGATCAAACCCAGCAAGTTGTCCGCCAGCCTGGCCCTGACCACGATGACGTACAACGGGATGATGTAGATCTGCACGG
Organism: Chthoniobacterales bacterium; assembly: GCA_036401335.1. Classification (GTDB taxonomy): domain Bacteria; phylum Verrucomicrobiota; class Verrucomicrobiia; order Chthoniobacterales; family JAFAMB01; genus DASWVC01. The sequence continues at coordinate 1,553 of DASWVC010000080.1, forward strand.
GAATGGTCAGGAGCAGAACGAAAGCGAGGTAAACTGCTTTACGGCCGGGGAACCGTCCACGGCTGAGGGCAAACGCCGCGGTTGACGCCGTTCCCAGGGTCAACAAGACCGTGCCGGCCGCCACCACCAGGCTGTTGCCGGTAAATCGCGGGATGCGGGCCTCCTGCCAAGCCAACCGGTAATTTTCCGGATGGGCCGGGCGCGCCCACCCGACGGGGTCGGCCATAAAGCCGGAGTCACTTTTGAGCGAGCCGGCTGTCATGAGGAAGAATGGGTAAACGACTGCCAGCGCGGCAATCAGCAGGACGCAATACCGGACCGCGGTCGCGATGGGGCGGCGCAAGGAACGCGTCGCCGGAGCTTTCCTGCCCAACGGAATGGCCGACGAGGCGGTAGACGATTTAAGCTGCACGTCCGGAAGGTTGGCGCCCGAACGTCCAGAGGAGCGCACCGGACAAGGCGGCGATCAAGCCCAGCATGATGACGGACAACGCCGCAGCGTACCCGAACTGGTTGAATTGGAACGCCTGGAGGTAAACCTCAATCATCGCCACATTGGTGGCTTTGACGGGCCCGCCCTGCGTCATGACGTAAATCAAGTCAAACACGCTGAAAGCGCCGAGGCTGGACAGCAGGACGTTGACGGCCGTAAAAGGTTTCAGCAACGGGACCGTGATACGCCAGAAACGTTGGAAGGCATTGGCCCCGTCCAACGCGGCCGCTTCGTGCAGTTCGGGAGGAATGGATTGCAGGCCCGCCAGGTAGATGACCACGTGAAAACCCGTCCATTTCCAGAGGTCGACGGCAATTACGGCGGGGAGGGCTGTTTCCGGCGTGCCCAGCCAATCCCGTCGCCAATCCCCTAACCCGACGATGGCCAACGTGGCATTCATAGCGCCGTAGTTGTAATTGAAGATCAGGGTCCAAAGGACCCCAATGGCCACGAAACTGAGAACGACCGGCATGAAGAACAGGCTGCGAAACAACGCCCGGCCGCGCAACGGGCCGTGCAGCAGCACGGCCAGGAGCAACGAAAGGCACGTCTTGCCGGTGACGGTCGCCAGGGCGTACCAGCCGTTATTGGCCAGGGCGGTCCATAAGTCCGCGTTTGTAAATGCTTCGCGAAAGTTTGCCAAGCCCACAAAACGGAGCGGGCTGAACCCATCCGCTGCAAAAAGGCTCAGGCCCGCCTCCACCAGGATCGGAAGGTAGCTGAACACCCCTAGTAACAGCACGGCGGGGGCAAGCCAGGGCACCCACCCCAACCCGTCCAGGCTCCAGGCCCGGGTGCCGGGCGCCCGCGGCGAGGGGGCATTGCCGACGTTGCCCGGAGAAAGCTTGACGGCTTGGGTGCGCATGCCAGATCGCGGATCGCCTAAGTGGCGAAATGGTAGCCGTTTGCCTGCAACCGTTCGAGGGTGGTTTGCAGGGTGCCGGCCAACGCCTCCGCTTTGAGCCGGCCGGCCAACCCGGCCTGCAAGCCTTCCTGCAAAGCTTTCGTGATTTCCGGTGGATAAAACCAGTCGAGGTAGGTGACCATCTTCGAGATCTCGCCTTTTTCCTTCTGGTAGATCGGGTTATCGGAAGGGCTTACCTGCGCGTTGACCGGCACCGCCCCACCGTTAATGGCAAGTGACTGGCGGCTGCTGGCGTCGCTGCTCAGAAAATCAACCAGATGAAGCGCCGCTTCCTTGCGTTCCGGAGTGATCCGGGACGGAACCGTCAGCACGGTGCCTGGGCCGCCCGGGTATTGCGAAGTCACCGGCCGATCCATCAACTTCGGCATCAGCATGAAATCGAGTTGAAGATCCGGGCTTTGCGCTTCCACCAGCGGCTTGGCGATCGAGTCGTGGAACAGGTAAAAACAGGCTTTGCCGGTTTGGAGTTCGGACTGGGCGTTCGGAAAATCCAGGCCGAACACGCCGGGACTGAAAAGGTGGTCACGGGAAAACCGAAAGACCAGGTCGATCCCTTCCACCACGTCGGAATCCGTGAACTTGCCTTTGCCGGACAGGATTTCCGCGGTGCGTTCAAGGGACCGGTTGCCGCTGGTCTGCGCGAACGTGGTGAAAAACCAGACCGGCCACATGTAAACGACTTTGCCGGGGTGGGTGAAAGCGTGGACGCCGTTTTGGCTGAGCGCCGCCGCAACCTGCTTCAGCTCGTCGTAGGTGGTGGGCAACGAAAGCTTATGCCGGTCCAGAAGGGCCCGGTTCGCAAACACCACAAACCCACCGGCCGCACCGTTCGGAACTCCCCAGAGGTGGCCGCCAACGGTGAAGGGCGTCAGCGCCTCGGGCAGGAACCGGGCCTTGTAGGGCACGTCATCGAACGGCAGAACCGCGTTGGCCATCGCGTACCGGCGCAGATCCTGCCCGTTGAGCATCAAGACGTCGACCTGTTCGCCGGCGGCTTGCGCGGCGGTGTACATGGCCACGAACTTTTCTTCCGGGTACAGGATCAGCTTGGTCGCGACGCCCGGGTTGGCCGCGGAAAAGGCATCCAGGAGCTTCGGAAGGGCTTTGTCCGGAGCGGCGCCCGATTGACTTACCAGGACCAGCGGCCCGGTGTACGGCTTTGCTGATTGCCCGAAACTGGACCGGGCAAATGAAGGAGCCAGCGTGGCGAGCCCGGCAAGCACGCCGGCCTTGGCGGATCGACGGAAAAAGGTTCGCCGGTTGACGCAGCGGTGGTCGGTCGCAGTGAACGGATTCGCAGTCATGGGAGGGGAACAGGGAGGCGGCACCACCGGTCTAAGGCACAGCCTCGGACGGTGGAGCGGTGGATTGACGGATTTTGAGGTCGGCGTTGAAGGAAAGGGTAGCGCCGGGCAAGCTGGGATCGGCAACTCGGGCAAGGATGGCTTCCATGGCTTGCCGGCCCATTTCATAGACCGGCTGAGCGACGGTGGTGAGTGGAGGATCGATGAAGGCAGCCATCTGGATGTCGTCGATGCCAACCACCGAAACGTCGCCCGGCACGCGGAAACGGAGCCGTTTCAAAGCGGAAATCGCCCCGATGGCCGCCAGATCGTTGGCGGCCACGATGGCCGTCGGGGGTTTGAGGGACGCCATCAGGGTTTGCGCTCCGTGAATCCCGTCGACAAAACCGAATCCGCCCTCCACGAGGTACCGCCGCGTGATCCGGGCTTCCTTGAGCGCCTGCCCGTAACCGGTAATTCGAGCGGCGCAAATGCCTTTGCTGGGGGGCGGGGTGATAAACGCAATCCGACGGTGGCCCAGTCCGGCCAGGTGCGCCGTAGCCAGACGCGCAATCTCCGCGTCGTCGATTTCTACGGCCACCACGTCCGGGTGAGCCCGCCGCGGGCCCATCGTCACCACCGGCGTTTTGGCCGCCGCCAGTTCTGCCAAAAGCCGGTCGGCTTCCGCGTTTTCAGAAACCGAAACGACCAGGAACCCGGCCGCCCGGTGCCGTCGCAGAAGTTGGAGGTACTGGATTTCCTTGGCGCAATCCTCGTCGGAATTGCACAGGAAAAGGGAATAACCGTTGCGATGGGCGGCATCTTCCGCGCCCCGCACAAACTCGGGAAAAAACGGGTTGGTGATGGTCGGGATCACCACGCCGACCGTCTGGCTGCGCCGCGCGCGGAGGCTGCTGGCAAGTCCGTTCGGGTGGTAGTTGAGGCGCGCGACAATGCGGCGGATGCGAACCCGCGTGGGCTCGGAAATGCCGGGTTTGTCGTTGAGCACCGCGGACACGGTTTGGATGGAGACTTTTGCCGCGCGCGCAACCTCAGTGATGGTGATGTTCCGGGGATTTGGCATCAGCGTCCGCCCATCAAGTGAACGTTAACATGAACGTTCATGTCAATCCGGCGCACAAATGTCAACGATTTTCCAACCTCCCCCCACCCGAACTGGCAAGGCCGCCGGCCGCGTTTTCGCCCAGCCGGCACTCCCTTCAAGGGCTGGTGCGGCGCACGACGCCGACCTGGCGGCATTGGCTCAGCAGGAGGCACGACGCGCATTTCGGCTTTGCACTGGTGCAGATGAATTTCCCGAACGGCACCAGCCGTTCGTTCAGTTCAATCCAATATTTTTCCGGCAGCTTCACGGCCAGGGCTTTCATGGTTGTCTCGGGTGCCGAGGTCGCGACGTAACCCCAGCGGTTCGTGATCCGGTGGACGTGCACGTCGACGGCAATGGCGGGACGGTTGAAACCGACGGCCAACGTCAGTGCGGCAATCTTCGGGCCGACCCCCTGAAAGGCGGTCAGGCCCTCGAACGTCCCGGGCACGACCCCGCCATGTTCGTCCACGATCCGACGGGCCAAGCGTTTCAGGTCCCGGGCTTTCGGTTCAGGAAAGGTGGCGCCCCGCAGGAGTTCAATCAGTTGCGGTTCTTCGAGCCCGGCAAGGGCCTCCGGGGTGCGCGCAACTGCAAAAAGCCGCAGACAAACCGGGGTGGTTGTTTCGTCGCGGGTTCGAGCCGAAATCAGGCTGGCCACGAGTTGTTCAAACGGTGAACCATAGCCGCGGTCCCGCAGGTCGAACATGGCGGCTTTGGGCAGGCCGGCGCACGCCCGGCGCAAGCGGGCGAAAACCTCGTCGATATTGAAGATCTCCTTGTCGGACGCTTGCATTCTCAGAGGTGGCGGACGAACCGGCTTCTGTGCACGGGTTGAAAACCGTGGCGTGCGTAGAGCGAAACCACGCGCTGGTGGGCGGCATCCACTTCGACGTCAAGCGCCTGCCAGCCGCGTTGCCCCGCGGCGGCAACCACGGCCTTGAGCAACCGGGTGCCCACTCCCCGTCCGCGCCACGCCGGCTGCACGTAAAGTTCTTCCAACCAACCGCTCCGGCCACCGTGCTCCAAGCTGAGAATGCTAGCGGCATAGGCGACTCCCACGGCCGAGCCGTCGCAAACCGCGGTGAGCAGGAAGCCGTGCTGGGGCTGCGCCTCAAGGGTGCGCAGGACGGAGAAGAGCGCATCGGGAGAAGTGGGGATGCCGTGTTCCCGAAGCTGCGCCTCAAACAACGCCACCAAGGGGGCAAGCTGCTCCGCGTTAAAGGGTTGGATATCGATCTCGTTCATAAAGGGATGTGCGCATTAAGCGGAATTTATTCCGTTAACGGATTACACTCTGTTTCGTGCGCGCACCCCAAAAAGCGCAACCCGGCCTTTCTCCTCGGCCCCGCATTGACGCAGGCCGGTCTCACGGCATGCTGAACGCCATGGTCATCTTGCAAGTTCACATCAGGGTCCGGCCGGAGTTCACCGACGCGTTCCAGGAAGCAACGCTCCAGAACGCGCATCAAAGCGTCCAGGAACCCGGCTGCCTCCGGTTCGATGTTGCCCAGCAGTCCGATGATCCCACCCGGTACGTCCTCATCGAGGTTTACCGCAGCGAAGCGGCGATCGACGCCCACCGCCAAACCGCCCACTTTGCCAAGTGGCGGGAAGCAGCTGAGCCAATGATGGCGGAACCGCGCACGCGACAGATCCTGAAACCGTTGTTCCCGACGGAAGAGGAAGCCTGGTAATGAGGCCTTTTGAGTTTGGCACAGCCACACAGATCATTTTCGGTTCGGGCACGTTCCCGAAGCTTGCGGAGCACGTCAGCGGTTTTGGCCGGCGTGCACTGGTGGTGACGGGACGGAACGCCGGACGGGCCGAGCCGTTGCTGAAGCAGTTGCGGGCGGCCGGCATGGATGCGCTGGCGTTTCCGGTCCCGGGAGAACCCACCGTTGACGATGTCGTGGCGGCGCTGGAGGTCGTGCGAGCCACGCAACGCGACCTCTTGATCGGTCTTGGCGGCGGCAGTGCGCTGGATGCAGCCAAAGCGGT
>DASWVC010000081.1:0-1838 GCA_036401335.1 Chthoniobacterales bacterium
AGGAATCGCACCAGGATAAGGCAGGCAACGAGTTCACCCAATTCCATCTTGCCGTTAAGCACGGCCAAGCCGCCGACCCCGGTAACGATGGCCAGGCCGCAGGACGTAAAGAATTCCATGGCCGGCGAGTAGAGCGCCCACGCTTTCATTACCACAAGGCTTGCAGCTTTGAGTTTCTCGCTCGCCGTGTTGAAACGGGTGTGCTCGTCTGTCTCACGGGCGTACGCTTTGATCTGGCGGACGCCCGTCAGGTTGTCGTGCAGCAGCGAGTTCATGTCCGAGGCAGCCCGGCGTTGCGCCGCATACCGCGAACGTGCCGTCAAAGTGTAGGCCAGGGCTCCCCCGACCATAAAAGGAATCGGGACCAACGCTAGCAAACCGAGAGCCGGTTGACGCCAAAACAACAATCCCCCCACGATCAGCAACTGCAGAATTGCCACAGAGCCCTGCTCGATGCCGTCGATCAACACGCGTTCCACCGCGTTCACATCCTCTAACACCCGCGTCATGATGTCGCCCGTGGCCCGCTGGTCAAACCACGCCAGCGGCAACTTCTGGATGTGATCGTAAAGGTCGCTGCGCAGGTCAAAGATAACCTGCTGCTCAAATGTGTTGTTCAGGACGATTCGCAGCGCGTTGGCAACGTTCTGAACCAGAAAACCGCCCACTGCAAACAACGTCAACGGCAGGAGCAGTTCCGGACGGTGACCGCGGATGGCTTGATCGATCACCCGCTGCGTCACCGCCGGAAACACAATAACCATGGCCGTGCTTAAAACCGCAAATCCCAGCGTTCCTGCCGCCATCCAAGGGTATTGCCGTGTGTACCTGAAAACCCGTAAAATCATCTGGATTTACTCTGCCCCAATTACCGCAAACATAACGTGTAGCACACTTCAACGGTTTCGCGTGCAGGCTTACTGCTTAAGGCGCAAGCCCTTGGGGATGATCAAACGATCCAGCAGCGTAAAGGCAGCCTGGGCCAGCAACGCCAGCAGCGCTGCGGGAATGGCGCCTTCTAAAATCGTGTGGGGATCATTAAGGTTGAGTCCGCTGAGGATTGGTTCGCCCAGCCCGCCCACGCCAATCAGGGCGGCAAGGGTGGCAGTGCCGATGTCGATGATCGCGCTGGTTTTGATTCCTGCCAGAATCGTGCGCGACGCAAGCGGCAGAAACACTTTCCATAACTGCGCGTGGGGTTCCAGGCCGAGGGCGGCAGCCGATTCGCGAACCGCCGTGGGAATGTCTTGCAGGCCGGTGGCGGTATTGCGAACGATCGGCAGCAAGCTGTACAGAAAAAGCGCGAAAACCGCCGTTACCGGGCTGATCCCGAAAAACGGGACGGGCACAAGCAACGCCAGCAAAGCCAGGGACGGAATCGTTTGGATCACGCCACTCGCCCCGAGGATGAAGCTGCTGACCGGGCCCGGGCGGCTTGCCCGGATGCCAAGCGGTATGCCGACAAGAATGGCCAACAACAACGAGGCCCCTACCAGTTCGAGGTGCCGCCGGGTCCAGCGCCCGATATTTCCGGCGAGCTCATTTCCGGCGTTTCCCGGGGGGGTTCCGAAATAGAGCGCCGCTGCCCGCCCGTAATCCTTTGTCCGTTCAGCCTCGGCGTTCAACCGCGTCATCCGTCCTTCGTCCAGCGTGCCGGCAATACTTTCCAGCGCTGCCACCGCCCGGGGATCGAGGTTGAGCCGGTAAAGAAACACGGCTTTGTATTGCGGGAAGAAGTGAAGGTCATCCTCAAGCACCACCAGGTTGGTTTCCGCGATCCTGGCATCGGTGGAGTAGGCGTCCTTGACGTCAATCGAGCCGGTTACGAGTGCGGCGTA
>DASWVC010000082.1:0-6290 GCA_036401335.1 Chthoniobacterales bacterium
AAAGGTGGAGGTAATTGATCGCCCGGACCCGGTGCCTGGCTTTGGTGAGGTCCTTATCAAAATGCGAGCCTCCGCACTGTGTCGGAGCGACATGAGCATTTATTATGGGAAACCGGTCCTTGCCAGTGAGGCCGCTAAAACCGGCCTTGTCGTTCCCGGTCACGAACCGGCCGGCGAAGTGGTGGAGGTCGGTGCAGGGGCGGACGGAATCAGAGTGGGGGACCGGGTGGCGGTTTACCTGGCCATCGGCTGTGGGCGCTGCCAGTGGTGCCACAGTGGATTCCGAATGTTGTGCCCGGAGTTCAAGTGCCTTGGTTTCGACGTTGACGGCGGCGATGCGGATTACCTAGTGGCACCAGCGGTGAACAGCCTCAAACTGCCGGAGGAACTTTCCTTCGAGGCTGGTGCGGTCATGACCGACATGATCGGGACACAATACTCGGCCCAAAAACGGTTAGGGGTCTCCGGGGCTACGACCCTCGCGGTTTTCGGCCTTGGCCCAATGGGGGCAGCCGGTGTCCTGATCGGCAAAGCACGCGGAGCTCGGGTGGTCGCAGTGGACGTGTTGGACGATCGCCTGGCCATGGCCAAGACGCTTGGAGCGGATGAAATGATAAACAGCGGCGCTCAGAACGCAACCGAACGTCTGCGTGAACTTACGAGCGGGGTCGGCGTAGACGTGGCAATTGACTGCTCCGGCAACCCCAAAGCGCAGAACGCCGCATTGGATTCAGCGCGCCGGTTTGGGTCGGTGGCGTTTGTTGGGGAATCGTCTTCCACGACGATAAACCCGAGCGATCAGCTGATTCGCAAGCAGCTCCAGGTTATTGGCGCGTGGTATTTTCCCCTCAGTGAGTTCGAGGAGATCGCCCGATTTGTCGTGGAGCGACACGTGCCCGTGGAGAAGATGATCACGCACCGCTTTTCGTTGGACCAAGCGGCGGAAGCGTTCCGCATGTTTGACGAACGGAAGACGGAAAAGGCGATTTTTGTTTGGAATTAAGCCACCACAGATAACGAGCAAAGCAGAAGCATCGACAACGGTATGAAACTTTCCTTCAACACCTGGGTGTACTCCAGTTTTCCCGTGTGGGTTCCGGCTTACCCGCTTGAGGAGACGATCAAGCGGATTGCGCGAATCGGCTATGACGGCATCGAGATAGGGGCGGCCGCCCCGCACGCCTACCCTGCTTACGTGAACAAGGAACGGCGAGCGACGATCAAGCGGGTGCTCGATGACCATGGCTTAGCGGTGTCAAGCATGTTGCCTGCTCCCGGCGGAGGGCCCGGTTTCAACGTCGCTTCACCGGTCGAGGAAGAGCGGAAAGCGGCCATTGAGCAGTACCGACAAGTGATCGAATTGTGTTCTGATTTAGGCGGCAGCACCGTGCTCTACGTGGCCGGTTGGCAGATCTTCGGGACGGCGCGGGCGCAGGCCTGGCAGTGGAGCCAGGAAGCCCTGGGTGAGGTCGCCAAGACCGCCGAGAACCGCGGGGTGGCTCTCGCAATCGAGCCCACCCCTACGGACAGCAACCTGGTGGAAAGCTGTGACGATGCCATTGAGTTGATGGAACAGGTTGGGGCGAAAAATGTCGGCTTGATGTTTGATACGCAGCATGCCTATTACCGCAACGAGGTACCGACCGATTACGTTTACCGGATGGGTAAAAATCTGCGCCACGTGCACCTGTCTGAGTTCGGCCGGCTTCCGCCGGGAGCAGGCCGGGGAGACTTCGTCGGTCTGGTGTCGGCCTTGCGCGAAGTTGGCTACGACGGCTACCTGGCCATGGAGATCGGGTTCAACCGCAGGGATGTGGAGCCAGACTTGGTAGCCCGCCAGGCGTACGATTACATGAAACCCTTGGTGAGCGAGTGAGGACGATTCGAGAAAACCTCCGGAAACCTGGCCAAAAAGAAAAAATAATCATGCGAAGGCGACACTTTTTAAAGTTGGCGGCTGCCACGTCAGGAGCAGCTGTTTTTGGGGGCGTGCTTACACCGCGTGCGGCCAGGGCGGCCGCGAAACCGCAGACGCTGAACCTGCTTTACGCGACTGCCGAAGCGGATTCTGAGGCGGTCAAACTGATCCTGCCGGACTTCGCGGCCAAGTTCGGCATCAAGTTGAACCTGGAAACGTACCCGTACGCGGCCCTGCAGCAGAAGGTCTTCGCCGAACTGGCTTCGTCGAGTCCTCATTACGACATCATGATCGTGGACACGCCATGGATGCCGGCCCTGACCAGGAAGCTGGAGCCGCTTACGCCCTACTTAAAAGAGGCGAAGTTCAACGACCTCACTGATCCTAACCTGAAAGACTTTATTCCGGCCGCCTTCTACGATTCGGCAGTTTACCAGCCGGTCAAATCTTACCTGCACTTCCCGGGGTCGCCCGCCGAAGTGGATGTTGCCGCGATCGCAAAAGAAGGTTTCGAAATATACGGGCTTCCGATTCAATCCAACGTGCTGACGCTTGCCTACCGGAAGGATCTGTTTGCTGATCCGCAGGAACAGAAGGCATTCCAGGATCGGTACGGCAAAGCGCTTAAAGTGCCTGAGACCTGGGATGATTTCGCGGTTGTCGCCGAATTTTATACCCGGCCGGACAAGCGGTTGTATGGAACGACGCTCATGCCCGGTACGGGCGATTGGGCGACGGACGACTTCAAGACCTTGTTGGCTTGTTGGGGTGAGGATGGCCATTTGGTTACCGATAAGTTCGATTTGGCTTTCGCCTCTCCCGCAGGCGTGGAAGCGCTTGCTTACTACGCAGACCTCATCCAGAAGCGCAAAGTGACGCCGCCCGGCGTTACCTCGTTTTCGTGGGATGACGTCACCGCCACGTTCAATGCCGGCCTCACGGCAATGGCAATGAATTATCACGACATGAAGCTCAATCCCGACGTGAAAGGGGAAGTCGCCTATGCGATGGCGCCAAAAAAGGCGGGTTACGGCCCTCATTTCGGGACCTGGATTTTGAGCGTCAACCGGTACTCAAGAAACAAGGAATGGGCGTACCGCGCCATCACTTGGCTCACGGCGGGCGAAGCCCAGGTCAAAATGCTCGAGAAGCAGCTTCACCCTACCCGGGTATCGGTTTACCAGAAGGCCGTGGCGGATACTGCGTTGCAGAACGATTTCGGCAATTTTTACGACGTGCTGGGCAAGTCGCTGAACGTGGGCGTTGGACGCGCCCGCTTGAGCAACTACAGCGACGTCAGCAAAGCCATTGCTGTCGCTGTCAACAATGCGGCGACCGGCAGCCAGACACCGCAGGCGGCGCTCAACGCTGCGGTGCCGCAGGTCAGGGAAATGCTCAAACAGGCGGGCTACCCCGTTGCCAATGGCTAGCCCTGCCGTAAGCGAATCGCTTCTGGCTGAACCTGTGCCCGCGCAAGGGGCCGCCGAGAAATCCGTCCGGGCGGACATGGTGCTCGGCTGGTCCCTGGTGGCTCCGGCGTTGGCAATCCTGCTGGTCATGACCATCGCTCCGGCCATTTACCTTCTGCATGCCAGCTTCTTCAATTTCACCCTGCTCAACCCCGACCTAAAGCGGTTCGTCGGGTTGGAAAACTACGCCCAGGTTTTCGCAGACCCGACCATCCGGAACGGATTTTTTGTCACCTTGATGTTCGTGACGATTGCGGTAGGGCTTGAGCTCTTGATTGGCTTGGGGCTGGCGTGCGCTTTAGCGCCACGCAGTCTTGGCAACAACCTGGCCTCGACAATCCTGCTGTTGCCGTTCGCCGTGACCCCGGTGGTGTCGGCCCTGATCTGGCGGGAGTTGCTGAATCCGAACTACGGGTGGATCGATTACTACCTGCAGCGCATCGGCATCATCGGGCGTCCAATCGAATGGCTGAGTTCCGCACCGACGGCCTGGGTTTCGATGGTTGGTTTAGACGTGTGGCAATGGACGCCGTTTGTGGCCCTTATTCTCATGGCCGGCCTCCAAGGCCTTTCCAAAGAGCCACAGGAAGCCGCAGCGGTCGATGGCGCCAATCTGTGGCAAACGTTCTGGCATGTCACCTTGCCGCAGCTCAGGCCATTTATCGCGATCGCGGTGTTGCTGCGGCTCGTGGAAGCGTTCAAAACCTTCGGCACCGTTCAAATTCTGACCGGCGGAGGTCCCGGTCGGTCGACTGAACTGATCAACCTGACCCTTTACCGCGTGGGCCTGCAAAACTTCCAGATCGGAGCGGCGGCGGCGGTCGGGATTGTGTTCCTCATCCTGCTCTCCTTGATTGTCTCACAACTCTTGCAGGTCCTGGGCCGTAACACCGAACTCCTCGGGTGAAATGAAATATGTCGGGTGCCACCAGTGAACCCCTAAGGGCTGTCGGCCGCCTTATCGTGTGGCTCGCCATGGCGGCTGCTTTGGTTCCACTGGTTTTCATGCTGATCACGTCGATCAAACCAACCGGTGACGCGCAGACCATTCCGCCGAAATGGGTATTTCGGCCGACGCTGGAACACTATGGTGCGGTGTTCGGGGGTGACACGTCGTCCTCGCAGGCTTTTCTTCCGTTGCTCGGGCATAGCGCCATTGTGGCGGTGGCGTCCACAGCGTTGACCATCCTGGTGGGCGTTCCGGCGGCTTACGCGCTGGCGCGGGTGCGCTTCAAAGGAAGGCGCTTTCTGTCCACCTGGATTCTGTCCACCATCATGTTTCCACCGATCGTGGCGGCGATCCCCGTGTTCATCATCGCAGGGCAGTTGGAACTGATCGACACCTACCCCATCCTGATTGTCCCGTACACGGCCTTTAACCTGCCGATGGTGGTTTGGCTGCTGCGCAGCGTTATCACCCAGATTCCGGCTGACATCGAGGAAGCTGCCCGCGTGGACGGCTGTTCCAGGGTCGGGGTCATCGCCAGGATGACTTTGCCGCTGGCGGTTCCGGGCATCGTGGCAGCGGGTGTCCTGAGCATGATCTTATGCTGGAATGAGTTCCTGTTTGCGCTAACGCTGACCCGCGCCGACGTGAAGACGGCACCGGTCGGAGTCAACGAATTCACAGGAATGTTCGGCACGCAATGGGGGAACCTGACGGCTGCCTCCACCGCGATCGTCGCGCCTATCCTGGTCATGACGTTTCTGCTCCGACGCAGGCTCATCTCGGGCCTAACCTTGGGGGCGGTGAAGTAACGGCAGGTGGGTGCCGGCATGCCAACCGGAAAACGGGCCTGCGTGCAAGGGCCGGGACCTCGTGCTCGTCATCAGGAAGCAAAGACAACGCCGTCCGGCGGTGTCGCATTGCAAGCGTCAAAACTGTGTTCAAGACGGAAGCGGGCCGGCCGCGCGACGGTGCACCCTGGGTCCGGCCAACGCCGCGAAGCTTGATCTCAGTCGAAGTCACAGGCATAAAGTCAGCCCACCATGACCAAGACCGAACTTCAATTGGCCCTCGCCGAAGCCACTCAGACCAATAAGAAAGCTGCGGGGGCGTTTTTGCAGGCTTTGGGAGCAATTGCCTACAAAGCGGTTAAGAAGCAGGGAGAATTTGTGTTGCCTGGGTTCGGCAAACTGGTTAAGCAAAAGCGGAAAGCGCGGACGTCCTTCAACCCGCAAACGCGGCAGAAGGTGAGGGTGGCGGCAAAAACGGTGGTGAAATTCCGTGTGGCCAAAGGGGCCAAAGATGCGATTCTGGGGGTCAAAACCCCGGTGGCCGCAATACTGCCAAAAGAAGTGAAGACCCCAACCAACGGGCGGACCCGGGCAAAAGCGAGTGGCCCTCAGGCTTCCGCGGACGCAAAGCCCGCAACAGGTCGTGCTCGCCGGGTGGGAGGGGCTCAAAGCGGGCGAGCTTAGCCGCGGTGGGGCGAGCGACTCCGGTGAGTTTTTCGTCGGCCGGGAGCCAGCTGCGGGAAAGCCCGGCGATACCGCAAAGGGCCGGAACTTTTACTTGCTGAGCTGAACCGATTTTATTGATTCGTAAAGATGCGAGATTCGTTTACGCCGCGAGAGCCTGGGTTCCTTGCAACCGGTGACCAGCTGCCCGCAAGTCCGGATCTCCCGTCGGATTTTCCGCGTCCGCGACTGCGTTCATTGCCTAACCAATGGCTGGCGACCGCATGGGAAAACCCTGGCGACTGGCTGGGACTGGCAGCTGCTAAAAACCGTGTGTCCACCGGCGCTGCCCTTCTGGCAGCCTGGGGCGCGTTCCTGCACCGCTTGACCGGCCAGGCCGAAATGGGCCTCTGGTTGGTGTGCCCCGGACCCCGGCGCGAGCACGGTACTCAGAACCTTGAGACCCGCCTGTTCCCGGTGCGAAGCCGGTTTGGACCCGAGTT
>DASWVC010000083.1:0-41620 GCA_036401335.1 Chthoniobacterales bacterium
GGACGGGGCGCTGGATGCCCTCAAAGGCCTGCTCATTGACCCCGGCGACACCGGCCGTCAACACGGTCCCTCCCAGGGAAGCAACGACAACCCACTGTTTCAATTCCATGCTAAGGCGATGTGTGCGTCGGTGAAGAGGGAGCGAGGGGCATTTCGGGAGCGAGGGGCATTTCCATTCCCGGCCTGCCCCCCGTGGAATCCTGCGGCGCGGAGGAGTCGTGGTTAGGCGGTGCCTGCATGCCGGGCATGTCCTGCATGGAATTGCCCGACGATTCGCCCTCCGTCGGTGCCCTTCCGTTCGCTGGCTGCGGCATCTTGCCGGCTTGAACAAGGGCGTGGCGCACCCGTTCCGTCAGGGCATCACGGCCCAGCGTGTGCGGCAGGGGCTGTGTCCGATCCGTCGTGGCCAAAGGGCTGGCCGGGTTATCGGCCCCCCACGGGGGCGGCGGGCTGTTCGCGCAGCCCCCGAGGAGGCTCAGAGCCAGCAAGGGAACGAAAAAGGATCGGGCCATTTAGTGGGGGTGCGTCTCCGTTGAAGGGGTGGGCGTGTCACCGGGACGAAACTCCGGGTGACGCACCCGGCCCCCAGCCTGTGAAATGTAAACGGCGAGCCCGGAACACGCGAGGGCTCCAGCCAGCGTTAGCGCGGTCAAGGGCACGCCCGTTTTCGGCCATTTGACCGGTGCAATAAGGCCCGCGATGGCCAGGGCGGCCAACCCGTAAAACGCTCCAATGGTATTTTCGGCCCGGTCCATGTGTTCGTCGAGCCACCCGGCGCCCGGGTCGTCGGCCATGCCGCGCACCGTTCTGTACGCCCGCTGTCCACTCACCAGGACGGGGTAGGCGGAAAGCCCTGCCACCAAGGTGAGGATCAACGCCGTGATTTGCGCGGCCCGACTGCGGAGCGCAAGGGAAATTCCCAAAGCCAAGGCTCCCAACATTACCCCGTAGATCGTCAAATGGTTTAAGACGACATGCAAGTATTCGGGCTTTTGCAGAATTTCGAGTTCGGTCATACCGGCGTGCATTCCATGCCCAGGCAGGCCTCGAACGCCATGGAGCGGCGGAGCTAGTGCATGTTTTTGAAAGCGGCTTCAGGGTCTTGAGCCTTCAACCCGTCGAGCGCCCGTTCCAACCCTTGAAGGGCCGTTTCGGCTTGTTGCTGGCTGCCTTCGTCCGCTGCGCTGTGTAAATCCGTCACCGCATTGTCCAGGTGCTTCAGGGAGGCGCCGAACATTTCGCTTTTCGGTCCGGTCAACATGGCGCTGTGCGCTTTGAGCGTGCGAATGGCCGGCCTGATTTTCATACTTGGTGCGTGCACACCGTGCAGGTGCTTCGCCTGCACGGCCGTCGCCATGTCCTTAACCGTTTGTTGAACCGTGGCCCACGCCGTAAGGGGATCATCATCCGAGGCGTCCGTGGCCCGCATCGCCCCGGGGGCAACACCCAGTGCAACGGTCAAAAGGAGCTTGAGCAGGTGCCCGCGCACGATGTCAAAAGAAAAGGGTCGGGGTCTCATCATCGGTATAAACGCAGCCGCCGCTCCTAACCCTCACCCAACCTTTTATCGGAATGAGGGGCGGGAGGCGTTCTCCCTGAACGAAAGGCGACGGCTCCTTCCTCACGCAAATTTCAATAACCCTCTTTATCAAGTTTCTGCGTCAGCAGCTTGCGGGCACGGTAGACCTTCATTTCCACGGCCTTGGAAGAGATTTGGAGCAGCTCTGCCGCTTCCGCGTGGGAGTGGCCTTCCAAAGCCGTGAGCACGAGGGGCCCGCGCAGGTCAAACGGCAGTCCGTTGATTGCTTTTTCCAAGGCGGCCAGCCCCTCGTGGGCCTGTGCTTGTGCGTCCGGGCGACTCGAAGGCGGTGTGGCCGGTTCCTGGTCCACCGGAACCGACCCCAGCGACACCGAGCAGGCCGCCTCCCGGTGCGCCCTGCGGCGAGAAAAGTCACGGCAAAGGTTGAGCGCAATCCGGTAAAGCCACGTTGCGAATTTTGCGCGCGGCTGGAAAGTTCGGATGCCGAGGTACGCCCGAACGAAGGCTTCCTGGGTCAGATCGACGGCATCGGCTTCATTGGCGACGTGCCGGTGCACGAAGCGCAAGACGCCCTCGCGGTGACGCCGCATGAGTTCGCGGTAGGCATCGTCGTGCCCGGCCTGCAGGTCGTGGACCAAGGCCAGGTCCGGATCTGGCGGCTCCATGGGCCTCACGGTTCGCCGTCAACGTCCGCCAGGGCGCGAGCGGTCAGGTCAAGGAGCTTTTCAGATTGATCCGGACGCAACACCCCCTGCATGTCAAAAACGTGCTGGAGCGTCGCCTTTTGCAGGTCGCCCTGCGCCGCATGGATTTCTTCTACCAGGTAGACGACGCGAGGGGTTTCGGCCTTGTCTTCCTTGATCGCCGTCGCCAGTTCGGCATTGGCCTGCGCAATCCGACGGGTCAGTTCCCCTTTCCGGGCCTGGAAAGCCGCTTCAATCGGCGCCAAAGCGCGATCTTGGTCGGCAGTAAGGCCAAGCTGCCGGTGAATCCACCGGTGCGCCGAGGCCGGGTCTTCGCCCCGTTTTTCCAAGACCCGCACGGTGGTGAAACAAGTAGCGGCCGACACCAAGGCCACCAACGCCAGCATCAAAAGCAGTTGCAGCGCACGCCCGTTCATCGCCGTCCCGTTAACCGCGTCGAGGGCAGGGCAGGCACGCGAATCGAAAAAACCTCCAGGCCCAGCCCACGAGGAAAGGACGACCGTGCCTGCAGGAACCCGGCGTTCACCGAAACCACCAGGACGACCAGCAACGCCGCAGTTGCCCCCAGCGGCCGAAACAGCATGGCCACCGCGGCTTCCCACCCCCCTTCCGGCGTTCGCCGGTGCGCGATGGCGTCCCAGACGCCCCGGTCAAAGCCCGGGGGCAGCGCGGGTGGTGGTTTCTGGGCCAAGCGTTTCAGCCATGCGTCAAGGGTCGGATCGTCCATGGGATTGCGGTGCGTTCACGGTAACAAACGACGGCGCGTGGCGCATCCCTCACAACTTCTCTAAAACCCTGCGGGCAAATCACGGAGGGGTGACTTGTACCCGGCGCTTGCCTGCGGCGAAGCGCTGGGGCACACGGGATAACAGGCAACCGGCAACCCACTTCTGCTTTCTGAGTGTTTTCAAGAACAGCAACCAAGCGCGCAGCACGCCTCGGGTTTGTGCGGGGAGGCACAAAGGCGCTGAGCCGCGCCGCCAGGCAAACCGGCCAGGGTGGCAATCGTCCCTTCAACGCTCGGCCGTTCCAATTGACGCAGAATCGAGGCAGCGTTGTCACGGCTGACGGCCAGGATCCGGTGGTATTCGGCAGCCGCCAGGAGCCGTTCTCGGACTCGTTGCGGCCCCCCTTCCTGCGGCCAAGAGGACAAAGCGCGGATGATTTTCAGGTTGGCTGGATCGGGAGCATCCAGCCAGGCGGGCCGCGACAAAATCAGGGCCTTGCGACGAGCCAGGGACCGCGCCGGCTCGAGGAACATCGAACTTGGTAACCACGCCATCCGGGTACCGCACAAAGCCGTGATAAACGACGTTCGGATCGTCCCAATATCCTGTGATCACTCCAAACGGAGAGATCCATAGCGCAGATGTATTAACCGCACCTGGTACATTGAACACGGTGAAAGCCCCTCCGAAACTGCGAATGAAGCCTTTAAAAGCTCCATTTGCGAAATTAGCGATTCCCACGATCGTACCCGCCGGGTCGATGCTGAAAGCTAGGGTACCGGAGGCGCCAGGTGCCCTGAAAGATTCGATGGAGCCGTTACGCTCCCGCAGGTAGCCCTCGTAGTTTCCACTGCTGTTTACTGAACAACCAGTCGCGATTCCCAACGGATTGAGACCCGACCCGCTTACGGCAAAAGTGCCCTCATCGGGGCCCGTGCCAGCATCGGGAGCATCGAACAAAGTGAGCGCGCCGCCAGGGGAACGGATGAAACTACGTGCCACGCCCTTGTCGTCTGCCACCTGCCCCGAGATGGCACCCTCGCAGTTGATGCTCAGGAATTGTGTACCTTTGTTTCTACCTGTGCCAGCGCGCAAAGGATCACGGACAGCGTGAGAACTGCCTGCTTCGAAGCTCCGGCGAAGGCCGTCGAAGCCATCTTCACGAAATTGCAGACCGCAGCCGCTTTTTCACCTCCACGAAGGGGTGCCGCATTTCCCGTTTTGTTGCGCAGAGGCCTCCACGCTTGCGGCGCTCGGCCCCGCGGGCTGTACGGCATGGGCTCGGTTCGGGCCGTTTCGGAACGCGTCGTGCAAGGGATGGACGCCTTGATCGGCTGCAACAGTGCCTTAGTGGTTCACCACGACCGCAAGGTGAAAACCCAGAACATCTGGGTCGAGAACGTCGGGTCCGACTTGCAACGGTTCGCACCCGCCCTGTGGGTGTTGCGCCAGGAGCATCCAGGGTTCAAAAACCTTCGCCTGTATGCGACGCAAACGACCACCCTCTCCGACCTGATGCCGTTTTCCCGCTGGCGAAAGACGGCCTTGTACAATGAGGTGTACGCTAAATTGGGCATGCAGGAACAACTGGCCGGCGTCTTTCCGTTTGCCCGGCCCGCCTTGGCGGGGGTGGTGTTGAACCGCGGCCGGCGCACCTTCACCCATTGCCGGCACCCTTTCACTTTTCGTCTTGTGGCATTCTCGGGATCAAGTGTTGTTCGACAAAGGCGCAGGGCAACCCTGATCGAAGTCAGACCACGAGACACGTGATACCCTTTCGTGCTCAAGCGGACGTTTTATGGATTGCGTAAAAGAAACCAGACCTTGATGCGTACCGTATGTTAGCCGTAGGAAAAACCAGGCGTCGGGTGGGCAACGTCACGGGTTGGAAAGTCGGGGATCGCGTCACGACGGAAACTTATTTTTATACGTGCGGCCAATGTGAGCCTTGCCGTTGGGGCCGCAAAAACCTTTGCATCAACCGTAAATCGATCCCGTTCGACCGCAACGGTAAGCAGGCGTGATCCAATGCGTGACCATTTTATTTTCAAGGTTGGATCAAACCAAAAAGCAGCCAGGCGAGTTGGCGCTGATTGCGGCGCATGACTGGGACGTCGATGGTGCAAGCAAAGCCGGCCTCACCACGTGCTATCTTGTGCGCAACCAACCGCGCGGTTTCTCCGCCATGAATGCACCGGATGCGAGCGGGCGTTCGCTGCCGGAGGTGGTGCGCAGCCTGCTGGCCTTTGCGGGTTAGAGTCGCAGTTCGCCGCTTGGAAAGGCACAAGGCTTCCTTTTGCGCCTCAAAAGGTTGAAGCTGAAATGAGCGCCGCCCCCGGTTGCGCAAACGCCGGCAAGTGGTGACTGGGGCAACACTCGAAGTACCATTTCCAAGAACCTCGTGCAGAGTAGGGGGCATCATGATCCGCCATACCGTCGTTTTTGCACTTAGGCATGCTCCAAACTCAGCTCCGGAAAAGGCCTTTCTGGACGCTGCCATGCGCCTGGCCAGTATTCCGTCAGTCAAAAACTTTGAGCGCCTGAGACAAACCAGTCCGAAGAACGATTTCAGGTTCGGGTTCTCGATGGAGTTTGACACCCAGGAAGACTACGATTTCTACAACAAACATCCCGACCACGTGGGTTTCGTTCAAACCCGGTGGATCCCGGAAGTCTCGACCTTTCTGGAAATCGATTACGAAAAGCTCGACCGGGGTTAGCAACTGGTGCACCCCAGGACAAGCGTGACTGCTTGACTCGTCCCAAATGGTTGCCTCAAAGTAAC
Source organism: Chthoniobacterales bacterium (assembly GCA_036401335.1). Taxonomy (GTDB): domain Bacteria; phylum Verrucomicrobiota; class Verrucomicrobiia; order Chthoniobacterales; family JAFAMB01; genus DASWVC01. The sequence continues at coordinate 5,758 of DASWVC010000083.1, forward strand.
CAAACGGGACGACCCTGGTCCGCGGTTCAACCGCAGCTGACTCCAGGATCAGATCGCGTTTTTCTGCTGCGCGTCGGGAAAGTCAGCGCTCAGCGTGGTCTCCGCCCAGGCATCAAAATTCGCCTTCAGCGTTTCCAATTTTTTGTAAGCGAGATCGAGTGCTGGTTTGCCGAGCAGCAATCGTAGTGGTGTGTCTTTGGCTTCGACGGCGTACTTGGTCGCGTGATAATACCCGGTGGCCGGAAAGCTGACCAGGCCGCCGATGGACGAGAAATTGACGATGCGGCCTTTCTTGCGCGCGCGCATGCCGGGCAGCACCGCTTGGGTGACGGCGATCAACCCGAAGACGTTGGTCTCAAATTGGGCCCGGATTTCGTCGTCCTCGCCCTCCTCAATGGCGGCAAGGTAACCGTAACCGGCGTTGTTGACCAGCACGTCAATGGCGCCGAACTTTTCTTCCGCCACTTGAACCGTGCGGGCGACCATCTCCCGGTCATTAACGTCGAGCTCCAGAATAAGGGTATTGTCCTCGTGCCCTTCAACGACCGCGCGTATGGGTTCCGGGTTGCAGGCCGTAGCAACGACGCGCCAGCCGCGGCCAAGGACCTGCGTGACGAGTTCCCGGCCGAAACCAGTGGAGCAACCGGTAATGAACCAGACCGGGGCGTTATCTTGTGGCATCCTCTTTTCCTTGTTGGTTGTTGAAACGAGCTGCGGAGGCTTCAGCCCCCTCCGGTCGCAGGGCTTTACCTTCCCATCCATGAAGACCCGTTTTTTGGCAAGGCGTAAACCACGGTTGACGCTCGCCGGAGGGAGGATGTACACGCGAAGTAGTTGCTTTGCCCCCATGAACCGCCAAATCCGACGAGCTCCAAAAAATCTTTTTGCCCGCTCTTTCCTTCCAGCCGTTTTCGTCCTCATCACGGCGAGCCTCAGCGTGGGACAGTCGGGTTCCCCGCCGCCGCAAACCGGAATCAACCCGTCATCAAATGCCGGACAGCCGATTGCAGAGCCGGTCCCCGGACCAGAGGGAGCGTTTGCGGATGCTCCTGAGGCCCGGTTGCCTCCTGGGGCCCCAAAAGGGCAGATGCTGAATTTCTCTTACGGCGACTCGAAGATTTACCCGGGAACCCAACGTGACGTTTCGGTCTACGTTCCCTCAGCGTACACGGGCGACAAGCCGGCGTGTCTCTATGTGAAACTGGACGGCAGTACGTGGGCTTCCTGGAACGAGCCGGCCGTCTTTGAGAACCTGATCGCCAGGCACGAAATGCCCACGACGATCATGGTCGCCGTCACCCATGGAACCATCTGGAAGGATAAAGCAAAGGGTGAAGGCCTTCGTTACAACCGGACCTACGAATGGGACAGCACGAACGACAACCTTGCCCGTTTCATAGAAGGCGAGCTTCTGCCCGCCGTCGAAAAGCAGGTCACCGCCGACGGCAAACCAATTCGTATCTCGCGCGACCCCAACGACCGAGCGATCGCCGGTTTGAGCTCCGGAGGCATCGCCGCTTTCACCGCGGCGTGGCAACGGCCCGATTTGTTCAGCCGGGTGATCAGCACCATTGGAACGTTCGTCACGATGCGCGGAGGAGACGAATACCCGGGGTTGATCCGCAAGACCGAACCGAAACACCTCCGCATTTTCCTTGAGGACGGTTCGGCTGATAGCTGGAATCCTGCCTTTGGCAGTTGGTGGCTGGCCAACCAGGACATGGAGACGGCTTTGGCGTACGCCGATTATGATCTCGCCCACGCCTGGGGAACTCACGGCCACGATTTCTCCGTCATGCGTGCCATCCTGCCCGATGTCCTCCGCTGGGTTTGGCGGGATTGGCCTGCTCCGGTCAAGGCGGGTTTTTCCGGCAACAGCACGCTTAAAGAAATTCTTGTGCCCGGTGAATCGTGGCAATCCATGGGGAGTGGGTTTGAGGCCGCCAGTGGCCTTGCAATGAGTCCAAACGGTGACCTCGTGTTCGCGGATGCGCCCAACCACATTGTTTACAAACTGGTAGACGGCCGCGAGGCTGTGCCCCTCTTCCCGGATGGGCCGGCGATCGGCGGGCAGGCGTTTGACAAGGAGGGCACCCTGTACGCGACGGTGCCCACGGAGCAGAAGATCGTTTCCATCGACCCCAAGGGCGCCAGGCACGAGGTTGCAAATGGCGTCCGGGGTGCCGGCATCACGGTGACCAACTCCGGAGCGATTTTTGTCTCCGAACCAGGCGAGCACAGCGATCAGCCCAGCAGCCTTTGGCTGGTCGACCCCGCGGGCCAGAAAACTCTGTTGGACTCCGGGCTTAGCTCTGCCTCAGGGATCGCGGTTTCGCCAGACGGGACCCTGCTTTTGGTTGCCGAAGCGAGCACCAAATGGATTAACAGCTACATCCTTGAGCCGGACAACACGCTGCAGGACAAGCAGCGGTATTTTTGGTTGCATATGACTGACATCCCGAACAACAGCGGCGCCGAGGATCTCTGCTTCGACGTGAACGGCAACCTCTACATCGCGACCAACATGGGGATTCAGGTGGCCGACCGGTCAGGACGGGTGCGAGCAATCCTGCCCCTTCCAACACCCTGTGGACCAGTGCGGAGCATTTGCTTCGGCGGACCTGGCTTTCAGACCCTTTTCGCCACCGACGGCCATCGGCTCTATGCCAGAAAGATGAACGTCAAAGGTTATCCGCCATGGGCGCCCCCGCAGCGGGTCCAGTTTCGGGGCTGGGGTTAATGACCCGCCTGGCGCTCAAAGAGGCAAACAAACTCAATTACCACGACCCGGAGACCTATAATGAACCAAACTTTTTTGCGCATCGCGTTGGCCGCAACGGCTGCGGTGTTAAGCCTGCCTGAGCGTACGCACGCGCAGACCAAGACCCTGCGTATCGCGTTTAACGCGCCTGATTTGAGGTCCACCCCGTTTGCTTACGCCCTGACGCTCGTCCGACAAGAGGCGGAAATTTTGGGCGTTACCATTTTTCCGCAAGACGGCAAAGGGAGCGCCGTCCAACAATCAGCTGACCTCATGAACGCGGTCAACATGGGCTTGGACGGCATCATTCTGGCACCAAACGGTGAAGGCAGCTTGTCGCCTGCGGTTAACGATGTGCTCGCTGCCAATGTGCCGATCGTGACCGTCGCTTGCCGTCTCCACGGGATTGACAGGCCGTTGTGTCAACTCAGCGGTGAGGAAGACCATACAGGCCTGACTGAGCAAACGAAAACAGCTTTGCAGGCCCTGGTAAGCTACGTGCGCGACCATAAACCGCTTCAGACAGCCGAGATCAAAGGGGATGATGGAGGTAGGAAAACGGGGAACTAACTTTACGGGTGAACGGCTCCCCAAGCTTTACGCTTGGCCGGACCAAGGCTCCCCGGGGTCCGCGCTGGTTTTGCGTGAGGCCGAGCCCCCGAAAGGCTCCGGGCTATTTCACCTCATTGTAGCGTTCCGCCTGGCTAAGGTTGTCTTTGGTGATCAAAACGGGTTTGAGTTTTTGGGATGCCAACGGCGTTTTGTTTCGAACGAAGTCGACCAGGGCCTTCATCGAGGTTTCAACTTGTTCAGCGGGCAGTTGTTCCACGGTGGCCGCCAGGTCGCCGTCCCGCACCTTCGCCAGTCCTTCGGGAAGGGCATCAAACCCCACCACCATGACCTTGCCTTTCGGGATGCCGGCCTGGGCAAGTGCCCCTGCGGCCCCCAGCGCCATGTCGTCATTGGCCGCAATGATCGCATCCGGCGGGTTGCCCAAGGAGGTCAGCACGTTCTGCGTCACGGTAAAGCCCTGAGCCCGGGCAAAATTGGCCGTTTGGTCCGCAACAATTTTGTATTTCTCGCCGGCCTGCTTGAGCGTTTCGTGAACCCCGGTGGCACGGTCAATGGCTGGACTGCTCCCGGGTTCGCCGCTCAACAGGATAATTCGAGCGCCCTCCGGGAAATGGTCGACGACAAACTTGGCCTGCTCAACGCCTCCCGCTACATTATCCGCCCCAAAATGCGGCACGGGTTGCCGGGTTCCAGTGACGTACCGGTCAATGGTCACGATCGGGATGTTGGCCCCAATCACGTCGTTGACCGCAGGCACCAGAGCGTGCACGTCGGTGGGAGCCAGCACGATCCCGTCCACGCCTTGGTTAATCGCATTCCGCAGGTTGCTTGATTGCGTGGCGGAACTCCCCTGGCCATCTTGCAGCAGGGCCTCCACATTGAGTTTCTTACCCTCCTCCTGAGCTACCTTGGCAGTAAAGGCAGCCCAGGGAAACGCCATGTTTGGCGGACTGAAAACAATTTTTAACGTCTTCGATTGCGCATGTCCCGGCTGCGGCAACGCGAGACCAAAAGCAATCGTCAATGGCAGAAATCCAGCGTGAATCGTTCGGGTCAGAACTTTTGTGGGATGGTTCATAGGGGGAGGCTAAGTTAGGGGGCAGGGGTAACGTTAACCCGCTAATCTGCCCCCAATATTGCGGAGAGCGAAGGAATTAGTTCCTGCCGTCTCATGGTGATTTCTTTTTGCTTCCGGCGGGCCAGTAGTCCCCGCGTGCCAGCAACCCTTCGTCGCGGACGTCGCAAGGCAAAACCCTGGACTTCGGCCGTCAAAGTAAGCAGACGCGAACCTTCTGCATGACGAAAACGCCGCTGCTCCTGCTGGTGTTGGTTGCATTCGGGCCAGGTTCATCGTTGCGAGCGCATGAGCCCGAGCCCCGGCCGGAGCTCGGCTTGTCCGTTCATCTGCTCCCGCAGCAGTTGACTGAGCTTCAACCCTCCCGGCAGCTCACTCCGGGCTTTTTGATTAACCCGCCCAGCGATCCCCGGCCGGTGCCGAGCCGGCCCAGCGTCGACTCCGTCGCAGCGCTGATCGCCTTCTTTCGCCAGCAGCCGGCCGATGTCCAGAAAAACGGCATCTGGCTCGTGCTCACTTATTCGAAAGCCTATTCCGTGATGGAAAAAGCCCGCGTCAGGGAGCTGAAGGCGGCCTGCCGACAGCAGAAAATCCCGTTGTTCATCTGCCGGGACAACGAACTGCCGAAGGGGTGGCAACGCTTTAGTTGCCGGCCTGCTGTCAGTGGGCATGAGGGTACAGGTTTGCTCGTCGGGGAGCCTTTCGGAAAGGATTTCTGACAAACGGTACAACCACGGGCTGAAAGGCATTCGCTTTATGGCAGGAGGATGTCGGGTTAGGATTCTCCGTGCGGGTTGTGTCGCCGATTTTTGCGTGGACGTGGTTGTGCTTGGTCGTAACGGTCGCCGTAAGCGTCGCCGATCGGGTAGCCGGGGCGACCCCAGCGTTCGCACCGCACCTTCGGACCTCAATACCCGAACTCAATCACAGCCGCCAGTTGATCGTCGTCACTGCACCCGGCTGGAACAACCTGCAGGCGAGCATCCGGCTTTTCGAGCGCTCCCCGGAGCAGCAAGCGCCGTGGAAAACGTTTGGTCCGCCGATTGCGGCGGTCGTTGGGGCGCACGGTATGGCCTGGGGCATTGGCGCGCATGGGACCGGTGAACCCAGAGAACTTCGCAAACGCGAAGGCGATCGCCGGGCGCCTGCCGGGGTCTTCAAACTTTACCGCGTGTTTGGCTTGGCCCGCCCCAATGACGTTGGTTTCTTGCGGTTTCCCTATTGCCAGGTGATTTCCAGCACGGAAGCCGTCGATGATCCCCAGTCTAGGTATTACAACCGGATCGTGGACCGGGTCAGGATCCCACAGCCTGACTGGAGGCGGTCGGAATCGATGCAGCGGGTCGGCGGCCGTTACCGATTCGGCGTCATGGTCGAACACAACTGGGAACAGATCCCTGGCCGCGGGTCCTGCATTTTCTTGCACGTCTGGGCGGAGGCGGGCCAGGGGACCCTAGGCTGCACGGCCATGAGTGCGCCCGATTTGAACCGGTTATTGCACTGGGTGGACCGGCAGGAAAACCCGCTGCTGGTACAGCTGCCTTGGTCGGAATACGAACGGCTGAAGGCGCCGTGGGGGCTGCCTGCCCTGCCGAGCCGGCCGGCAGGGGGATCGCTGCCAGGCAAACTTTAATCAGGACTACGTCCAAATTTGCCGGTCTCACGCAATCTCTCCGGAAGCCGTCAAACGGTCCTATAACCAACCGGCCGGGTCTCGCCGTGACGCGCGCAGCCGCATTAGCCGTGAAATCGCTGCCGGCCGCCGGGCTTGGACCGGGTTCAAAGAGAACTTCTTGTTCTCAACCAGCCGGCATCCTCCTGCCTTCATCTGAAGCCACCACTTGGTTGCCGTCTTTACAGCATCGAAAGCCCACGAGATGTTCTGCCGGCAGGGAGGAATCATTGGTATGATCTCGCCGCTCAAGCGATGCTGTGCAATAGAAAACATGGAAATTATTAGGCGGCTCGTCGACCTCGCCCAGCTTGAGCTCGCGGCCTGCGTCGCCAGCGCGGATACCTCCTGCGCGCTTAACCCTTTGGTCTCATTGCCATGGATAACCTGCGCCGCCTGAGCTTGATTGCCTTGGGGGGCGCCCTGGGCAGCGTTGCCCGTTTCGGCTTGGGCCTTTGGCTACAGCCCTTTCACATCTGGGAGCCCACTGGCATCCTGCTCATTAACGTCACCGGATCGTTCGTGATCGCCGTGGTCAACTTCTTGTCGGAACCGATCGAACCCATCCCGGGATGGCGCCTGGGAACCACCGCCCGGGAATTTCTGATGGTCGGTCTCTGCGGCGGCTTTACCACGTTCAGCAGTTTTTGCTATTTGGTGTACGCAGCCCTTTCACGGTGGAGGTGGGGTGATGCGCTGCTCAACCTCGGCCTGTCTCACGCGTTGTGCCTTGCGGCGGCTTGGCTCGGTTTTCATTTTTGCCGGGTCCTGGGCCGGCGGATGCATCCGCATGGTTTGCCCACCGAAGAAGTGGAGGGTGAGCGAACACTTTCCGAGGAGGAAAATGCATGACCTACCTGGCGCTGCTGGTGTTCGTTGGCGGGGCAGCAGGTACGTTGTGCCGCTTCGGTTTATCGACCTGGATTACACACCGTGCCGGCCCGCAGTTTCCTTGGGGCACGCTCGCCGTGAACGTCGCCGGCTCGTTCCTGATCGGCCTTATCCTGGGCTGGCCGGACGGGTTGGGCCGCCCTGCCGCCACCCCACCCGTGGTCGCGCTCCTGGCAGTCGGGTTTTGCGGTGGGCTGACGACCTTTTCCTCCTTCAGCCTTCAAACCCTGGCAATGCTGTTGGAACGGCGGTGGGCGGCTGGCGCCGGCAACGTCATCCTTTCCACCCTGCTGTGCGTGCTGGCGGTCGCGGGAGGGGTAGGCGTGGCCCACATTTTGGGTAAGGCCGGGTAACGGCGTTCGGCGTTGCGGGTGTTGCGTCTGCCATTTCTGGCATCTTTTCATTTTTCGGCTTGTGGCATGGCCAGGGCCACGCCTCACCCCGCGGCCGCCCAGGAACGGCCGACCTTACCGGGATCGCGCCACCGGCAACGCCACGAAGCTTGCATCGTCACCCGCGTCAAACACCTTGACGGTCGCTTTCTGGTAGTCGCTCGGGCGAGCCAGAAAAATGTTGGGCACAAAGGTCTGCGGGTTGCGGTCGTACAGCGGAAACCAACTTGATTGCACCTGAACCATCAGGCGGTGACCGGGCAAGAAAACGTGGTTTGCGTCCGGCAGGTCGAAGTGGTACCGCACTTTTTCATTGGGTGGAACCGGCTTTGGGACCTCAAAACCGTCAAAGTACCGGCCGCGAAAAATGTCGCCGGAAATCATCAACTGGTAGCCTCCCATTTTTGGATCCCGGCCGACTTCGTCGGGATAAACATCGATCAGCTTGACGACGAAATCGCCATCGGTGCCGGTCGTCGAAGCCACGAGATTGACCGTTGGCGTCCCGCTGATCTTCATGGGTTCAGCCAAAACGTCGGAAGTAAAGGTCAGTACGTCCGTCCGGCCCGAGGCCTCGCGTTGGTCCCTGATCAACCACGTTTGCCAGTCGTGTGCGCCCGCTTCGCCTCGGGTATGGATGGGCCGCGGCAGGTAGGGGACGGGTTTCGCCGGATCCGAAACGTAGGCGTCAAAGCCCGGTTCGGCCGCCGGCGGTGGCGAAAAGCCGAGTTTCTGCCCCGGTTGCAGGTAGAGCGGTTTCGAAGCGATCGGACCGCCTTCCGGGCCGGCGGCCGGCCAGGTTGGCAGCCGTTGCCAACGGTTTGTGCCCGTCTCAAACGCCGTCACCGGAGCGAGATCGGCCGCAGGTGCGTCGTCCTTCAAAAAATGGTTGAAAAAGGGACGGACAAGCTGCCAGCGAAAATAGGCGGCGGTATCGCTGCCGAACTGGATGGGGCCGATGGCACTTCCGTCAAGCCTTTGCTGGTGATGAAACCACGGCCCGATAACCAAAAACACTTTGGCATCATTCGTCTCCTTCGGCTTGATCGCTTTGAACACGTGAAGCGCCCCATAGATGTCTTCCTGATCCCAAAGGCTGTGAACAAGCATCGTCGGCACTGAAACCGGTTCCTTTGCGAGCAGTTTGTCGATCGCCTGCTCCTGCCAGAACCCATCGTAAGCCGGATGCGCCCGCAATTTCTCGTAAAATCCCAGTTGATCGATGCCGTGCTCACGGGCCATCGCATCGGCAGAACCCGCCGCCAGCCAGGACTCGTATTCGTCAAAGTGGCCCGACCACATTTCGGTGTAACTTTCGCGGTTCGCTTCCTGACCCTGGATGTAACCGAGCGCGTCCTCGCGGAAAGCACCGTGGTGAAACCAGTCGTCGCCCATCCACCCGTCCACCATCGGGTTGATCGGCATGGCGGCACGGAGTGCCGGGTGGGGGTGAAACAGCGCCATCAAAGAAGTAAACCCAACGTAGGAAATGCCCAGAATCCCTACCTTGCCATTTGACTCCGGCACATTTTTCACCAGCCAGTCAATCGTGTCGTAGGCATCCGTGGAATGATCCACGTCTGTCGGATTGAGGGGACCCCGCAGCGGGCGCGTCATGACGTAGTCGCCCTCCGAACGGTGTTTGCCGCGGACATCTTGCAGAACGCGGATGTAGCCGTCATTGAGCACCAACGCATCCGCCACATCTGAATCGCCGAGGACGGTCGCCAGATGTTTGCTCGGCCGGTGGTCGATCCAATCGTCCGCGCCGTAAGGTGTACGGGAAAGAAGCATCGGCGCGTGCTGGGCGCCGCGTGGAACCAGAATGATGGTGTGCAACTTCACTCCGTCCCGCATCGGAATCATCGTGACCCGCCTGGCGTAATCAAAGCCTGCCGTCGGAGGATTGAAAGCAGGAGGAATTTCGCTGTTGAACGGCTCACCGGGTGTTGGTTCAACGGCGGTCGCCAGGGCCGAGGCCAGGAGCACCAGAGCCGAAGGTAAAACCCAACGTGTGCGCCGCCTTCTGATCATCGTACCCTTTTACCTGCGCCGGGACGCAACGCGAGCGTGCTCTTTTCGAAGGGAAGGTTTCCAAAGTCTTTCCGGGAAGCTACCCCGGGCAGGCAACGGCGGGAAAACGGCGCCTGAGAAAAAACCGTTTGACCTTTGTCATCTGGTTCCGCATCGATGTTTCCCAAGTCACTGGAAAGTCGATTGGATGACAGGAGCGAAGAAGATGAGCATGAAGTCGCCAAAAGATGTCCTAAGCCGGCTCCGCAACCGGGTCGAGGCTCGTTTGTTTCCGGTCCACTACAAGGAGCGGCACGAGATTGCTTATTGGAAATCCAGGCTTGCCACGGAAGCCCAGTTAGGAAATGAGAGCTACGTCCAGTTCTACACGTCAAGCTTCGACCTCGAGCCAGGCTTCTATGCCGGAAAACGAATCCTGGACATCGGCTGCGGCCCACGCGGGAGTCTGGAGTGGGCAGACATGGCTGCTGAACGGGTAGGGTTGGACCCACTTGTGCCAAGCTACCTCAAGATAGGCGCAGATCGCCATAAGATGGCTTACGTCGCCGCCTCATCCGACGCCATTCCCTTTGCGACCGAGCATTTTGACGTTGTCTGTGCGTTCAATTCCCTCGATCACGTTGCGCACTTGGAAAAGACCGTTGCCGAGATTAAGCGGGTGACACGTTCTGGAGGGTTGTTTCTGCTGATCACAGAGGTTAACCACCCGCCGAGCGCAACCGAACCCATCAACCTTCCCTGGAGTATCACTGCAGCTTTTGCCGATAAATTCAGCCTTTTGGAAGAGAAACGCTACGAGATCGGGAATCATGACATTTATCGGCAGATTGCCATGGACAATCGATTCGACAGCGGCAACCAGACCGACAGGCCCGGCATTTTGGCGGCAAAATTCAAGAAACGATAGGGCGAACTTACGTCATGTCGGTCGAAATCGCCCTCTCGCCGGCAGGCCGCCCTTACCTTCAACGGGTGCCCGAGCTTGTCCCGGCGGTGGATGAAAAGTGGGCGGCGCGTTTCGAAGCGGCGTTCCAGCAGTCCGCTGCAGCCGGGTTCTTCCGCTTGGCGGGGGAGGCCGCTGGTTTGGAGTTGCCGCCCTCGCCGGCTTATTGGCGCGATTTTACCCGGTTCTTCCTCCAGCGGCTTTGCCGTGAGCACGGAGACGGCCCGGTCGCTGCCGCGCCCGCATGCACCAGGGAGGAACTGGCGGCCTTTGCCCGGGAAGCTCCCCCGATGCGCGGCGGCGAGTTCCTGACGGCGGATCGGCTGGAAACATTCTGGCGGGAGTTGGGCGAGTGGACCGTTCGTGACACGGCGCAGATCGGTCTGGCCAGTTGGCTCAAGACCATCAGCCCGCTTTGGCACACCGTCGGACGCGTCACCTTTCACTTGGCCGAAAACAAGCGCGATCCCGTTCGTCCGTTTGCCTTCCTGGCGACCTACACCCACCGGCTTTCCGACCAAGGCAAACCCCAGCACCTTGCGCTCGGGCGCGCACTTCAGGAATACTCCGGGACACAGCACAAGGCAGCGCTGGCAAACCTGCTCTCGCCCGTTCAGCGGGCCGCGGAGAAAAGCAAACTGGTCCGCGAGCTGGTCGAATCGCGTCACCTTTTCCAACCGCTGGCCTGGACCCCCCAGGAAGCCCACCGTTTCTTGCGCGAGATCCCGGCCTTTGAGGAGAGCGGCTTGCTCGTGCGGATTCCTGACTGGTGGCAGGCCGGCCGGCCGCAACGGGCCCAGGTGCAGGTGCGCATCGGTGACTCGCGCCGCAGCCTGGTCGGCCTTGACAGCTTGCTGGATTTCTCCGTTGAGGTGGCCGTTGACGGCGAACCGCTGACGCCCGCCGAATGGAGCGAGGTGATGGCTTCGAAAGAAAACCTCGTCCGGCTTAAAGGCAAATGGGTCGAGGTTGATCGCGACCGGCTCAAACAGGTGCTGGACCACTGGCGGCGTGTACAAAAGAACGGCGGCGACCTTTCCTTTCTTGACGGCATGCGCCTGCTTTCCGGGTTTGGACAGGACGGAGCGGGGGAACCGCTGGCCGATCCGGAAACCCGCGCCTGGTCGCACGTCATTCCGGGCGATTGGCTGCGCGACACGTTGGCCGCGATGCGCGATCCTTCGGCCAGGGCAGACTTCGACCCCGGACGCGACCTGCACGCGAGCCTGCGTGGTTACCAGCGGGCGGGTGTCCACTGGCTCTGGTTCATGACCCGGCTAGGGCTGGGTGCCTGCCTGGCCGACGACATGGGCCTCGGCAAAACCATCCAAACCCTTGCCTTGCTGCTCCAGCTTAAGCGGGAAAGCCTGGCGGCAGATCCGGCCGCCGGCCGTCGCACGACGAGGGATGAATCTGCCGGTAACAGCGTTTGTGCATTCCCTGCCGCGCACCCTCCTTCCCTCCTGATCGTGCCTGCTTCGTTGCTCGCCAACTGGAAAAGCGAGATCGCCCGCTTTGCGCCCACGCTCAAAGCTTTCTTTGCCCATCCTTCGGAGACGGCCTTGCCGGACTTGAAAGGAATGGCAGACCACCCTGAACCCATCCTGGCTGCCTGCGACCTGGTCATCACCAGTTACAGCATGCTCCACCGGCTCAGCTGGCTTCCGGAGGTAACGTGGCGGCTCGTCATCCTCGACGAGGCGCAGGCCGTAAAAAATCCGGGTGCCCGTCAGACCCGGGCCGTTAAGGGCTTGCGCGCCGCAGCCCGCGTCGCCCTGACCGGGACCCCGGTTGAAAACCGCCTCGGTGACCTTTGGTCCCTCTTTGATTTCCTCTGCCCCGGGTTGCTCGGCAGCACGTCCGAGTTCAGCCGCAGCGTGAAACGGCTCACCAATGACCACACCGGCCATTTCGCGCCGTTGCGCAGCCTTACGCAGCCGTACATCCTGCGCCGGCTTAAGACCGACCGCAGCATCATCGCCGACCTCCCGGACAAGACCGAGCTGACCACCTGGTGCGCATTGACCAAAGCGCAGGCCGCCCTCTACGAACGGTCCGTGACGGAGCTGGCCGCCCAACTTCGGGATGCCGAAGGCATCCAACGCCGCGGACTGGTCCTTGCGTTCCTGACCCGCTTCAAACAAATCTGCAACCACCCGGCCCACTGGCTCGGCTACGGTGAGTTCGACCCCGCGGGCAGCGGCAAATTCGTCCGGCTCGGTGAGTTGGGCGAGCAAATTGCTGCCCGTCAGGAAAAGGCGATTGTTTTTACGCAGTTCAAGGAAATCACGTCCCCGCTCGCCGTGCACCTCGAACGTCTGTTTGGCCGCCCGGGCCTGATCCTCCATGGCAGTACCCCCGTGAAAGAGCGCCAGCGCCTCGTCGCTCGGTTTCAGGAAGATGCCGGGCCGCCCTTTTTCGTTTTGTCGCTCAAAGCCGGCGGCACCGGCCTCAACCTCACCGCGGCTTCGCACGTCATCCATTTCGACCGATGGTGGAACCCGGCGGTCGAGAATCAGGCCACCGATCGCGCATTTCGGATCGGGCAAAAAAAGAATGTCATGGTGCATAAATTCGTCTGTCGCGGCACCATCGAGGAGCGCATTGACCGGCTGATCGAAGAAAAGAAGGGCCTTGCACTGGGCGTGCTCGAAGGCGCGAGCGAGCAAATGCTCACCGAAATGCCCGATAACGAGCTGCTGCGCTTCGTCAAGCTTGATCTTCGGAGCGCGATGCCGGAATAGTCGGGCTGAGTATGTTTTGGGAAAGGGATTTTCGCCCTTACGTCTCTGCGGCCGAACAACGTGAGCGCGCGGAGAAAGCGGCGCGCAAACTGGCCAAAAAAGGGCAAACCCTCACGCCGGTCCACGTTGAGGGCCGCAACCTGACGCGCACGTTCTGGGGCAAGTCCTGGGGTGCCAACCTTGAGGCTTACAGCGATTATCAAACCCGGCTTCCGCGGGGACGAAGCTATGTGCGTAACGGCTGCGTGCTTGACCTCCAGATCTCGCCGGGCGTTGTCAAGGCGCTGGTCCAAGGCACCCAACTTTACCGGGGCCAGGTCACCATTGCGCCGGTCCCGGCGGCTGCCTGGAAAGCGCTTAAAGGCGAGTGTTCGAGGCAGGTCGGCAGCCTGATGGATTTGCTTCAGGGAAAACTTTCGGCTTCGGTGATGGCGGCCATCACCCAACCCGACACCGGCCTTTTTCCAAAACCCTCCGAAATCCGGTTCGAGTGTTCCTGCCCGGATTGGGCCGGGATGTGCAAGCACGTTGCCGCGGCCTTGTACGGCATCGGCACGCGTTTGGATCAAAGCCCCGAACTCCTCTTTGTCCTGCGGCAGGCCGACCATCTTGAACTGATCAGTGACGCAACCGCAAGCGTGACGGCTGGCGTCGCGACGGCTGGGCCCGCCACCCTTGCGAGCGATGACCTGGCCCAAGTCTTCGGCATTGAAGTGGAACCGTTGGCTCCCTCAGCCGGGCTTTCGGTTAAGAAAAGTGGCAAGCCCGCCTCTCCAAAGAGCCCGCGCCGCAGGCCGTCCGTACCCGCCAAACGCGTCCTGAAAAGCAGTGCGGCCAAGAAGCCTGACCGGAGCACCGCTGCTACTCCTGCCACCAACACCATCCGCCGTCCTAAGAAAGCGAAGCCACAGCAAAGGCGCGGGGCTCATGGTTCTTCTGTTTCTACGCCTTCAGCTGCCGCCGCTGCGCGTAACGGCCCGTCCAGGCTAGCCAAGCGCCCACCCTCGTGAATGGTCAGGGCAAGGTATGTCGCGTCGTAAAAGTTGAGGGTACGCCGTTGCGCCAAGCCGTGGATGAGCGGCAGATTGGCAGCCGTGGCAAACTCGCGAAAGGCAATGGGCAGCCGGGCAAAACCGCGGTACGCCTGGGCGGCTTCCGCTTCTGTTAACCGCTGCCGGCGCACTGCCCGCACGATGGCGTTGCCAAACTCCAACACGCAGAGCGTCGGAGCCAAAAGTGAGCCACCCCCGGCTGCCGCTTCCTGAAGAACCCGCTGCACGAACCCCTCGCTTTCGTCAGGCAGAAAGAGCGGCAGCAGCGCTGAGGTGTCGAGCACGACAGGTTTCATCTATTCGTCCAAACCCTTGCGCGCAAAACTTTTCCACGTCTCGCCCGAGCGCAGCACTGGGCCACGCGCGGCGACTTGAGCGCGCAATCTGCGTAGTTCGTCCAGGAGTCCGGCGAGTTCCTGCGCGGTTGTCTCCTTTGCAACCGGCCCCAGTATCGCAACGGGTTTACCCCGCACGGTAAGCACGAATTGTTCACCCCCGTTCTCCACCCGGCGCAGCAAATCGCTGAAATGGGTGCGAGCTTCAAAGGAGCCGATGGTTGTCATGACTGCACGGTCGACTAGTTAATACGACTAGTCCATGAGGTTTTCCGTCCTGCCGCAATGACGGCTGCCAATCTTGAAACGATCGTTGCGAACGGGACGCGCGAAACGGATTCAGCGTGAAACAAAGTGGCGACCGTCGTGGTTGGGCGTGGAGCGGGGTGCTCCTTGCCATGGGTTTGGCAGGGGTTTTCGGCTTGTGGGCACCCGCCGTGGCGGCATGGGCGCAAGAGGATCCCAAACCCAGCGCAGAAGCCTCCGTTGAAGGCGCAGTGGAACTGCGAGGGGCAATGCCGGATGCTCGGCGCCTGAGCTTCGCCGAACTTCAGCACCTGCCCCGCACGGAGGTTCGCACGAAAGACGCGCATGATGGCGCGAGGGAAACGCTTTATGGCGGAGTCCTTTTGGCAGAAGTGCTCAAGGCGGGTGGGCTGTCCTTTGAGCCCGGGATGGCAACCGCGCGCGAGAATGCGCGAGCCTCCCTGCTCGTCGAGGCTGCCGATGGTTACCGGGCCGTGTTTGCCTTGGCCGAACTTGACCCGACGCTGACCAGCGGCCTCGTGCTGCTGGCTGACACCAGAGACGGTCGGCCCCTCGACTCGGTCGAAGGTCCCTGGCGAATTGTGGTTGCCAGCGACAAGCGCCCGACACGCTGGGTACGGCGCGTCACGGCTCTAACGGTGCGTCGCGACTAGCCGGCCCCGCCGGGGTGCGTGCGACCGGTTGGGGAGGGTCGCCCTAAAGAAGGATCCGGCATTTTGCTTGCGGCCGGAATGAGCACCATTTATCACTCAGTCGCAACCATAACGCTCGAAGCCTTGATCACGGCGTAAGCCTCGCCCCCGACGGCAAGCCCAAGCGACTCCACGGACGATCTGGTGATAATCGCCACTACTTCAAGACCGGGAGCAATTTCGAGCGTTACTTCGCAATTGACCGCGCCATCAACAAGCCGAGTGACGCGACCTTTCAGGACGTTACGGGCGCTGATCTTCATCCCGCAGGGTGAACCAGACTGGTCGCGCGATGCAACCGCGATCATTCAGGTGCTTAACCGGCTCGGCCAGCTCAATCCACCAGTTGCCGCTCAATCAGGCCCGCGTCGTTCTCTCTGGCCGAGTTCACCCGCGTGTTGGTTTCCCACATTGTCATTCGCTCACCCGGGTACGGCACCAGAAATGCCTTGAGAAAATGGCTCTCTGCTTCCCCTAACCAGGCGGCGTGCTGTTCAGGATCCAGGATGACCGGCATCCGGTCGTGTGCCTGCTCAACGATCTCATTGGCCGGGCAGGTCAGGATCGCGCACGTGCGCAGCCATTCGGCGGTCACCGGGTCCTGCCAGCCTTCCCACACTCCGGCCATCGTAAACGGCGATCCGTTTCGCATCTGAACGTGGAACGGGATCTTGCGGCCCGCTGCTCGTTGCCACTCATAAAAACCATCGGCCGGAATCAAACACCGGCGCTTGGTGAAGGCCTGCCGGTAGGAAAGCGTTTTGTCCACCGTCTCCGACCGCGCATTGATCAACCGGTGACCAACCTTCGGATCCTTTGCCCAATGAGGCACCAGACCCCAGCGAAGCGCATCCAGCGAACGTTCCCCCGTTTCAGCATTGAAGCGCAAGGTCAACACGTCCTGACCGGGCGCAATGTTCCAGGAAACCGGCACGTCGTGAGCCGCCGGGACCGCTACCCCGTAAAGCCGGGCGAGTTCTTCCGTTTTCGTCGTCCGCCGGTACCTGCCGCACACGGGCCCGCATCCTATGGACCCGGCCACGACGTGCCAAGCCGCGCATTGACAAAAAAGGTCGCTGCGTCAGAAAAGGCTGGCCCTCGCCGCGCACTCGGAACATCGGGCCGCGCTGCCCCGCGCTAGAATTACCCGATGGCTGCTCCGGCCTGCGTGGCTTCGGGGATCTCGACCAACCGCCCGCTCTTCACGTCGTACAGGTAACCATAAATCGGGATCGTCGCAGGCACGAGCGGGTGGGTGCGCAGTCGATGCACGTCGGTAACAACTGCCCGGCGAGGGTCTTTGATGGTCAGCCAATCAATGAACTCTCCCGCCTCCGATCCCGGGCCGGCCCCGGTGTCATGCCAGCCGTTCGCATCGACCCGCGCGGTTTCGAGGCTCTGGGCGAGCAACCCGCGCATGACCTCGTCGGTGAACAGTTCCATGCCGCAATCGGTGTGGTGGATGACGAACCACTCGCGCGTTCCAAGCAGCTTGTAGGAAATCACCAAAGAACGAATGGCGTCGTCGCTGGCCCGTCCCCCGGCGTTGCGCACGACATGGGCATCTCCTTCCGCCAACCCCGCGAACTTGGTGGGGTCAAGCCGCGCGTCCATGCAGGTCAGGATGGCGAAATGCCTGGCGGGAGGCAGGGCAAGGGCGTTCTTATCGCCGAAGGTATGGGCGTAAGCCTGATTGGCGGCAAGGACCTCGGAAAGAAGTGAACTCATGGTCGGCAAGCTGTGGGTGAGCGACGGGAGGGATTACCCTGCATCCCTAGAGGAAATTAGGATTTTGTCAACGGTTAGCCTGCCCGGCAGGGTCGCGCATCCCTACGCGGCTCCTGGTAGGGGAGCTTGTCCCCAAGCGCCCCCCATCCTTCAGCGCCTCCGGCTGAAACCGGTGGGCCGGCATTTTGGCTAGCCGCTGCGGAACCCGTTTCAATGGCAGATTGAAGTTACCTATACATGGTATAGGTACATCCGGTGAAAAGCGGGACGCGCGATGAATTGAAGGTGCGGGTCAGGCGAATCGCCGGGCAGGTTGCCGGCATTCAGCGCATGGTCGAAGATGAGCGTTATTGTGTGGACATTCTTAACCAGGTTGCGGCTGTGCGCTCTGCTTTGGATGCCTTCGGCGTCGAACTGCTCCGCCAGCACATCGAAAGCTGTGTTCTTGGGCGGGGCAGCGGCCCCGAGCACGACAAGGCAAAACCGATGGGCCGTCAGGAGTTGCTGGCTGAACTCAATAAAGCCATCGCCCGTTTTGTCAGGTAAACCGTGGGGCCGCGGGTTCGGGAGTAAACGATAAACATGAACGACCTGATTCACGGTGCCGAAGACGGGACTTTGTTCCCGGCCGGCTCCGGCCGCAACGTTTCCTCGAATGGCGTTCCGCCGCAGGCAGCCGTCGATCCGGTCTGTGGCATGGAGGTGAATCCGGCCACTGCCCCCTTTGCCGACCGCGACGGAGAAAGGTTCTACTTTTGCTGCGAAGGCTGTCGGACGAGGTTTTTGAGTCGCCAAACGCCTGGCCCATCGACGGCTGCACCTTCGTTGTCCGGCCATCATCCGCCTGCCTCCTCCGTACCGCCGGCGACGCCTAAACCGGCCGGGACCCACGTGAAATACACATGTCCGATGCACCCCGAAGTCCAGGGTGACCGGCCGGGCGAATGCCCGAAGTGCGGCATGGCCCTGGAGCTCGCCATGCCGGCGGCCGCGTCCAGCAAGGTGAGCTACACCTGCCCGATGCATCCGGAAATCGAGCAGGACCATCCCGGCGCGTGCCCGAAGTGCGGCATGGCCCTGGAGCCAAAGGTTATGACTGAGGGATTGGGCAAGGAGAATGCCGAACTCGACGGCATGACGCGGCGCCTCTGGATTGGTGCGATTCTGACCTTGCCGGTGTTCCTTCTGGCGATGGTCCACCTGGTCCCGAACGCACCAGCCTGGGCGCTCGGCAACGGCTCACGATGGGTTCAGTTCCTGTCTGCGACCCCGGTGGTACTGTGGGCCGGTTGGCCGTTTTTCGTGCGAGGCTGGCGCTCTGTGGCCAGCCGTCAGTTCAACATGTTCACCCTGATTGCGCTCGGGATTGGCGCCGCTTACGCCTACAGCGCGAGCGCGATGCTCGTTCCTCACCTGTTCCCGCATGCCGTCTCACACCACGGCAGCGGCACCGGCCGGGTTGGGCTTTATTTCGAAGCTGCGGCGATGATCACCGTGCTGGTGCTCCTGGGCCAAGTGCTCGAACTGCGTGCGCGTGCCCGGACCGGCAGCGCCCTTCGTGGGCTCCTTGACCTCGCGCCGAAAACCGCCCGCCGCATCGGCCGGGACGGCCAGGAAACCGACGTGCCGCTTGAGCAGGTGGAGATTGGGGATCGGTTGCGCGTGCGACCAGGTGAAAAGGTCCCGGTCGACGGCGCGGTCGTCGAGGGCAGCACCTCGATTGACGAATCCATGCTCACGGGCGAGCCGCTGCCAAGTTCCAAAACCGTGGGCGACAAGACGGTGGGCGGCACGATCAATCTAGCAGGCGGTTTTGTCCTCGAGGCCGAACGCGTCGGCAGCGAGACCGTGCTTGCGCGCATCGTGGCGATGGTGGCTGAGGCGCAGCGCAGCCGTGCGCCCATCCAGGGTTTGGCCGACCGGGTGGCCGGATGGTTTGTTCCGGTCGTCCTGGCTGTTGCGGTAGTGACCTTCGGTTTGTGGGCGTGGCTCGGTCCGGAGCCACGATTTGCTTACGCGCTCGTCAACGCGGTGGCGGTGTTGATCATTGCTTGTCCGTGCGCGCTCGGCCTGGCCACGCCGATGTCCATCATGGTGGGCATCGGACGCGGAGCGCAGGAAGGCGTTCTCATCCGGCACGCGGAGGCGTTGGAGAAATTAGAAAAAATCGACACCCTCGTCGTCGACAAAACCGGCACCCTGACGCAGGGCCGACCGCGCCTGACCAGGATTGTCGCTGCCTCCGGAATGAACGAAAACGAACTGTTGAGGGCGGCCGCTTCCCTGGAGCAGGGAAGCGAGCATCCCCTGGCGGCGGCGATCGTTGCGGCGGCGAAAGAACAAGGCGTCGGCTTTGACGCGACCGAGAATTTCGAGTCCTTCACCGGCAGCGGGATCGAGGGCAAGGTTGGCGGTCGGGAAGTTGCCCTTGGCAGCCTGCGTTTTCTCCAAGGCCGTGGCGTGCCCAGCGTAGAAACGCTGGAGGTGGAGGGCGAGCGGCTCCAAGGCGAGGGACAAACCATAGTTTTTGTGGCCATTGAAGGCCGGCTGGCGGGTGTCCTGGGGGTCGCCGATCCGATCAAAGAGTCCACCCCGGAGGCCCTGCGTGAGCTGCGTCGCCGGGGCCTGAAGGTGGTCATGCTCACCGGTGATCATCGCCGCACGGCTTCTGCCGTAGCCGAGAAGCTCGGTTTGGAAGATGTGGAGGCCGGCGTAGGGCCCGAGGAGAAAGGGGAACGCATCAGGCAGATGCGCGCCGCAGGTAAGGTCGTCGCCATGGCCGGCGACGGCATCAATGATGCGCCGGCGCTGGCCGCGGCCGATGTTGGCATTGCCATGGGCACGGGCACGGACGTTGCCATCGAAAGCGCAGGGGTTACCTTGGTCAAGGGGGACCTTCGCGGCATCCTCAAGGCAGTGGCGCTGTCCAGCTCAACCATGCGCAACATCCGCCAGAATCTTTTCTTCGCCTTTATTTATAACGCGCTCGGCGTCCCGATTGCAGCCGGGCTGCTGTACCCTTTTTTCGGACTTTTACTTAATCCGGTGATTGCAGGGGCTGCCATGAGCCTGAGCTCCGTGTCGGTGATCGCCAATGCGCTTCGGTTGCGCTCGGCCCGGCTTTAAAAAAGCGCAGGAGGGCTGGAGGCAACCGGGGCGCTTCCCCAACCCGGCCATCACTCAGCCCCGGCGTGAGCGGGCATGAGACCAACCGGAACCAGGCCCGGCGCTGGTCCGTTAACAAAATCAGCATGCTCGATCAGCCCTAAGGCGGACGCCTCCAGGCAAATATGCTGCTCCGTTGAGGCTGTTTCCGCGCTCGACGCTTTCAGGCACACGGTAAGCGGCAGCGGCGTTCGAAAGCCGACGGGGATCACTGCGACCAATCGATCCTCGTCCGGCAGCAAAGGCTTGTGGGCCCGTAGCATTCTTGGGTTCACACAGCCTTTGGTCTCGTCCGCCCATTGGTTTTCGTCGTGGTGAAGGCTCACGCAGCCCGTCGGGGAATGCGCAAGTTCCACCCTCAGACTCCGGACGGCGCTACTACCGCCGCCGTGGCAAACCGAAACGTAAAGGTAATGCGTTAGCCCGGCCTGCGGACCTGCCGGGCGGATTCGCAACTTTCCGTGCACGCCCGCCGGCTCCCCGCCCGCCACGGTTGCGCCAAAACGACGGAGCAGTTCAAGGGCGGAGCGACTGCCCGATTCTCTCAGCCACTTTGAGAGCTCATTGCCATCGACCAGTTCAACGGGCACGGGCTGAAGGGCCCGCCACTGGTTAAACCAGCGAAGGTCCGCCGGGGTGGTGCGTGTCGGCGTGCAGAGCACCCACCGGCGTAGTTGATGGAGCTCTTTGATCGCCTGCTGCAAACCATTGCGGATTTCACGGCGTTGACGGCTTTCCCAGCGCCCTACAAAATACTTGGGCTGGTAGGCCGTCACCTCCTGCGTGTTGCCGACGCACGTCTTGCCCTCCGCCGCATCGCTTCGCCACACGTCCGCACCAAACCGGTCGCGAAGCAGGGCATCAACGACGGCACCAAACGCTCGGTAGGGTGCGGGGAGAAGAAACTCGAGTTGTTCAAAGGGATTTAAAGCCATAGTCCGTCGCTGAGCACAAGTTCGGGAAGCTGCAGAAGTCTGTGTCAATCGTTGTCGGCGCTACCTCGACGGCGTCGTACCGTCGCAGCCACCGGTCCTAGGCCATCAACACCCAGGTCGCCATCACCCGATCGGATGAGGACGCCGTAATGATCCGTCAAAACTGCTTGTCGCGGCTCCCTGAAGGCCAGGTAAGTGTAACACGTGCATGATCCAGCGAACTTGAGAATCCACCCATACGCCTGCACACTATGGACGCCTGCGCTCCCCCCGGTATTCGACCGCCGTGGGAAAAGCGCCCACGACTGGAACCTCAACGAGATCCGATGAACCCTGCACCCGTCACCAGCCGCTTTGCCGCGATCCTCGCTGAACGCGGCCTACCCTTGCGACGTGGCCGTCCTGAAATCCTGCAGATCAACGTCGGCAAGCTTTGTAACCTCACCTGCATTCACTGCCATGTGAACGCCGGGCCGCGTCGAAGGGAGATCATGACCCGCGAAACCATCGACCGGATCATCGATTGGTTGGCCGGGACTGACCTTGGGACGGTCGACGTCACCGGTGGTGCCCCGGAGATGATTCCTGACTTTCGCCACTTGATTACCCGCCTTCGCTCCCTGAGGCCCCTTGGGCGGCTTCTGGACCGTTGCAACCTTAGCATCCTGCTCGATCCCTGTTTCGCCGGGACGGCTGAGTTTCTCGCGGAACAGCAAGTGGAGGTCGTGGCCTCGTTGCCGTGCTACGGCCCGGAAAACGTGGATGAGCAGCGCGGCGAGGGTGTTTTCCAGGCAAGCATCGCGGCCCTCCAACTCTTGAACCGGCTCGGCTACGGGCGGCGGCCTGAATTGCCTCTGCACTTGGTTTACAATCCGAACGGCGATTTTCTTCCGGGTCCGCAGCAACAGTTGGAAACGGATTACAAACGCGTACTGCAGGCGCAGTACGGCATCACCTTCAATTCCCTTTATACCCTTGCAAATTTGCCGATCGCGCGTTTTGCCAGCTGGCTTCGACACGAACGCAAGTACGAGGCGTACCTTGACCTCCTGGTTGCAGCGTTCAACCCCGCCACGGTGGAAGGCTTGATGTGCCGCAACACGATCAGCGTAGGCTGGACCGGCGAAGTCTACGATTGTGATTTCAATCAGATGTTGAACCTGCCCCTCGGAGGCAAAAGGGGAGCCCATGTGTGGGACCTTGTTCCTGCCAGCCTTGAGGGATGGGCCATTGCCACCGGGTCTCATTGCTTTGGTTGCACGGCCGGTGCAGGGTCGAGCTGCGGCGGCGCCCTGACCGGTTAAGCCATCGCAAATCCCACTGCCTCGAACCAGGTCTGGGCAAACAGGGCGTCTGGATCACGCGCCCACTGACGAAGCACGTTCCCTTCAGCCGCTTTGTCCATAAACATTGCCTTCCTGAAATGTTATTGGAACTCCTGCGCGCTTGGCTGCTTTCCGTGCTCGCTCCAGGTCCTCGGCGCTGAGGTCAAGGCCCACGGTTTCGCCCGCTGTGTTGCGCGTGGCCGGCATGCTCTCAGTCGTTTTGTCAGTCAGGCACTCCCTCCACGATCACCAGCTTCCGAGGGCCGGCCCGGTGCCGGATTTCGAGCGCCGGGGCATAGTCGGCTGAGTGGTACCATTCGCGGGCCCGCTCGGTGCTCGGAAACTCGAGCACCACCATGCTTGAAGGCGTCCAGTTTCCCTCCAACGTTTCGGGCTTGCCCCCTCGCACCAAATATCGGCCGCCATGCTTCGCCACCGAAGCGGCGGCAATGGTACGGTAACGGTCGAGGATTTCAGGATCGGTTACTTGTTCGATTTCGACGATGACATAGGCGGGCATGTCTTATCCTTTCACGTGGCAAACGGCTGATCCAGAACTTAGACGCCTTTGGGCAGTCAACGGGCATCCTCCAAATTTGTTGCCGCCAGGGAAGCCGCAGGAACACCGCTTCCACTGCTACAATTACCTAGCGGCCTCCTCGATCCAGGGCTCACGCCTCACCGGGATTCCAGTCATCAACAGAAATGACACAATCAGGAGGGCGCTGCCGGTCCAGAAAGGCGCTTTGCCGAAGTCGGGCGTGTGCTTTGAATTCAACGTCAACAACCAACCGCCGGCGATCGGCCCCAGGCACCGGCCCATGCTGGCGGACGCCTGCAGCAGGCCCATCACCCGCCCCTGCCAAAAGGCATTAACACTGCGCGAAGCCAGCCCGCTCACGGTCGGGTTGATCAACGAATTTCCGGCCGCAATCCCGCCGCACGCCACCGCCAGCGCCCCGATGCTTTGGACCAGCGGCAGCGCAAAAAGGCTGCACGCAAGAATGGCTGCTCCGGCCAGCGCGAGCCGTTTTTCCGTAAACCGGCTCAGCAGGGGCCCGATCAGCCGTGCCTGGATGATCACCGCAATGACGCCGATGCCCGCAAAAACGTACCCATTCTGAGTTGCCCCGAACCCGAAACGATCCTCCGTAAAGATCGCGAAAAACGCCGTCATCAGGGCAAAGCCGAACATCATAAAGAAGTAGGCCGTCAGAAGCGGTCCGACGGTACTTCCACGCCCTTGCTGAAAAACCGTCAATAGTGGTTCACCTTGACGATGGATCCTCGTTGCTTTCGAGAGACTTTCCGGCAGGACGAGCCAAATCAACACGGCATTTGCCGCGGCGAGGGCACCCGCAAAATAGAAGGGCGTCGAAAGCGACATTTGGCTAAGCACACCCCCCAGCAATGGTCCGCAGATGAACCCCAGCCCGAACGCCGCCCCGAGCAGTCCCATGCCTTTGGAGCGACCAGATTCCGGAGTAACGTCCGCAACGTACGCTTGGGTGGCAGAAACGTTTGCGCCGAAGATCCCGTCGATGGTGCGGGCGATAAACAACCAAACCAGGGTGTTCGCCGCTCCCATGATGAAAAATCCGGCTGCTTGTCCGACGGTGCTGAGAAGCAGGATCGATTTGCGTCCGAAACGATCGGAGAGGATCCCGACCAGCGGCGAAAACAGGAATCCCATCCCCGAGTACACGGCAAGCAATGTGCCGATGGTGAACGGCGACGCGCCAAAGCGCTCTGTGTACAACGGCAGAACAGGCACAACAATTCCAAAACCGACCATGTCAATAAACACCGTCAAAAAAAGGATCTGCAAGGCGTGAGCCGATCCGGATGGTTCAGGGTTGTCGGATTTCATGCAACACGTTCAATTCCGCCGCCTCCGCCACCCGTCTCTGTAAGAGACGGTGTGCCCGGAAGTTACCGGAACAGGGTACATCCGTTGAGCCGCCGGCGCACGTGCACCGTTCGGCAGGGCCAGTGTGCCCACGCGACCTCCGGTAGGGCGGCGACCCCCCTTCGCCGCAGCCGTCGCAGGGCGCGGAATAGAACTTTGACCAGCGGTGTAAGAACGGCGGTCCGGCGTGGGCTGAAGTTTGATTTTTCTTTTTGATCGTTGAGCTTAACCCTCCACCGATCCTGTTTATTTGCCCGTTTCATGCTTTTGAAAGCCGCCATCAATGGGAGACGCACTCGCAGCGAACATCCGGCCGCGCCCATAACCGCGGGCCAGCAGGCCATGGAGGCTGCCCGTGCGGTCCGCGCGGGTGCCGGTGCGATCCACGTCCATCCCCGCGATAAGCAAGGAAGGGAGAGCCTTGCCCCAGATGACGTTGCTGCCTCCCTCGAAGCCATTCGGGCCTCTTGCCCGTCGGTCCCGATCGGAGTGAGTACCGGGGCATGGATCGTGCCGGAATTTGACCGGCGCCTCCTGCTGATTGAAGGGTGGGCCGTTTTGCCCGATTTTACCGCCGTGAACTTTCACGAACCAGGGGCCCTGCTGGTGGCCCAAGTTCTCCTGCAGAAAGGCATCGCGCTTGAAGCGGGGATTTGGAATGCCGAAGCAGCGGCCGTTTTTCGGGGCAGCGGCTTGTCGAATGATTGCCTGCGCATCCTCATCGAGCCGGGTCAGGAGGCCGGCAATGCCAGGGAACGATTTGCTGCCGTCGAATCGGTTCTGGAGGGATTGAAAAATCCCCGGCTGCTGCATGGATCTGAAGCCTCTGCCTGGACGTTCATCGCCTTGGCTGGTGAAGCCGGCTATGACACCCGTATTGGCCTGGAGGACACGCTTACGTTGCCGGACGGCAGCCAGGCGCGGGACAATGGGGAGCTCGTGTCAGCCGCCTGGAAGATTCTCCCTCGACGCCAGTGACTTGTGTTTTGCCCATGGTAAACGGAACGAAATCGGGAAATGGTAACGCTTTGTTTGACAATTTGTTAACCTCCGGGCTTAGGGTTCTCTTGTATGCCGGTCCCTTTTGAGCGATGCGAGCCCGAGGCCGCGGGGTTGATTGGGGAAAAGCTAGAGCGGTCGGAAGCCAGGATCGCCTGTTCAGTGGTGGTGCCGGTTTTCAACGAAGCCGTCGTGATTGGCTCCGTTCTGTCCGAGCTTAGGCAAGTTCTGGCGAACCATCAACTGCCGACGGAGGTTTTAGTCGTTGACGACGGCAGCACCGATGGAACTGACCGCGTGGTGGCCCAGGTGTTGGCTGGCTGGGCCGGCGCGCACCTTCTTCGCCTGGCGCGCAACGGGGGCCAGGCCGGCGCGCTCTATCATGGGATTCAACGGGCGCAGGGACAAGCCATCGTGCTGATGGATGGAGACGGCCAAAATGATCCGGCCGATATTCCGAAGCTGCTGGGTTTGTTGAACCAGGCCGACATGGCCATGGGCATTCGGGTCAACCGAAAGGATTCGTGGACGCGGCGGGTGATGTCCCGGTTGGCCAACCGGGTTCGCCGTCGGATTTTGAACGATGGGGTTAGCGACACCGGCTGCGGGCTGAAGGTGTTCCGCCACCGAGTTAAAGAGGCGTTTATTCCCTTTCAAACGCTTTACTCTTTCATGCCCGCCCTGGCCGTGGCTGCAGGGTTTACCGTGGTGGAAGCGCCAGTTTCCCATCGACCACGTCAGGGTGGCCGGTCGAATTACGGCGTCCGCCAGTTCCTCTGGCGGCCGCTCCTCGACCTTATCGGCGTGTGGTGGTTTTGCCAGCGACGGTGCGTCGTGCTGCCGCAGCCCGAACCGAGTAAACCTGTTTCTTTTCCCGCTGGGCCGGTGCGCCACCCAATGCCCTCGGGAGAAATGCCAGGGGCGGAATCCTGTGGCCTGGTGGGAGAGCCAGTTGATCAGAGATCACGCCCGGCGGAGCCTGGGCGTGGCCTCGCCTCGCCAACCAGCCCTCGTCTGACTGCCGGGCTGTGAATAACCGCTCACGGTTGCTGAAATTGCCAAGCCGGCGTGAGTCATCGGCAGGCGCGGCTGCCGGAACCACTTCTCAGTCTGGCCGCATCAGGTTGGAGGCGATTGCTCTTGCGGTCTGGGGCGTGGTCCTCGCCGCCATTTTCGTCCGCGTTGCCCTGCACCCGGAACGGAATTCGGTTTTCGGCGTGTTTCGGCTTGCCGGTGAGCGCTGGCTGCACGGAGAACCTCTGTACCCTCGAGCAGGTCAATTCCTTTACAGCCCCTTGGCGGCGGCAATTTTCTCGGCGTTTGCCCGGTTGCCTGAACCTGCCGGAAGTCTGGTTTGGAGGGCCGCGAACATGGCGCCGTACCTGTTTTTGGCCTATGCCTGGATGCGGCGAACTCACCGCGATGCTTCCCTGGCACGCGGGATCGGCTGGTTCGTTTTGCTCGCGTTCTCCTGGGGAAACCTGAACAACGGCCAGGCAAGCCCGCTGGTGATCGCCTTCATCTGCACGGCCTTGTGGGCAGCCGCCGGAAGACGATGGAACGTGGCGGCTTGCCTGATTGCCGGAGCTACTTACTTCAAGCTTTACCCGCTTGCTTTCGGGCTTTTGCTGGGTGTGCTTTACCCTCGGCAAATCCTTTGGCGCTTAGCGGTCGCTATCACATTGCTCTTCCTGCTCTCCCTCTTGCCGCAACCAGCAGGTTATGCCTTGGCCCAATACCAGGCATGGTTCTCCTCTCTGGGAGCGGATTCCCGCCGGGTGACAAACGGCGTGGGAACCTGGCGCGACCTCTGGCTTCTGCTGCGCTTGGTGAAGGTGCCGGTTACCGTGTCCCAATATGCTTTTATCCAGGGGCTGGGCGGGGTGGGCGTGGCGGTATTCTGCGGGTGGGCCCAGCGGATCAAACGTTGGGAAGCAGGCCGGCTGCTGTACACGTTGCTTGCCCTTGGCAGCTGCTGGGTCGTCCTGTTGGGCCCGGCGACGGAACTGGCCACGTACATCTTTTTGGCGCCTGCGTTTACGGTGGCAAGCGTGCACTTGTGGAAGGTCCGTCAAGGCGGCTTCTCGCCCCAGCAGTTAACCGCCTGCGCCCTGCTCTCCGTAAGCTTTGTTTGGTTGGTGGTGGCGGAGGTGCTCAATGCCTGGGTGCCGGCAGTACGGCGCAGCGTGCCGTTGCACGCCTTGCAGCCCATTGGCGCAGCAGTGTTTGCTGCGTTCGTTATTCTCTGGTTGCTGGACGACCGTTGGTGGTTGCCCTCTCCGGGCCTTCCTGCCCCGTCTTCACGCTTGAGTGAAATGAACTGAAATGCGACATGAACGTTACTCGCTCTGGGCCGGTCTGGTGTTGCTGCTTGTCACCACCTTTCGTTTGTTTTACATCAACCACCTCGAGCTTGTCGGTGACGAAGCTTACTACTGGCTGTGGTCACGCCACCCGGACATTTGTTACCTGGACAAGGGACCCGTTATTGCCTGGTTCATTATGCTCGGGACCAGCCTCTTCGGGCAGACGGTTTTTGGGGTCCGCTTTTTCGCCGTTCTCCTCGCTGCGGGGACCGGTGCAGCGATGTTCGGGCTCGCCCGCCGGTTGTTCTCGGCCCGGGTCGGATTCTTTACGGTGGTGCTGGCGGCGGTGGTTCCCTTGTACGCAGTCGGTTCGGTACTGATGACGATCGACACGGTTTACCTCTTCTTCTGGGTGGCGGCAGCCTGGGCTTTTTGGGAGGCCAAGGAGACCAGGCGATGGGGGCCGTGGGTGGCTGTGGGTGTGCTGTTAGGGCTCGGCATCCTTGCCAAGTACACGGCGGCTTTGGAGATGGTTTCCTTCGCTTTGTTCTGCTGCTGGCATCGCCCGTCACGCCGCTCCCTCCTTAGTCTGCGGGGTGCCGCGATGCTGCTGACAACGGGCCTTCTACTGACGCCGGCAGTCGTCTGGAATGCCATCCACGAGTGGCCCACCAGCCGCTTTCTCATTCATCGCGGTGATCTGGATGGCCAGGCGCGCCTGCAACCGTTAAACCTGCTGACCTTTCTCGGAGGTCAGGCGGGAGTGATTTCTCCCCTCGTTTTCCTGGCGGTAGTGGCCGTTGCCCTGATCCCCTTTTTCCGTCCACGCCCTTGGGTAATGCCCGTTGAAACGGCTTACCTGCTCTCGTTATTTTGGCCCTTGTTCGGCTTTTACCTCCTGCTCAGCCTGCAGCACACGAGCGAAGCCAACTGGCCGGCCGCCGCTTACGTGGGCGGCATTATTCTCCTCGCGGCCGCTGCAGACCGCCTTTTTTCCTATCCCGGGGTGCTTGTACGCCGCTTGGCTGCCGTTGCGTTGACCGTTGCCCTGATGGAAACCATCGCGTTGCACGAGACGAGCTGGTTGCACTTGCCGCACCGCTTGGATCCACTGGACCGGGCTCGCGGGTGGAAGGGCCTGGCGGCCCAAATGGACGACCTTCAGCACCAGGCCGATGCCCGGTTCCTCATCGCCAACAAGTACATGACGGCCGCACTGTTGTCTTTCTATTTGCCGGGGCACCCGACCGTGTACATGCCGGTCTCAACCGCACCTTTTAATCAACTGGTCATGTGGCCGACTTATCGTGACGAACACCCCTCCGGAGATGCGCTGCTTGTTTCCGATGCCGACCGCGTCTCGCCATCCATCCACGAAGATTTTCCGACGGTGGAACCCATGGGCACCGTCGAAACCGCTGCAGGGGATCGAAAAGTGAATCGCTTCTACATCTTTGCGTGCCGGCGACAGCCGCGGGCCGAGCATCCCGTCAGCGACCATGAGCCCTGAAGGTGATCGTCAACCTACCGCCGCGGCCTGGCAGGCTACGTGGTTTCGCTGTAGCCTGATCGTACTGATCTGGGCCGGAATCTACCTTCCTGCCCTCGGTTCCCTGCAATTGGACCATGAAGAGCCTCGTCGGGCACTCCCGGCGGTGCACATGCTCTCCCGGGGCGACTGGCTGGTTCCACGGGTGGGGTCGGAACCTTACCTGCGTAAACCCCCCTTGCTCAATTGGTTGATCGCCGTCAGTTTTGCCGCCTTTGGCCAGACGGAAGCAGCGGCCCGGCTGCCGTCGGTTCTTGCCATGCTGGCCCTGGCTTTGACTGCCGTCATCGTGGCCGGTCGAACCTGGCTCGTCAACTGCACGCATGGAGTTCTCACGGCTTTGTTTCTCCTGACAAATCTGGCCGCCATGGAGTTTGGCCGGCAGGCCGAATTGGAGGCGCTTTACACGGCCTTGGTCGGCATGGCCCTGATCAGTTGGCTGACTGCGTGGTACCGCGCGCAGAATCCCTGGATACCCTGGCTGGCTGCCACTCCGTTCCTTGCCTTCGGCATGCTTACCAAAGGGCCAACGGAACTCGTGTTTTTTTATGGAACTGTTATCCCCGTCCTGGTCACGGCCCGAGAAAGGCGGGTGCTGCTGCACCGAGGCCACTGGTTAATGCTCGCAACCGTTCTTGGAACGTTCCTGGGCTGGGCCGTCCCGTGCTCGTTCGCCATCAACCCCGTACACCCCGGCGAGGTTTGGCAGGTGTGGGTCGATCAGATTGGTTCACGCGCCTCCACCCAACCCGATGAACATTTCCACCTGCAAAACTACCTCTTGAGCATTCCGTTAAGCTTAAAGAACTTTCTTCCCTGGACCGTGCTGCTCCCCCTGCTTTGGCTCGTGCCCTTGACCGCCAACGGACAATTGGCGCCCCGTCGCGAGCGCCTTTTTCGCGGCCTGCGCTGGGGGTTCGTCGCTGTTTTTCTTGCGATGAGCCTGCTCCCCAATGGCTCACCGCGTTACCTTTACCCGCTGCTGATCGTTCCTTGCCTCTTGCTTGAACAGACGCTGGCGGCAGGCCTGCCCCGGCAAACGGTCGACCGCGTGGTAGGCGCTTGGGCCGCTTCCAACAACGTGTTCATGGCTTTGGCGGTTTTAGGCCTGATCTGCGCGCTTTTTTTGGGGAGTCATCCGCGGATGGACCTTCGGATCATTATCTTGGCAGGAAGCCTCGCGTCTGTGGGAGGGTTGCTCTCCCGTAATCGCAAGGCTCACCGGGACGCACCAGTCGGGGTCGTCTGGGAAGCATCTCTTTCCGCCCTGGTAATGGGTATTATCACCTGCGCCTTTGCTTTGGCCGTCGTTCCCCGCATTAACCGGGACCGCAAGCACGGCCCACGTGAGGTCGCGGCGCCTTTCCGCCAAGTGGTGCCTTCCGGCGCGCCGATCTGGGTGGATGAAACCACTTACCGCCCTTTCTGGTATTACCTCGAACCTGGAGTCCGGTATTTTCACGGACCGGAGAACCTTCCAAACTCCGCTCGCTTCGTGCTCACCCCGGCGCACGACGTTGGGCGCCTTACGGCAGATCCACGCTGGCACAAGGCCGCTACCCTGGTAATCAGCCCTGACGGAAGCAATCGGCCGTTTAGCCTCCTTGATTTGCATCCAGACTTAGGCGAGACCGGCCCGCTGCCCAAGCAATGACGCAACGCTTCCCGCGCGGTCGGCCTTCACAAACGGTAATGAGATTCCAATTCTTCCTTCAGCTGCCGTGTTTGCGAGCCCTGGTTTTTACTTTGCTCTGCCTGCCAGCGGCCGCGGAACCCGTGTCGGCCGGCCGCGGACCCAGGGCACGTGAGTTGGGGGTTCCTTTTGAGGGCACCCCCGGTCTCCTGAATGCCATCACGGACATTGCCGGCCTTGAGGTCGGCCAGGTAACCCTGATCGCTGGCGAGGGCAAGCTGGTGGCAGGCCAGGGCCCCGTCCGCACCGGCGTTACCGCCATTCTTCCCCTCGGCCTGAAGGACGCCGACACCCCGGTCCCCGCCGCCGTCTTTTCGTTAAATGGAAACGGCGAAATGACCGGCACGGCCTGGGTGGAGGAATCTGGTTTTCTCGAAGGCCCGGTGTTGCTGACGAATACCCACAGCGTCGGTGTCGTAAGGGATGCGGTGATCGAATGGGGCGTGAAAAGGTTTCCTGGAACGGATCATTTCAGCTTGCCCGTCGTCGCCGAGACCTGGGATGGGCAGCTTAACGACATCAACGGGTTTCATGTGACCAGGGACGATGCAATGCGCGCCCTCGATTTCGCCGTCAGCGGACCCGTGGCCGAGGGCAACGTCGGCGGGGGCACCGGGATGCGTGCCTTTGAATTCAAAGCCGGGATAGGTACTGCTTCCCGCGTCCTGGCCACAACCGAGGGAGGTTTTTCCCTCGGGGTACTCGTGCAGGCAAATTTCGGCCGCCGTGCTCAACTTCTGATCGCGGGCGTCCCCATTGGCAGAGAAATCCCTGACCTGCCGCCGGTCATTCATCGGGATCCCGAAAAGGATGGTTCCATCATTGCCGTCGTGGCAACGGACGCTCCCTTGTTGCCGCAGCAGCTGAAGCGCCTCGCGAAACGTGTCCCCCTCGGGCTGGGCCGAACGGGCGCCGTCAGCACCGACTCTTCCGGCGATTTGTTCATCGCGTTTTCCACGGCTGTGCCGAAAGTTGTCGATGGGCGTCAGCGCTGGAGCACGCTTGCCAACGATCAGCTCGATCCGTTGCTCGCCGCAACCGTCCAGGCAACCGAGGAAGCCATCGTCAACGCGCTGGTCGCGGCCCAGACCATGACCGGGATCAATGGGAACACGTTTTTCGCGTTGCCGCATGAACGCCTGCGCGAGGTTCTCCGTCGGTACCACCGCCTCACTGAGATCGGACCCGGCCGTGAACTTGGACCGGTCGGCGCCAGGAGCATCCCCGCGTTTCCGGTTCCGAACCCGCTCCGGGACTCTGAACCGACCAGGCAAGGGGTGGTATCCCCGCCCGTTCCCGGCGCGTCACCAGGACCATAAGGGCGGGTCGGCAAAACTGCGTGAACCGGCCGCACGCCTAGTAAGGAGTGACCCGTCCTGATGGGGTCCATAAGTCCAGGTACCGTGGGCCCTCCGCCAGGGATCGCGTCGAACGCCCAACCCTGCCGATGGAACGCTGGCCTGACGTCCGCAGTCTACCGAAGTCAGCCGAGAAAGCCCACGGCTTTAGTCGTGGGATGAATCGGCTTAACGGGTTTTCTGTTCCTCGACGCAGCGCCGAATCGTCTCCCTCGAAACATCTCCTGCCGTCGACACGAAGAACGAATGGGTCCACATGGCGGCATGCGCCGGAGTATCGAGTGCTTCTCTCTTAAGGTCCGCGAGCTGTACCCCTTGAGCCAAAACGTGGCGTCACTTGGCGACAGCGTCGGAGGACAACTCAAAAACAGATGGACGTGATCGGGCATGATTTCCAAGGCGAGGAACCTGCCACGGGTGCGGACATCGGCAGGAATTCGCGTGAGCCGCCGTTCTCGCCCACCTTGGAGGCCGCAAGCACCAAGGCATTGTGTAAAGCGCTTACGCCGCACCTTCTTTTAACGAAGGTTGCTGATGCCAAGCAATCGGAGCGTTTCCTTGTCGGGACCGCCCGGATAGAACTTCTCCAACAGACGGTGGAACACCGAGTCTGGCGCGGACACGCTGGCAAAGAGCGTGGCGCAGGATCGCAGCTTCAGATCGTCGGGTGAGCCGAAGATTTCGGTGGCGTTGCTTTCCGCGTTGGCAACGGTCGCTTCCGCGCACGCCTGCAGCCTGGAACCGAGGGTGGGATGAGCGAGGTACGCACGGGCTTCGTCGGCGCTTTTAATCCCGTAACGCCGCGCCATGGAGCTAAACCCCAGCCCATCGATTTGCGGAAAGATGTACCACATCCAATGGGTGCGCTTGCGCCCGTTCTTTACCTCCGCGAGGGCACGTTCGTAATCCTCCTGCTGCGCTAAGACAAAGCGGTTGAGGTCGTACGGATCGTTCATCAAAGGAAGGTGCGTTTGGCAAGAGGCAAAGTCCGCGCTGCTAAGGTTGTTACTCTACCACAGTGACATCGCCGCCCGCCAACTCTTCGTCCACGATTCGTTCGGATCCGCGGCAGCGCCCGTTTGTTTCCAGCCGGCCGCTGTTTCCCGCCGTCCGCTTCGCCCCAGGGCATCGATCCCGCGCTTCGCGCGGGCCGGTACGCCCTGGCCGGCAGCGAAAGCAGGTTCGTGCGAGGCGCGCTTTCGTTGGCCGCGCGATCTGCCCAAAAAGCCCGCCGCGTTTTCCAGTTCGCTCCGAGGCCTTCATTGTGCGCCACCGCCTCCTGGACAATGAGAGCCTCGATCCGGTCCGGATGCGCCAAGGCCATGCGAAAACCCACCGGGCCACCGTAATCTTGCAGGTAAAGCGTGCAACGGGAGAGCCCGAGCGCTTCGGTAAAGTGAATCATGACTTCGGCGTAGTGATCGAAGGTGTACGCAAACTGTTTCGGGTCCGGCCAGTCGCTGTGTCCGAAGCCCGGGTAATCGGGCGCGACAAGATAATCCGAGCGGGTGGCATCTCTAAATGTACAGGTTTGTACCGCCAAGCCCCCCACGTCATAAACGTGAGGCCTTCCTTGTCATGCCAACCTGAGTCTTCGGTTGAGCGCTCCAGGCCTGAGCACGAGTGGCACCCCGGCCTGCCCCGACGGTGCGCCAGCAGGGCAGGGGAATGGAGATTTGCCAGCGGGTTGGGGAGCCTGGATCAGGGCCGTGCGGTGCGAACGATGCGCTCGGCTTCTTGCCGAGCCTCTTTCAGGCTGGAGCAAAGGCGGTTCTCCTGGGCAGTCTGGGTCAATACGGTCAGCACCCAATCAGTAGCACTATGGCTCTGGATGAAGAATGCGCCTTTCTTGTGTACGGACATCAACTTGTTGTCAGTCAAAAGGTGCCATCCTAGGCGAGGAGGGGTTGTTGTGGTCATGGCGTGTGATTAAGGTTCGCGCCGGACGTTGTACACGGTGCAGGTTTCGGTCACCGCCGGTAGCCAGGGTACTAAGCGCCTCGAAGCGATCAGCCCAAGGCGGATTAAGACGCGAAGGGTCGATCGTGCCATTGCCGGCATAGAACGGTAGAAGTTTAGGTACCAATAGCCGCAGCGAGGACGAAGGTGCCTGCCTATGGATACCGACGAAGAGCAGAGAAGCAGCGCAACGGCGGCGAGCGCTTGTTTAAAAGAAGCCGGCTTTCTCCAGAACCCGCAGACGTTTGTCCGCGGGTTTAGTATGGTGGATGTGGGCGGCACGCGCCCGACCGCCATCATGGACCTGGAAACGGGAGAGTGGGCAAACTTCACAGCACCGTTTGAAGGGGCCGTCCCGGAGTTACAAGGCAATTCCGAGCGTGACGATCAACTTCGAGACAGCATCAAATACGGCTCCTATTCCCGCCAACACCCCGACGACTAAGCGCGTCGCGCCAGAATGGATGCGTCTTGCGGCCCGGAGCGACAAACGGGTTAGGTTTTGGCCCGGCAAAGGCTTGCGTGGCGCCAAAGTTGGGCCGTTTCAAGAATGAGCCGCGTAAGGGAGAAAACGAAAGGTGTTCCTTGGACCCGATTGAACCTCCCCTGCTGACTGCCACCAAACTCGCACCGCGGTGCTCCTCCTGGGCGCGACGGGCACGGGCAAAACTTCGGTGGCGACGCTCTACGCCCATGCCGCCGCCGCACGGGGAGACCGTGCCGCAATTTTCCTGTTCGAGGAACGCGTCGAGTCGTTTTTTGCGCGCGCGGCCGGGCTCGGCCTGGACTTGGGCCCGCTCGCCGAGCGGGGGCTCGCCACCGTGCGCTAGGTCAATGCGGGCGACCTGTCGCCGGGCGAGTTTACCGAGGTCGTCCGCTGGGCCGTGGACGAGGACGGCGCGCGGGTGGTGGCCGTCGACAGCTTGTCGGGCTACTTCCACGCGATGCCCTACGAGCAGCAACTGCTCACCCAGGTGCTGCTGCGTACCCCCCGCGATGCGGCCCAAACGGAGCCCATGGCCCGGGAGTTGGCCGAGCTGTTGCAGCGGTCGGCAGAGGTGGCGTGCTCGCTGGCCGTCGAGCTCAGTCCCGCCGTGCTCTCCGAGCGGGGGCTGGCGGCCGCGCTCGAGTGGCTGGCCGACCGGATGCACCGCCAGCACCGCATCGAGGTTGCCGTCGAGGTCGAGGCGTCGGCCGAGCCGGAAGCTGCCGACCTGCGCGAGTTTTTGTTCCGAGCCGTGCGGGAACTGTTGCTCAACGCGGTCAAACACGCTGGGGGCAGCCCGGTGCGCATCACCCTCTCGCGGGGGGGAAAGCGACACGGTTCAAATCGTGGTCGCCGACCGGGGAGCGGGGTTCGATCCGGCCGCCCTGGCGGTGCGGTCGTTCGGCACCGGCGGTTTCGGGCTGGCCAACCTGCGGGAACGCGCGGCGTGCCTGGGGGGGTGAACTCCGCATCGACAGCGCCCCGGGTCGGGTCCGCCCGTTCCACCTGCGCGGCCGGCC
>DASWVC010000084.1:0-7651 GCA_036401335.1 Chthoniobacterales bacterium
GTGATTCCAGCCTTCCAGTCCGATTGGCAAATGAATTCCAGAAGTAACCAACCGCGGCCCCCAATCCCATCCGAACGAGCATGGCTCCTTGCGAAGGTGAGACGAACCGCCAACGGGGTCGTTCCATTCCTCGGCATCACCAGGCTTTTGGCGCTTGCGAATGACTCTGAGCGGACTCGCGAACTCCAGTTCGAGAACGTTCCCAAATTGCTTCAGCCCAGCATGAATATCATACCGGTACCCGATGTACATGTTATCGGTTCGAGCGACAAGATCATGGTTGAGCCGGATCTCAGTGACCGTGTCCAGACCCTCGGCAACAAGCTCGATGTGTTCGCAGTCGGGAATTTGTAGATTGAATTCGATCCGATAGGTCCAGTCTTTTTCTTCGATCCACTGAAGACGTCTCTCGTTGGCACCCCAAAACGGATCCGGTATCAGACCATTCCGAAACAGGTCCATGTGAACGCAGCCGGGCACTTGCGCGGGATACCAAAAGCCGTCATGGAGCAACTTCCATGGAGCAACGAGTGTTTGAAACTGGCGGGACATAAAGGCTTGGGCAGTCCTTCGTGGAAGGGACATCGACTCATCCCTTAACCGCCCCCGCGCTGAGGCCGCTGACGAATTGTTTTTGGAACAGGAGAAAAACCGCCACCACGGGCACTGTCATCAGGAAGGCAGCGGCCATCGTGCTTCCCCAGTCCACGGTGAACATGGTTGCAAATTCGGATAGCCCGATCGGCAAGGTTTTGGAGCTATCGGTGTTCGTCAACACGGATGCGAGAACGAACTCGTTCCAAGACATCAGGAACGCGAACAACGCGATCGATATGATGCCTGGCAGGGCCACTGGCAGAACGACCTTCCTCAGCGCCTGCATGCGGGTGCAGCCGTCAATGATAGCGGCCTCGTCCAGCTCAACGGGTATGGTAGAGAAATAGCTCGCCGACATCCAGGTGACCAGCGGCAGCGCGGTCGTCAAATGGGCCAGGGCGATCCCTATCTTGGTGTCTAGCAAGCCGACAGCGTCGAAGATCTGGAAAAATGGGACAATCAGCGCGATCAAGGGAATAAGCTGGCCTAACAACATAAACAGCGACAGCGCCCGATTGCCGCGAAACTTGAACCGCGAGAAGCCGTATCCGGCCATGGTGCCGAGCACCAAGGCGGTGAAGGTCATGAGGGTCGCGATGATGACACTGTTAAGCGCATAACGACCAATCCCGCTGTTGAAGAGCACTTTGTGGAAATTTGACAATGTGGGCGCTCGCGGCAGCCAGCGCGGCGGCACTTGAAATATCTCAACGTTCGGTTTGAAGGCTGTGCCGATCATGAGTGCGACAGGAGCTAGCGCAAAAAATAGCAGTGCGATCAGGACCACATAGGCGATAACTATCGATAGGGTACGAGCGTTGCTTTTTTGCACCAAAACTCATGCCCCCTTGGTGACGCGCAGCACGTAAATCCCTGCGAAAACCAGACTGACTGCCAGCAGCAGACAGGACGCCGCTGAGGCTGCCGATAGATTGAAGTCACGGAAAGCCGAATAAATATAGATCGGCATGGTTGAGGTCGCGCCAGCCGGGCCGCCTTGGGTGAGAATCCAGATCGCGATGAGCGAGTTGAGCGCCCAGACAACCAGGATCAACGTGATGATGAACATCACATTTCGCAGGGCCGGCAGAATGATGTGAACCGCTTCACTGAACCAGCCCGCTCCGTCCACGCGCGCCGCATCCAGGACACTACCGTCGATTGATTGGAGCCCCGCCGAAACCATGAGCATGACGAAAGGAAAAGTCCCCCATACCTGCAGGACGGCTGCTGCACCCAGGGCCAGCGCCGGATCGGACAACCAATTGAGCGGCCGTTTGATTATCCCTAAGCTTTGCAGTACGTGGTTCAACATCCCGAATTCGCTGCTGTAAAACCATTTCCAGACGATTGCCGCCGCGACATGGGGCACGATCCAGGGCAGGATGAGCAAAGATCGCAAAAGCCCGCGCAAGCCGATGCCACGGACTTCCAATGCGAACGCTCCTATAACTCCTAAGACAAGCGCCCCAGTGCTGCTTATGATTACCCAGAGAAAAGTGTTCCATAAGTAGAGCTCCATCTGTGGCAGGCGAAAGAGTGCGGCGAAATTATCCAACCCGACGAAAGCCGTACCCTTGGCGGTATCGCCAAACAAACTTGCACTGACGACCGAGTAGGTCGGGTACACCGTCAGGAGAACCGCGACGGTCACGCCGGGTAAAACGAACGGCATCCACGCGAATTGCTCTCGCAGCCGTATTCGCTTCAACGCTGCCTTGGGTCTCGCCTGCTCCATCGCCCGATCAACTGGTCTTCGGGGAAATCACAAACTGCCGTTCATCTGCGCGTTGGCATCCGCCATGGCTTGGGCGGAAGTCTTTTTCCCGAGAACGGCTGCTTGGATGTTGTCGAACAGAATCCGTTCGAGCTCGTTCCATTTCGGATGATTTGGCATGTTCTCGACGCGCCCGAGCTGGACGATGAAAGGCTGCAAATAGGGGCTGCTAAACTGCTCGTATTTCAGTGCGGTGTAGCTGGGAGGAAAGGTGGCTGTAAGGCGTGCCTGGTTTTTGGGCTGCCCGACGAAAGCAACGAACTGCTCAGCCGCCTTCTGCTTGGACGAATGCGCGGGAACGATCAATGAGAAGCCGTCAACGGTCGTAACGCCCATCCCGTTCAAGCCGGGCAGAACTCCGGTGCCAACCTTAATGCCGGCTTCCAGGATCGGCTGCACGTCAAAAGGGCCGGAATAATACATGGCGATTCGCCGGTTCAGGAACAACTCGCGCAGCCCGGTATTGTCCACCTCAAGCGATGACATTGGCGCGACGCCCGTTTTAAACAGGTTAGCCATGGCGTCCAACGCGCCGATTGCCTCCGGTGTGTCTAGAGTAAAGCGGGTCTGATCCTGGTTAAACAGTTTCCCGCCGTGGTCATACAACAGCGGCAAATATCGCTCAACTCCGTTGTTAACATTGCCGAGCGGCCAGGCGATGCCGTACTGCGTGGTCGTGCCGTCCTTGGTCACGGTCAACTTCTTGCAGTATTCTACCAGCTGCGCCCAGGTTTGCGGCGGACGTTCAGGATCCAGGCCGGCGGCAGCGAATAGATCCTTGTTATAATACAGTCCCGCACCGTCGTGCCGGAAGGGAACACTGTAATAGCGGCCCTCATATTCGCCGGTCGCTAGCGCCGAGGGAACGAAGTCATCCTTTCCGAGTTCGGTCACAACGCCGGTGAGATCCGCCAGCAGGCCCTTACGGGCGTACCTCAGCGTACGCGATTCAAGTTCGGTGATTACATCGGGAGCGTTGCGGGATTGGAGACCGACCAAGATCTTCTGTGCCATCGTATCCCATGTTGTGATCACGATTTCGACCTTTTCGCCAGGATTGGCGGTTTCATAATCGGCTACGATGGCGCGAGCTGGTTTCTCGTCCCAGTTGGGCAACCACCACGCGATGGTTTCCGCTTGCGTAGATGTCGCGCCGAGCAGAACTGCGGCGCCAAATGTTAACAGCCGTTTCATAGTTTCCTCTGTTCGCTCCCTGCCGAAAGCGTCCCTGTTCTTGAGACAGTTCCGCACGCAATAAACCGCAAATCGTTCCGCATGATTGAGCCGGAAAGTCGGGTTTGCGTACTCTGCTGGGGGGTAAACGTTTAAAGAGGAATATTCTTTTATATCTAGGAGTCAATTAACGAATGATGAGATCCCAATAAGGATGCGCCCCGTGCCTGTACACAACTTTTGACAACATCTCCGGCGCCGTTCATCCGGTATCAACCAACAACGATTTCGCGGATTAAATAGAGTTCTGCGGTCTCAATCCGACCCGCCCTTCAGCGACAGGCCGGGCGGCAGCGATTCGCCGAAGAGGCTGGCGCGGTCGGCGCCGGCCGTCGGCACGAACGTGCGGAGCCGTGTCAGCCGCGAAGGGGCAACCCCGGATCGCTCCAGTTTGGAAGCGATTTTCTCACGCAAACCTTTGGGCACGTCAATGGCCGGATCATTCACGATCCGGGCGGCACGAAGGAAAAGTGTTTGCATTTCAAGCAACTCGGTTTGGCTCCAATCCAGGTCGTCGAAGGCCTCAAACGCCTGTTGCACGCGGACCGGCGGCACGACGGCGTCGGCTTCCGCGTAGAGCGGAGCCCGGTTCAAAAGGGTGCCGAGCGCGGTCAGGTATGGTGCACCGTACTGTTTGGCGGCTGCGAGTTCACGGGCAGTCTGCAGGAAACGATCGACCAGGGCTTCTTTCGTACCCACGTCGATTCTTTCGAGTGCACCGGCAAGCCGCACCAGTTCGGCGGGAACGTTTTTCTGCGTGTGCAGCCTGGGCAACTCCGGGACGAGGATCGCTTCCTGCCGTTCGCGGCTGAGGCCGCCGGCCACCCGGCGCCAAAGGATGTAAAGCTGAAGCTGGACGCGTTTACCTCTGTAAGCGAGTCCGTCCTCATGGATGCGCCAGAGCTCGTCGATCCTGGCATCGTCTCCTTCCACTCCAAACCCTGGGCGAAGCAAAAAACCGGCCAGGATCAGCCAGGTTTCTTCGTGCTCTACGGAAATCCGGCGGTGCGAAAGGCAGGTAAACAGCGTGCTCCAGAGCGAGCGAATGAGCACGCTGTTCCAATCGGCCCGGGGAAGGCGCAGGATTTGCTCGAGGCTCTTGTAAAGGGTTGCGGCGCTGAGCTTGTCGTGCCGGTCGAGCGGCCGGGAAAACACGGCGGCAAGGCGGGCCCGGGCGGCCTCGAACCAGGCGTTGTCGACGCCAGGGTCGGGGTGACCGGCGCCTTCGTCGAAGCGGCTGGCACCGCCCGGTTCGTGGGGCCGCAGGTTGAACTCAAGCGGCCACGACGCCCGCACGTTCGGTGCGGCGCTGATGCATGCGACCTGCAGCAAACCGAGTTCGTTCATTCGGGCCGTAAGGTACACCGGCAACCGGTCATCGGCCGCGCCGGAGAACCTGGCGGTGGTCTGCAACGGCGGAAGCGGGTGAAAATCGCGGTCGTTCCACGTGACCAGGGATCCGGCACGATCCTGATGACGGGTCGAATGGTACGGCTGGAACCGGACCGGACGGTTGAGACGGAGCTCAAGGCCAGGTTCAGCAACCCGGAACTCCTCCTCGGACGGCGCGTTGCGGGGCAGGATGCAGACCAGGGTGGGTGCGGCAGCCCTCCCCTCAGCCGCGGCTCGTTGGTGGACCTCCAGGTAAATGGCGCGCGCCGCACCCGCTTCGATCCGCTGGGCGCGGCGGTGAACGATGCCGCCAAACCGGGCGGCGCCCCGGGCCACCGCCAGACCCGGCTCCGGATTCTCCAGAATTTGCGGAGCCATCCCTTCCTGCCATCGGCCAATCTGCTGCTGAAGGCGTTGGCGCAACGCTGCCGGATGAAGTGATCCACCGTTGAAGAGCACCGCGTCCACCCGCGGCCGGCCCCGGAGAAAATCCGCGAGGTAACGCGTAATTGCACTGTCTGCGGCGTAAGGAAGCGCCCACTCCCGCAGTCCCCCTTGCGTTCGTGCCGGCTGCGCATCCGTCGCGCACTCGGGAAAGAATCCGTCCAACACGATTGACTCGATTTCTTTTCGCTCGACCTGGCCGGCCAGGGTTCCGCCCAAAAGGCTCGACCCGCGTCCGGCAATCGAGACCGGGAAGACTTGGCCGGAGGCGTCGGACAGGCAGCGCTCCTTCAAGTCCCGGCAACGCGCCACAAGCGAGTTCCATTGCGACCCGGAAAGCGCCTCAACGGCCAGTCGCGGCGCAACGTGATGGGCGAGCGCCAGGTCGATGTTATCGCCTCCCAGCAGCAAGTGGTCGCTGACCGCAACCCGCTTGATGTGCGGCCCAGCGCTTCCCGGGTTGACTTCGAAGAGGCTGAAATCGGAGGTGCCGCCGCCGATGTCAACCACGAGCACATGCGGAGAGCCGGTGCCGCGCGAAATCAGCTCTTCGGGACGGGGATGGTTTCCCAGCCAATAATAAAACGCCGCCTGCGGTTCCTCCAACAGACGGACGTTTTCGGGAAAGCCGGCGTCGCGGGCGGCTTCCAGGGTGAGCCGCTGGGCCACCGCGTCGAAAGAAGCTGGCACGGTGACCGTGATGGCCTGCTGGTCGAACCGCAGGTCCGGTCCTTTGCCGCTGAACTTGCCGTCCCAACCTGCGCGCAGGCATCGCAGCAGAAGCGCGGATGCCTGGATCGGGGAAATGCGCTGGTCCACGGGAATTTCATCCGACCGCCACGGCAGGAAGGGCGCGGTACGGTCGACGGCATGGTGGCAAAGCCACGACTTGGCCGAGTGCGCCACTCGCCCCGGGGTCTCAGCCGCTTGTTTTCTGGCGAACCGGCCGGGCAGCCACCCGCCGGGGCTCGCTCCTTTTCCCTGCACCAGCGCTGCTTCGTGAGTCGTCGGGAGGTAAAGGAAGGAAGGCAGGGTTTGCGCTTCGGAAACCCCCGTGAGGCTTTCCCACTGCGGGATGAGGAAGACCTCGTCAGACGGGGCAGCACCATCCAGCGCCTCGAAAGCCATCGCGCAGTTGGTTGTGCCGAGGTCAATGCCGATGCTGAAGCTGGCGCCGTTCATCAGGCAGGGTCGACGCGGACGCTACTCCATTCGCACCTGGAATTCGACTTTCCAACGGCGGTCCGATCCGGTGTGCTTCATCCAGAGCTCAAGGTTACCGAGCTCCGTCACAATCGGGTTGATCATCACCGGAACGGCATGGCCCGCCGGAAGCCCTTCGATGGCCGGCAAGGTCACCTCAATGCTGCTGGTCTCCTCGAGGTCACGTTCGGCGTTCTGGATCAGTTGACCGGGCGTATCCCCGCTGCGGACCTCGGATGCGAAAAAACGGAACTCGGCGGGCACCCCGGTCATCAACCCGAACTCCCGTTCGTCAATGACGAGTTCCGTTCCTTCTTCCATGCCTTGGGGAACCACGCAGAGGGCCTTCAGGGGTGGTTTGAATCCCGGGATCGCCGGCATCGAGGATTCCAGCCCAACGTAGTAGGAACGGGCCGTTCCCGCCTTGATCCGCAGCCCTTTCCCGGTGGCACGAGTCCGGCCGTACACGGCGGCTCCTTTGGCGACGGCGAGGTCCGGCTGAAAACCCTGGAGTTCCCGAACCGGTTCGCCCTGGTTCCACGCCGCGAGCAGGTCGAGCACCCGCTTGCGAAGGGGAGCCGCATTGAATACCCCTCCATTGAAAAGGACGGCGGTCGGCCGCAGGTACGACGCAGCGAGCGCCTCAGGGCGGGTGCTGACCAGCGAGGTCAGCGCTTCGCTGCCTTTGACGTTAACCAAGCTTCGGGTCAGGAACCGGGCGAGGTGCTTGCTGACCACCGGGTCCGCTGCGTATGGCAAACCGAACTCTTGCAGGCCGGTCTGGCGGCGTTCCTGCGGCAGGTCGGTGACGTCGGTCAGCGGAAAAAATCCGTCCAGGATGACGTGCTCAAGCGTCCCACGGTCCAGCGCTGTGGAAACCGTCCGGGCGAGGAGCTTTGAGCCCCGGGAGGGAACGGCAATGGGCGCTTGTGCAAGCGACGCGTCGGTGAAGAGGCTGACCTTGGCCTCCCTGGCCGCGTGGATGAGGGCAAGAAACTGCCAGGA
>DASWVC010000085.1:0-18635 GCA_036401335.1 Chthoniobacterales bacterium
GTCCTTCAGCCATTGACCCAGATGGGTGCCACGATTGTCGCGACGGAGCCCGCGGGCACTGCCCCGCTGCGCGTGCGCGGGGCAGAGTTGCACCCGATCCGGTACGAGTTACCTGTCGCCAGTGCGCAGGTGAAAAGCGCCATTCTGCTTGCCGCCATGCGGACGCCGGGAAAGACGGTGGTGATTGAGCCGGCGGCGACCCGGGACCATACCGAGCGTATTCTCGAGTATTTTCTCGTACGATCCCAAAAAGAGCCAGCCGGTCAGGGCTATGCGATTTCGTTGTACGGCAATCAGGAAATCGAGTCGCGGGATTTCACGGTTCCCGGAGACATTTCAAGTGCTGCCTTTTGGCTGGTCGCGGCTGCGGCGCAGCCCAATTCCGATTTATTGGTCAGGGACGTGGGCTTGAACCGCACGCGCACCGGCATTCTTTCGGTGCTGCTACGCATGGGCGCGCACATTCGTGAGGTGGTCGAGCGTGAGGAGGAGGGTGAGGCGCACGGCGAGATCCGGATTCAGGGCAGCCGCTTGCATGGCACCGTCGTCGGCGGCGCGGAAATCCCCAACCTGATTGACGAAATTCCCATTCTGGCGGTCGCAGGGGCGTTGGCAGAAGGGCGTACGATCATCAAGAATGCCACGGAATTGCGCGTGAAAGAAACCGACCGCATCGCGGCGATCGTGGCCAATTTGAGTGCAATGGGAGTTGACGTCGTCGAACGGGAAGATGGCATGGAAATCCAGGGGGGTGCACCCCTGCGGGCCGCTCGGCTGAAGAGTTTTGGCGATCACCGCATGGCGATGGCGTTCGCGGTGGCCGGCATGTTCGCGCGTGGCCGGACCATCATCGACGACGCGGACTGCGTGGCGACGTCCTACCCGGGGTTTGAAAACCAGCTGCGAAATTTTATCTCGCCACAGGGCAACGAGCCCACACCAGTGATTAACCCAGCCGAGGTTCTCTGACGATTTGCCCCCGAGCCGGTACAGTGTTGTCGCCATTGACGGCCCGGCTGCTTCGGGCAAGAGCAGCGTGTCTCGACGCCTCGCGGAAGAGCTTGGCTTCGCGTACGTCAACAGCGGGTCTTTGTACCGTGCCGTTGCCTGGCTTACCCACGAGCGTGCCGTCGCACCGGATGATGGCCCTTCCATTGAGCGTTTGCTGACCGACACCTTGTTTCGTTTCGAATTGCTCGACCAAGTCGCTTGCATCGTCATTGACGGCGTGAATCCCGAGCCGTTCCTTCGGTCGACGGTGGTCAACCAGCTGGTGTCCAGGGTGTCGAGCCTTCGCGTGGTACGGGAATTCC
Organism: Chthoniobacterales bacterium; assembly: GCA_036401335.1. Lineage (GTDB taxonomy): Bacteria > Verrucomicrobiota > Verrucomicrobiia > Chthoniobacterales > JAFAMB01 > DASWVC01. The sequence goes on from DASWVC010000085.1 coordinate 1,314, forward strand.
TGCTTACCCCACTGCGCAGCTACGCGGACCGGGGCGACCTGATCATGGAAGGCCGTGACATCGGCACCACGGTGTTCCCAGATACTCCCTATAAATTCTTTATTGACGCTTCACCGGAGGTCCGTGCCCGGCGTCGCTTGGCGGAAGGGCAACGCGACGACCTGAGCTACCGGGACCGTCTGGACTCCTCGCGCGCGGCCTCCCCGCTGTATGCAGCGCCGGACTCGCGAGTGATCGACACTTCCAGCCTGAGCCTGGACGAGGTGGTTGCAACGGTCTTGCGCCACCTTCGGGACCGCGGCGTTACCGCCAAATGTGGCGGATCAAAATGAACCCTTATTACCGGTTTGGCTACCAGACGTCTAAACTCGTTGCCACCCTCGCGTTCCACCACAAAGTTTATGGCAGGGAAAACCTGATTGAGGATGGCCCCGCCATCCTGGCCTCCAACCATCAGAGCTACCTTGACCCGCCCCTCATCGGAATATCTTGCCGGAGCGACATTTACTACCTCGCGCGCGATACCTTGTTCGAGATTAAGGGCGTGGGGTGGTTCCTCTCCAAGCTTAACACTGTGCCGGTCGACCGGGATAGGGGTGACATCGGTGCGATCAAAAACGTCATCCGCCTGCTGCAAAGCGGGAAACGGGTCATCATCTTCCCGGAAGGCACCCGCTCCTTGAACGGGGAGTTGCAGGCTGCCCGCGCCGGGTTGGGCATGGTCATAGCAAAGACGCTGGCGCCGGTTGTCCCGATCAGGATTTTTGGTTCTTACGACGCCCTGCCTAAAAGCGGCGGCTTAAAATTCCGGCCAGTGACCGTCGTCGTCGGCAAACCGATCCGGTTCAGCCAGACAGACCTTGGTGAGGGAGGGCGCGGCGTCTACCAGCAGTTGAGCGAACGGGTCATGGCCGAGATTGGCCGCCTGGAGCTGCCGATGGAACGCCGTTAAAACCGAGCTCCGGTAAGGTCGGCGGTCCCTCGCCGACCGGGGTATCGGAGTGCGCCTGGTAGGGCCCGGTCACCCTTTGCGCCGTTGAATGGTGATGCGTTTCACGCGCGCATCGTCGTTCGGGCTGAAGCTCATCACTTCCGGATCGTCCTTAAGAGTGTTATGAACAATCCGGCGGTCGTACGAATTCATTGGTTCGAGTTTTGCCGGGCGTCCGGAGATCCGAACTGTTTCGGCAATCTGCCGCACCTTGGCGCGCAAACGATCGTCCTTCATCGTTCGCCAGTGTGCCACGTCCAGCTGCACCTTCGGCGCGCTACGGTCCTGGGCCTGCAGGATGCGATTCAACAGGAATTGCAAATCCTCCAGGGTTTCGCCTTCACGCCCAATCAATCGCTCGCTCTCGGCCGTGAAGATCTGCAGCTGCAACCCATTTTCAGTCTCGGACTCCTGGATCTCTGTCACAAACCCCAGATGGCCCAGCATCGTATCCAGGATTTCTTTGGGTTCCATATGCAGGAGTGAGGGATTACCTTCTTTTTAGCGGTAACTCCTTTTTTTGGCAACCGCCGGCGTAGCCGAAACCTTGGCCAGGTGCGGTTCGGTCTGGTGCCGTGTCAGGTAAGTTTGAACCACCGTGAACAGAGTGGAAACGGTCCAGTAAAGCGCGAGGGCAGAAGCGTAATTGTAGCAGAACGCCAGGAAGATCACGGGGGTGAAATACATGATGCGCTGGGTCGAAGGATCACCGGTTTTGGGTGTTACCCGCATTTGCCAGATCTGCGCGCCAACCATGACCAAAGGCAGGATGTTGACGGGAAGACCCATGAAGTGGCCGATGGTGTCTGGTTGGGAAAGGTCTTTTACCCACAGAAAACTGCTGTTACGCAACTCGATGGCCGTGCCCAGCATGGCGTAGAAACTGAAAAAGATGGGAATCTGCACCAGCATGGGCAGGCACCCGGCAGCCGGGTTAACGCCGTAATCCTTGTACAGCTTCATCATCTCCGTGTTCATCCGCTGCGGGTCATCCTTGTACTTGGCGCGCAGCTCGTTGATCAGCGGTGAGAGCTTCGACATTTTGCGCATGCTCTTCATGCTCGCGTTCTGCAACGGCCAGAGCAGCGACCGGATCAGGAGCGTCAGCAGGATGATGGCAACGGCGTAGCTTTTCACCCAGGCGTGAAGTTGGTTCAACGTGACCAACAGGGCTTTGCCGAGCGGCGGGATGTAACCAAAATCGACGATGCTGGCTTCGTCATTGGGAAGTTTCGTCAAACGGCTGAATTCTTTCGGCCCGCCGTAGATCGTGAAATTAACGGTCTTACTCTCGCCTGGCTGCAGCGTAAATCCCGGCATGCCAAGGGCGCCTTCAATCAAGAACGGCCCGCGCTGCAGATCGGCGCCTGAAAGCGGGGACCGACGTGCCCAGACCTGCGTGCCCGCCTCATTCTGGGGCGCCAGAATGGTCGCGAAATACTGACTGGCCACACAGGTCCAAAGGATTTTGTCGGCCGATTCCAGGTAAACTTCCTTGGGCCCGCCGGTTTGGAAAAACAAAAAGGAGCTCGGTCCGAACCAGCTGACGGGAATAGAACGGTATTTGCCGTCCCGGTACCAATCAAACACGGTGCGCGTGGGCAGGTCCGTCTGGTGGATGGGTTGGGCGCTCCCCGTACTCACAAAGTACCCGGGGCTGGTGAAGGGCTGAGCGCTGCGATTTTCAAACGTCAGGCTTAAAGCGACCTGGTACGGGTCCCGCAGGCCGGCTTTATCGGCGACCGTGTAAGTCTTGGTAATGGCCAGGTTGCTCCCGAGTTGCTTCGTAAGCGTTACCCGTCCGCCCGCGGCATCCTCACGAAGCTCGTAACCGTCGTCTCGCCAGCTGTTCGGGGTCGGGGTAAGTGCACCGATGGCCGGGACCGAAAGGCTGCTGAGCTGGACCGATTGATCGCCTTCCGCTTTGTGCTGGGCCAGCAAAATTTCGGTGAGGCCACCTTGGTTATTGGAAAAACGCAGCTCGGCGACCTGGCTCTTCAAGGTTGCGTCCTGGCTGGGCGCGGACGCCTGGGCTGATTCGGCCGGTACATTGGCGAAAGCGGCCGGCGCAGAAGGGTTTTGCGCGACCATCGACGTCGGCGTCGGCGCGGGCGTGGCTGCTACGATCCCGTGGGCCAGGTTGTAGGCACGAACTTTTGCGACTTCCTGCTGATTCCAATAAATGGAAGCGACCAAGCCGATGGCAGCAAGGGTGACAACAATCCAGGTAAGGCGGTCTCGAGGCATGGATAAAAAGGGTGAGAAGGCTAGAATGAATCAGGCGGCACCGGGTCGTAGCCGAAATGACCCCACGGATGGCAGCGGCAAATCCTTCGAAGGCCCAGCCAGGCACCGTGCCAACAACCGTGGACCTCGATGGCCTGCACAAAATACTCGGAACAGGTTGGCACAAACCGGCAACCGCTTCCCGGGCCGCCGGTGAGAAAGGCCAACATCGGCGATAAAGTCGCCTTGTAGGCACGCAATAGCAATCTCAGGAATGGCACCATGGTGGTTGACAAACGCCCCGATTCAGGTCGCGGTCAATACACAAGCCCGTTCTGCGAGCCGCATTACCTCGCGTTGAAGTTGCTCGTACGTCGCGGAAGCGGCGCTGACCCGCGCGATTATGACCATCCAGAGGCCGCGTGTGAAACGAAACTGGTTGAGCCGGAAAATTTCCCGTAAGCGCCGCCGAACCTGGTTGCGGGTCACGGCCGGTCCAACCCGCCGGCTGGTGATGATCCCGACCCGTACCTCCTGGCTCACCGACGAGGGGAGCACACCCAACACAAGGTGTTTTCCGGTAAACGATTTGCCTTCGGACTTTACCTGCCTGAACTCCGAGGCTCGCGTGAGACGGGCCGAGCGCGGAAACCCGTAACGTGCTCGGCCAGCGCGGGTCATGGGCCAGGGTTAGGCTTGCGTGTGCCGGGCGTAGGAAATCTCGGCGCCGCCCGGCAGGAGGCGTTTGCGCCCGCGTTGCCGGCGACGGGCCAGAATGGCCCGCCCTCCTTTGGTTTTCATGCGGGCACGAAAGCCGTGCTGACGCTTGCGGGTGCGCTTGGAAGGCTGGTAAGTACGTTTCATGGCAGTCGTTTTCGGGTTTAAGAGAGTCGGGAAAGTTCATCAGCCGTGATCCCTTGTCAAACGGAGCGGCACGTCGCCGGCAGCCCGGCTCACCACGTAAAAAGGGCGTTGCGCCGCTTGGGGTCGAAAGGCGGACGGCTGCGGTTGACTGCGCCAGGCTCGGAGAACGCTTGAGCCCGGTTCCATTCTGGTCTTTGGTGTCGCCGCGACATGAGCGTCACCGGCACCCAGGAAACGATCCAGCAGCTTAAACTCGGCGGAGCTCAGATCATTAACGAAGCGGACCTCGAGCGCAAGCTGCAGGAGGACCGCCCGTTGCGCATAAAGCTCGGCGTGGACCCGACTTCGCCGGACCTCCACCTGGGGCATTCCATCGCGTTAAGCAAGCTTGCGCAATTTCAGCGCCTGGGCCACACGGCGGTGCTGGTCATCGGGGATTTCACGGCCATGGTTGGCGACCCGTCCGGGCGCTCCAGCACACGGCCCATCCTAACCAGGGAACAGGTGCTGGCCAACGCCGGGACCTACCAGGAACAAGCCTTCAAAATTCTGGGCCGCGAACGCACCGAAGTGGTGTTTAACGGTGAATGGTTCGCGAAGATGACGTTCATGGACATCATCCGGCTCAACAGCCGGGTGACTTTGCAACAGATGCTGCAGCGCGACGATTTTCGCACCCGGATCGACCACGGAGCTGCCGTCTTCCTCCACGAGCTTCAATACCCGGTCATGCAAGGCTGGGATTCGGTCATGGTCCGCGCCGATGTGGAGTTGGGCGCAACCGACCAGCTTTTCAATGTGATGGTCGGGAGGGATTTGCAAAAGGAAGAAGGTCAACCCCAACAGGTGGCTTGTTTGCTGCCCATTTTACAAGGTTTGGATGGCGTCCAGAAAATGAGCAAAAGCCTTAACAATTACGTTGGTGTGTCGGAACCGGCGGCAACAATGTTCGGCAAGCTCATGAGCGTTTCGGATGAACTCATGGAACGGTATTACCCGTTGCTCCTGCAGGAGCCCTGCCCGCCGATTCATCCGATGGAAGCGAAAAGGCAACTTGCCTACCGGGTGGTGGAACGGTTCCATAACGGGCCTGCCGCCGAGGCCGCACTGGAGGAGTTCAACTTACGATTCGCTAAACGCGACCTCAACGCCGTTGTGCTGCCGGAAGTTGGCTTGGAAAAACTGGGTGGTGACCTCGTTTCCGTGGTGGTAACGGCCTATGCCGAAGGATTCGGCATCAACAAGTCGCGCGGCGAAGCGAGACGGTTGGTTGAACAAGGCAGTGTGCAGTGGCGCGGCGAAAAGATCAACGATCCCCGTGCTCATCTGGATCTGGAAACGGGTGAAGTCCTTAAGTTGGACAAAAAACGGGCGGTGCGGGTGAAATAGTGCCTGGCGATCGTTTCCTGGCCAGGGAGCGACAGGAAGCGGCTACTTAGTTAGAGGCGGTTTCGGCCGCAGCATCTCCTCCACCGACTTGCGTTTGCGGAGCCTCAGCCAATTATTCCAGGTCTTGCGAACGCTGTCCCGCACCGACAGGTAGTGCTGGCTCAGTTCATTCTCTTTCGGCAGCTGCGTGAGCACGCCGTGCACCGAAAGATCTTCCGTGTTGAGCAGCGTAAACGCAGTGCCCACGGCATCCGAGTGGTGGGCGTCGCTGGCCGCAGTCATCGCCACGTTGCGCCGGCGCGCGTAATCGTAGGCCCTTCGGTTGTAACGCTTCAAGGTTGTAGCGGCGTTGAACACTTCCAACGCGTCAATAGGCAACGTGTTAAGTACATTTTCCCGGATGCCGGCCCGAAACATGTCGTATGGATGCGGCGGGATGGCCAATCCGCCGGCCTCGTGAATCCGGCTGCACACCTCCAGCGCGGGACGCCCTTTCAAATCGGGCAAGGTGGCCCCGATGCACAACAAGTGACCCTCCGCGGTGGTCACCTCAACCCCCGGAATCACCAAAAAGCCTTCCACCGGCAGGCCATCCTCCCGGATGAGGCCACGGTCGAGCATGTATTTAACCGCATCACACGTGTTGTGATCGGTCATCGCAAACCCATCCAAACCTTTTCGTCGCGCTGCGTCGATGAGTTCCTCCGGACTGCTAACTCCGTCGCCAGAGAAAAACGAATGGCAATGAAGGTCAATCCGTAATGCCATGGGCACGCTTTAGTAAACCCGGAAATAGTGGCTGTAAACGGAGAAACCAAGCCGCTCGCGTGGGCCCACTTTCCTGGGCCGGTCCGGCGTGGTAAGGGTGGGGAAATGCCGACACCTACGGTCGAATCCAACTCCGGTTCCCACTGCTTGGAACAAGGGGTTGTCGTTGCTTTCAAGGAATGGGCGCTGGTCTGTGATTCAATGCTCAAGGGTGAGACGAGCCTGGTCTTCCGGAAGGGCGGGATCGCCGAAGGACGGGCTGGTTTCCGCTTCAAGCACCAGCGGTTTTTCCTGTTTCCAACCTATTTTCATGAACAAGCTGGATCGCTGCGCCTGGCAGCACCGGTTACGGTGGGCGAAGCCCCGCCGGAAGTCACCATTCAAGGGCTTGCGCAGGTCGAGTTTACCTCGTGGGTTGATGATTTGGGAAAGCTGGCTCCCTTAAGCGGATTGCACATTCTCAGGGACAGAGTGTTGGAGCAGCGTTTTCAGTACAGCGAACCCAAAGGGCTTTACCTGGCGTTCGTGCGCGTTTTTCGGTGGGAGAGACCTTGGCGCTTTCCGTCCCAACGTTCGTTTGGCGGGTGCCGTTCCTGGTTGGAATTGCCTGGCGTGCCACCGGATGCCGAGCTCGTTCCCGTCCTTTCGGAAGAAGAGCAGACTAAGCGGCGCGACCAGGTTCGTGCCCTTTTTCCGGTTGAGTCAGAGGGAGAAGACGGTGTCGGAGTGATGGGGTAGCGGCGTGATGGGTTCGGTCGGGTCGGCGGTCCCTCGCCGATCGGAGCATGGGCCGGTAGGGTCGGCGGTCCCTCGCCGACCGGGGCATGGGGGTGAGAGCAACTTTTAGGTCGCGTCCTGCCGTCCTGTAGGGGAGCTGATCCTTCACCGCCCGGGAATGCGGCGGCGATGCATATGCCGGCGGCGAAGGGACTCGCCGCCCTACCGGCCCTCGGATCAGCGATGCTTCTCAGGGTCTGCCATCGGTGGCATTCATTCTTTTTTCGGCTTGTGGCATTCCCATGGGTACAATTGGTTGCACTGATACAATTGATACAATTTCCCGGTACGCTTACTTCGGCCAAAAATGCACCAACAGCGGCACGAGCAATGAAGTAATCAGGCCGTTCAGGGCCACAGCCACCCCCGCGAACGCTCCGGCTGTGCCGTGCAAAGAAAGGGCATGCGCCGCGCCAATCCCGCTGCCGGCCGTGCCTGCTGCCAAGCCAAGCGGGCGCCAACCCTTGATTCTGGCGAGCCCGAGCAAAAATTTTAGGGAAACGGCTGCCAAAATCCCACTGGTGATCGCCAGAACCGCAGTGAGTGAAGGGATGCCGTCAAGGCTTTGGGCGACTGCAATTGCAATGGGGGTCGTCGCGGCTTTCGGAGCCATGGACATGGCAATTTCCCGGCTGCCCCCGAAGAACTCCACCAGCCCAATGCCCGAGACCGCAGCCACGAGCGAACCAAGCGCGACTGCCAGGACGATTGCGATCCACATACCCCGGAGGCGTTCCAGGTTGTGAATGATCGGCACGGCCAGCGCAACTGTGGCTGGTCCGAGCAGAAACGCAATTGGTTGGGCGGCGGCAAGGTAGGCGTCATAAGATGTTCCGGTCAGGCGCAAGGTCCCTCCGATGAGGAGAATGGCCACCAGGACGGGGTTCATGAGTGAGATTCCCCGGCAGAGCCGCTGGAGGGTGACGCCGAGCTGGTAGCTGATCAGGGTCACGGTCACCGCGAAAAGGGGCGTACCCTTGAGTTGCTCCAAGACAGGACGTGTGAGGTCACCGGCCATAATCTTTGTCCGATCGGGTTAGTCCTTGGGACTTGCCGATTGCTCCCGTGCAAGTGGGGTACGCGGTGCGAGGCAATGGATGACGAAAGCGGTGGCCAGAAGCGACAGCACGGTCGAGCCAATCAGGCCTGTGCAAATGGGAAGCCATTGCTGGCGAATAAGGTCCCAGTTCGCCACGATGCCCACTCCTGCCGGCACAAAGAACAGGCCGAGGTTTTGCAAAAGGAGCCGGGCGCCGCCGGCCAACGATTCCGGGACCGCAGACGGGTTTCGAAGCAGAAGCAGCGTTAAGAGTACCATGCCGATGACCGGCCCGGGCAGCGGCACAGAAAAAGCGCGGTGAAGAATTTCCCCGATGAGTTGACAGCCGAGAAGAACCAGGAGTGCCATCACCATGATCGCATGCGAACGGTTTTGCGGTACCTCGCACCACCGGTTTGGCCACCGGCAGGGTCAGGTTTCTTGGGCGCTGGTTTTTTGATGATTCTCCCTTTCGATCAAGGCCACCCTTTGGCGGGAAGGCGAACTGATGCCGTAAGTTCCCCCTTCGCGATTCGCCGGCGTCCAAGCGCAGAGCAGAGCTTATTCGGCCGACTGCCATTCTTTCTTGCACCGCTTTCCTATTCATGAAAAACCTTGCTTCCCCTGAAATCTGGTTCATCACCGGCAGCCAGCACCTGTATGGCGCCGAAACCGTCCGGCAGGTAACGGAACACTCACAAAAAATTGTTGAAGAACTGAGCACCCGGTTACCGCTCAAGTTGGTCTTTCAACCTGTTCTGACCCGACCTGAGGAAATCCGGTCGCTTTGCCTGAAGGCTGACAGCGCGCCGGACTGCGCCGGGTTGATTTTATGGATGCACACCTTTTCGCCGTCAAAGATGTGGATTGGCGGCTTATCCGGCCTGAAAAAGCCGTTTTTGCACCTGCACACCCAGTTTAACCGCGACCTGCCCTGGGGTGAGATCGACATGGATTTCATGAACCTGAACCAGGCGGCCCACGGGGATCGCGAGGCAGGGTTCATTCACACCCGGTTGCGTTTGAACCGCAAGGTGGTGGTTGGCCATTGGTCCGATGAAGAGGTGCAGGACCGGATCGCGGCCTGGATGCGGGTTACCCGCGCATGGCATGATTGGCAGGGCGCGAATTTTGCCCGCTTCGGAGACAACATGCGCGAGGTCGCGGTGACCGAGGGCGACAAGGTTTCCGCCGAGATCAAGTTTGGCTTTGCCGTTAATGGTTACGGCGTCGGGGACCTGGTGGAACACGTGACGGCGGCTACGGACGCGGACGTCGACAAACTCTGCGCCGAGTATGAAGAACTTTATGAGGTGGCTAAACCCTTGCGCAAAGGTTCCGACCGCCATGAATCGCTCCGCGATGGTGCCCGGATCGAACTCGGGATGCGATCGTTTCTTGAAGCCGGAAATTTTAAGGGGTTTACGACGAATTTTCAAACCCTGCATGGGCTCAAGCAATTGCCGGGGTTAGCGGTGCAACGGTTGATGGCGGACGGCTACAGTTTCGCCGGAGAAGGCGACTGGAAAACGTCGGCGTTGGTGCGCGCCATGAAGGTGATCGCAGCCGACTTGAAAGGCGGCACGTCGTTCATGGAAGATTACACCTACCACTTGCACCCCGACGGCCACTTGGTGCTGGGTTCGCACATGCTCGAAGTCTGCCCTTCGATTGCGGAAGGCCGGCCGTCCTTGGAGATTCATCCCCTCGGGATCGGGGGTAAGGAAGACCCGGTGCGTTTGGTTTTCAATGCACCGGCCGGCCCTGCCCTTAACGCCTCCCTTATCGACCTTGGCAACCGGTTTCGCCTCATCGTCAATGAAGTAGAGGCCGTGAAGCTGCCGCACCGCCTGCCGAAACTGCCGGTTGCCCGTGCCGTCTGGAACTGCCTGCCTGACCTTAAGACTGCGGCCGCTGCCTGGATCTACGCGGGCGGGGCACACCACACCGGCTACAGTTACGTGGTGAAAACGGAGCACCTGGAGGATCTGGCGGAAATTGCCGGCATTGAACTTGCCGTCATCGACCAGAACACCAAGCTGCGCGACTTCCGGCAGCAACTGCGCAGCGACGAGGTTTATTATCACTTGGCCCCCGGCCTCGGGCGGCTGTAAAGCAACCGACCATCCCTCCATGAGCCACTACCAGGATCTTAAGGACGAATGTTATGAGGCCAACCTTCTGTTGCCCGAACATAAGTTGATCGACCTGACGTTCGGGAACGTCAGCGTGGCCGATCCTGCCCGAGGCGTTTTTGCGATCAAGCCGAGCGGCGTGGATTACACCACCATGAAACCCGAGGACATGGTCGTGGTCAGCTTTGAAGGGCAGTCCATTGAAGGTTCCTTACGTCCCTCTTCGGACACACCTACCCACCGCCGCCTGCTCCAGGCATTTGCCGGGATTCGGTCCGTGGTGCATACCCATTCCCGCAACGCGGTTGCTTTTGCCCAGGCGGGACGGGAAATCCCCTGCCTTGGCACCACCCATGCCGACTATTTTTACGGGGGTGTGCCGGTCACCCGCTTCCTCCGTCCTGAAGAAATTCAGTCGGGTTACGAATGGGAAACGGGCAACGTCATCGTTGAGCGCTTTCAGGGGTTAGATCCCACCGAAGTTTGTGCCGTGCTGGTGCGTGGCCATGGTCCTTTTGTCTGGGGATCCAGTGGGAAGAAGGCCATCGAAAATGCCCTGGCGCTGGAGATCATTGCCGAGATGGCCTTAAAAACCTACCAGATCAATCCCGCCGTTGCGGCCGTTCCAGATGTTCTGCTCAACAAGCATTTCTTGCGCAAACACGGCACGGACGCCTACTACGGACAGCCCTGATAACAACAGCGTTGGTCCTGTTGCGGTCCGGTCGGGCGGCGAGTCCCTTCGCCGCCGGGGTATAGGGGTGGCCTCGCCGCTCGGATCGCGTGTCCGTCCGCGACGCCGGGAGGGGAGCGTGTTCCCAAACGCCCCCTTTTTCAGCGTTCAGGAACGCAGCAGCGCGCTCCCACCACAACAGGTCAGGGATAACCACGACCCTACCGAGAAATAATGTCCGTAACCTCGCTGCCTGCGACAAGGGGACATTTTTGTAATTCGCTGATTTCCTCCGGGGTAAACACCCGGCCCCGGGTAAGAAACCGCACCCCTTCAGGGGCTTCGAGCGAAAAGCCCGAGCCCCTTCCGGGAACGACGTCGATGATAAGCTGGGTGTGCGCCCAGAATTCATGTTGCGAGGCGCTGATGTAAAAGTCGCAGCCCAGAATGGAACCGAGCCGGACATCCTGGTTGCCCAGGCGAAATTCGCCCTTGACGAAACACATCGGCGCGCTGCCGTCACAGCACCCGCCTGACTGATGAAAAAGCAGGGTGCCGTGCGACGCTTTCAGGTTTTGAATGAGCGCCGCCGCAGCCGGGGTAAAAATAACGCGGTCAACCATGACGCCCGGAGGTCACCTAAAAAAACCCGAGGGCTTTGGGATCATAACTGACCAGCAGGTTCTTGGTGTTCTGGTAGTGCGAAAGCATCATTTTGTGGTTCTCGCGCCCAAAGCCGGATTGCTTGTAGCCGCCGAAGGCCGCGTGCGCCGGATAAACGTGGTAGCAATTCGTCCATACCCGGCCCGCATGGATGGCACGGCCGACACGGTAGGCACGGTTAATGTCGCGTGTCCACAGACCAGCCCCCAGGCCGTAGAGGGTTTCATTGGCGATGCGCAAAGCATCGGCTTCATCCTTGAAGGTTGTGACCGAAACTACCGGCCCGAAAATCTCCTCCTGAAAAACCCGCATTCGGTTGTTGCCCCTGAAAACAGTCGGCTCGACGTAATAACCGCCTTCAAGCCCGCCATTCAGCGAAGCGCGACGACCCCCGGTAAGCACTTCCGCACCCTCTCCCTTGCCGATGTCAATGTAGGCCAGGATTTTCTCCAGTTGATCGTTTGAGGCCTGGGCGCCCACCATGGTAGCGGGATCCAGCGGATTCCCGGGTTTGATCCGGGCCACCCGGGCAAGCGCCTTTTCCATGAATTCATCGTAAAACGATTCCTGGACCAGGGCACGACTCGGACAGGTGCAAACCTCGCCCTGGTTCAAAGCGAACATGGCAAAGCCTTCGAGGGCTTTGTCAGCAAATTCGTCATCCTGGTTAAAAGCGTCGGCAAAAAAAATGTTGGGAGACTTGCCGCCCAGTTCGAGCGTCACCGGGATGATGTTTTCGGAGGCGTACTGCATGATGAGCCGGCCCGTGGTCGTCTCTCCGGTAAAAGCGATTTTTGCGATGCGATTGCTCTGCGCGAGCGGTTTGCCAGCCTCAATGCCGAAGCCGTTGATGATGTTGACCACGCCTGGCGGAATCAGGTCGCCGATCAATTCGAAGAGCACGAGAATGCTCATGGGCGTTTGCTCCGCCGGTTTAATCAAGACGCAATTGCCTGCGGCAAGCGCCGGGGCCAGCTTCCAAGTGGCCATCAGGATCGGGAAATTCCACGGGATAATCTGGCCGACAACCCCGAGCGGCTCGTGAAAGTGGTACGCGACGGTGTTGTCGTCAAGCTCCGAGAGGCTGCCTTCCTGCGCACGGATGCAGCCGGCAAAATAACGGAAGTGATCAATGGCGAGCGGCAGGTCAGCGGCAGTGGTTTCACGGATTGGCTTGCCGTTGTCGATGGTTTCAATGAGCGCCAGGAAAGGAAGGTTCTCTTCGATGCGATCTGCGATCCGGTTGAGCATCAAGGCACGCTCAGCCGCCGACGAGCGGTTCCACGCGTCTTTTGCGCGGTAAGCTGCGTCGAGCGCGAGTTCGATGTCCTCGGCCGTCGAACGTGCGACTTGGCAGACCAACCGGCCGGTGACGGGGCTTACATTGTCGAAATACCGGCCGCGCGCGGGCGCGACCCAATGGCCGCCGATGTAGTTTTCGTACCGGGGCCGGACTGGAACGGGACCGCGGGCGGCCCCGAGTGCTTGCTGGATGAGAGGATCTGGCGATCCGGACGATGGAGCCGGTTGGACGGGAGCTTCAGGGAGAACGCTGGTTGACATAGAACGAACAGGTAGGGGCGGGTTTGCGGGATAGGAAAATGGGAGGTGCGCGATCGCCAGGGAAAACCTGCCGGCGGACGATGTCCGCTGTGTGCTGGAGGTTCTACATCGTCAGGGTAACGGGCCGGCCCACACGTCGCGAAGAATTCAGAATGGGGCCCGGCCGCGAACCTGTCAACAACATGCAAGATCACCGTGTGCCGGAACCCGTTCCGGCGTGCTGGTCTTCCGCGTTACGGCATCACTCGGCGGGACCGGATCGGGTCAGGGCAAGGCCGCGCACGCCGTTTTCCTCTCCGGCGTGCCGTTTCCGGCCGGTACGCACATTGGATTTGACTCCCCGGTCCAGCTGCCGTGCCCAGCGGTCGTGCGCCCGGCGCAAATGGTTGTGCATGGCCTGACGGGCTTCAGGAGGATCGTGGGCCGCCAGTGCCGCAACAATCTTGCGGTGTTCCGTTAACACCGCGGCCCAGGTCCTCGCACTGTCAAAATGGGCGGCGAACTGCGCGCCGAGAAGGGAGTTGCGCCGGTCAAGCAGGTCGGCAACCAGCCGGAGCAGCACGTTGTTGGCGAGCTTTGCCGCAATGTGCAGGTGAAACCGGCGATCCGCATCCAGGCGGCTGGAGGCAGCAGTCGCACGTTTCTCCATCTCACCGAGCAACTCTCCAAGCACCGCAAGATCTTTTGGCTTCATGCGGGGGGCGGCTTCCGCCGCGATCTCCGCCTCAAGCAGGCACCGGGCTCGCATGATCTCCAGGGGCCCTTCCTCGTCGGAACAGTCTGGAGCGGGCCATCTTGGTGTGGTGACCAGAACGCCGGACCCGGGCCGGACATCGACGTAGCCTTCGACCTCCAGCGCAATCAATGCCTCCCGGAGCGAAGGACGGGATACCCCGAATTGCCGCGCCAGCTCGCGTTCTGCCGGCAGACGGCTGCCTGATGGAAATTCCCCATTTACGATCAAAGACCGAAGTTGTCCGGCGATCTGGAGGTAAAGACGGCGGGATTCAATGGCGTTGATGGGCATGGCGGCAAAAACCCGATGATACCACCGCGCGGGCTTACCCGAAACCGGATACTTGGCTGGCCGCAGGATCGGTCAAGGAAAATCAACTCTCACAAGGACGCCGCGACCCTGAAGAACCCTTGGCGGAAACCCGGGATTCACCTTAGCGTGGCAACGATGACGGTGGAGCGTAATGTGATCTGGGCGGCTGACCGGCAGCCCCGAAAGTAAGGAAAAACCGTGGAGGGCATTTTCATGCGAACGGCACGGGTGCTGGTCTTTGTGGATGAAGCGAACGTCGTCAGCTCAGTCCGGGCACTAGGGCGCAAACTTGATTGGCTGAAACTTCGCGATCACCTCGCGAACGCCGGTCGTGGCCGGGAGCTGGTCGAGATGGTGATCTACGCTGGATTGCCTCCGCCCATGCCGGAATGGCAAGGTGAACGAGACAAGAAGAGCAAATTCCTGCATTGGCTGCGCTGCAGCGGCTTCCTGGTGGTGGTGAAAGAAGGTTCGCCGGGAGACGGCAAGCATTACAAAGCCAATGTGGATGTGTTGATGGCCATCGATGCAGTCGAGCTTTCGGTCGAGATGCGGCCCGAGGTTGTCGTTCTTGTGACGGGCGACGCAGATTTTGCGCACTTGGCGTTGCAGTTGAGGCGGCGTGGAATCCGCGTGGAAGTGGCGGCCGCCGCGCATGCATTGGGCACGGGCCTGAGGGGTGCAGCCAACGAGGTGATCGACCTGGTGCCGTTGTTTGAAACCTTTGAGCCCATGAGGACCGGCGACTGACCGGTGCTTCGCTTACCGGTATGCTGTCGACGCCCTGGACCGCGCCACCGTCGGGCCTCACCTGAAGGAGGATCATCCCAAGAAGGACCATGTGGCGTACGCGCTTGTGGCACTTGTGGGCGTCACGCTCGCGGATGTCTTTTGCGCCTTCAGTCTCGGCGCCGGACGGAAAGGCTGATGCGATCCGTCTGGCTCCATTCGCATTCGAATCGGGGAGCGGAATCCGATAGCTTTCAGGCCTGTGAGGACCAGTGCGCAAGCAGCGTCGAAGCTTCGTGCACCGCTCGCTCAATCACAGTCCTTGGCGGCCTGCGCTCCGGCCGCCTCCTTTGAGGCATAGAAGCGTGTGCCCATCAGCACGCCTGCGGCCCCAAGCACGAGTGCAGCTGCCAGTCCGCGACCATCAGCAATTCCTCCTGCAGCTACGACGGGTATGCGTGCTCCTACCAAGTCCACAATTTCTGGCACGAGGGTAATCAGACCGCGCGAGGCTCCATGGCCTCCGGCTTCCGTCCCTTGCGCAACGAGCCGCCCATCAGCGACTAGGTCCATCGGGGCAAGCAGAATTGGGTGATTTATGTCAAGCAGCCTTGTGGTCGGCGTTTGGATAGACATATCCGTACACTGTTTCTCCTTATTGAAACACAACTCCAAATCTTTACCCCAGGAAGTGGATTCAAATTTACATCACCGCATGATCGGTGCGCTTCTTGATCGGGCCAGGCGCGCTCACGCAGAGCCGTATCCAACCGTCAGCCTCGATGGGTGTGCCATCGCCTTCGCAAACAACGCTGCGCCCTCCAAAATGGGTACACGTTCGTCGTGCTCGCGCATCCAATTCGTTCTGGATCAGCTCCGTTATCAGATCGCTTGGTAAGCCCTAAGCGTACGATCTTTTCCGATATTCCGAGTTCCTGCTGCTGGCCTGAGAGAGAACCCTTGGCGGGCCGGATGGCCAGGCCACTTGACCAATCCAGGACTCGGGCCTTAGTTGACGCTGGCTCTCAACCTGGTGCTGTTTATGGACCTTCAGTTTCTCCCCGAAAACTTCCTGCTTTCGACGCCCACAAGCGAAAAACTCTATTTCGAATTCGCGCAACAACCGCCGATCTTCGATTACCATTGCCACATCCCGCCGGCCCAGATCGCGGAAAACAAACGGTTCGAGAACCTGACCCAAATCTGGCTCGCAGGAGATCACTACAAATGGCGGGCCATGCGGGCCAACGGGGTGCCTGAACGGTTCATCACCGGCGACGCCAGTGATTACGATAAATTCCTTGCCTTTGCCCGAACCGTTCCTGTCACCATCCGCAACCCGTTGTACCATTGGACGCACCTGGAGCTCCGGCGTTACTTCGGGATCACGGAGCTTTTGCATGAAGGGTCAGCACCGCGGATTTGGGCCCAGGCAAACGAGCAACTTCAGGAACTCACGGTTCATCGAATTCTGGAAAAATTCCGGGTTTCCGTCGTTTGCACGACCGATGATCCGACCGACAACCTGGCGCACCATCAAACCATTCGGTCCAGCGGTTTGGCCACGCGCGTCTACCCGGCCTTTCGCCCGGATCAAGTGTTCGCTTTTGATCAGGAAGAGGTTTTTCCGGCATGGGCGGCCCGCCTGGAAGCCGTGACGGGTGGCAATTGCCGGGACTTGCCGGGTCTGCTTGCGGCGCTCCGGGACCGGCACCGTTTCTTCGGATCATTTGGGGCAAAGCTGTCTGATCACGGCATTCCTTATTGTTATTCCGAGCCGTGCGAGGCGGCGCAGGCGGGCTCGATTTATGCCCGTGCCCGATCAGGGGCCAAGCCCAGCCCGGAGGAGACCGTCAAATTCCGCAGCTTCATGCTGCGGTTCTTTGGCGAACTCGATGCCGAGGCCGGATGGACGAAGCAGTTGCACCTGGGCGCGTTACGGAACACAAACCGCCGTCGACTAAAGGAGTTCGGTCCCGATACCGGATACGATTCCATGGGCGACTGGCCGCAGGCGGAATCGCTGGCACGGTACCTGGACGGGTTGGAAGCTGCCGGAAAATTGCCGAAGATGATTTTGTACAATGTGAATCCGGTCGACAATTACCTGTTGGCCAACATGATCGGCAACTTTCAGGACGGAACCATTCCCGGCAAACTCCAGTTCGGGAGCGGCTGGTGGTTTCTGGATCAGAAAGAAGGGATGGAATGGCAGTTGAACGCGCTTTCGAACGTCGGTTTGCTCGGCCGTTTTGTGGGCATGTTGACTGATTCCCGAAGCTTCATGTCGTACCCGCGCCACGAGTATTTCCGCCGCATTCTCTGCAACCTTCTCGGGTCAGAAGTGGAGCGGGGCGAAATCCCGCGGGACGAAGGCCTCCTGGGATCGTTGATCCGCGGCATCTGTTTCGAAAACGCGAAAGCCTATTTTGGCCTGGAGTGCGGGATTGTTTAGGG
>DASWVC010000086.1:0-2122 GCA_036401335.1 Chthoniobacterales bacterium
GCTGCTCCTTGAAAAGGGACACCGTTGCATTGCCATGATCAACGCGGATCAAAAGTACCCGGCGGCGGCGGGACGCCTCCAAGGCTACCGGGAAGCGCTTGCAGCGTTCGGAGTGCCGTTCGAGCCAAACCTGGTCCGGACTGGTGGTTGGTGGCAGGATGACGGCTACGAGCACACGCTGGTCCTTCTCGAACAAAAGCCGGTTCCCACGGCCATCTTTTGCGCCAGCGATCGCATTGCCATGGGCGTCTACGACGCCCTGAAGGAGAAAGGGCTTAGGATTCCCGACGACGTGTCTGTGATTGGATTCGACAATCAGGAATTGCTTGCCGCGCACTCGCGACCGCCTTTGACGACGGTTCGAATTCCGTACTTGGAGATGGGTTCATGGGCCGTCGACCAATTAACCCAGGACGAACCGAGGGAGGATGGAGCGGCGCTCGGCCCGTTCAAGTTGAAGTGCCCCCTGGTCTTACGTGCATCGGTGGACCGGCCGTCGGTGAGAACCCGGCGTCGGCAGAAAGCGTCATCACACCGAACGTCAAAGGCTGAAGCTCCGGGTGAGAGGGCCTAAAGCCGGACGACAACCTTCCCGACCTGCGAGCCGCCGTCGAGGTAGGCGAACGCTTCCTTCGCCTTCTCAAACTCGAACACGCGGTCGATCACGGGTTTGACGCCCGCCATCGCGACCGCCTGCGCCACGTCCTGCAACCCTTCCCGGCTACCGACCCCGATGGGCCGGAACGTCGCCCAACTCCCAAACAGCGGTGCCAAAAAAAGCGCCTCCGCGCTCTTGCACCGCGGCCTTGAGCGCGGGAAACCCACCGGTTTTCCGGCGCCAGCCTCGGGCTCCTCATGCCTCCGGCATCAGACGTGCCATTTCAGCAAACAGTTCAAGGTCCTGGGCAAAATCGGTCGGGCCGGTTTTGGACGCCTTGCCGCTGGTCACGTTGTCGTGAAACGCCAGCCATTCAGCCACAAAGGCATCGCCCCAAACCGGGTGCGAATCCTGTTGCAGCACACCGCCCCGGCCGTTCGTTTCCGTTACCACCAACCGGATTGGCAGGTTACGCACGTACGGCGTGTCGTATTGAACCCGGAGCACCTTGTCAGCCCCGTAGACCTCGAGGTGGGCGTCGAAACGTGGAATGCGGTCAATCCCGGTTTCGAACTGACAAACGTAGCTGCCGTAATCAAAGGCCGCAGCCAGGTAGATCCCCATGCCTCCCTCCATCCCGGCAGAGCTGCGCCGAGCGGCGAAAAGCACCTTCTCCGGCATGCCCAGGAGTTCGCGCATGGCGGAGAGGTCATGGCTGCTTAATCCGAGCATGAACGAGTAAGCTTGCTTGAGTGCTTCGGTCGGTTTGCCGCCCAGGGCCTCAGCCAACAAGGCCTCCTCCCGATCCTTCGCCTCCTTTCGTCTGGCCTCCGGCAGTGGCGCCTCGCGGATCACCCGCGAGGTCGGATTCACGATCAGGGCGTTCGACCCGATAAAAGCGCGAACCCGGGCGTATTTGATGGGCGCCAGCCGCTCCAGGGCAGCGCACGCGTCCAGAAAAGCCGGCGCGTACCGGCGCATGTAGCCGACCTGTACCACCACACCGCGCTCCTTCTGTGCCAGGATGACCTGGTCCGCCTCGTGCCGGGTGATGCACATCGGCTTTTCTACCAATACGTGTTTACCTGCGGCAATCGCGGCCAGCGTCACCTCAGCATGAAACGCGTTGGGGTTGGCGACCAGCACCGCGTCGACCTCCGCCGAATTCACCAGGGCACGGTAATCGGTCGTCAGGTTCTCGATGTTCCAAAGCCGGCCCAACTCTTGTAAGACCAGCGGACTGACGTCGCACAACGCCGTTACTTCAAAGTGACCGGCGAGTTGGTACAGGCTCGGCCAATGCACGACCTGCGTCACCTCACCGCAACCCACCAGTCCCAGCCTGAGCTTCCGCGCCGGCACGCCCGGACCGGCTGCCGCAACCTGTTTTCCTGCCTGTTCTCTTCCCATGATAAACGTTCGTCAGCCTTTCACCGCGCCGGACAGCATGTACCTCGGGGTAAACCAAAGGACAAAAAGAGGATGAACAGAGGAACCCCGTTAAGCTTCGCCATCCGGAGCGGA
>DASWVC010000087.1:0-32211 GCA_036401335.1 Chthoniobacterales bacterium
GGACGGTGGCAAGCGGTTCGGGTGACCACGATACCAAACACGCGCGGCTAAAGGCGGCATTCTTCATCGTTGAGACGAATCAAGGCCAGCTGGCCTTGATTGCCAGCCTTCTCGACGCAGGCGAACTCCAGACTTTTGTGGGCGGAGTGATTCCGTTTTCCCAGGCGTCCGAAGCCTATTGCGGAGGGCAGACCGAAAGGCGCGGTCGCGGAAAGTTCGTCATCGACGTGATGGAAAAGGCGCCCGCATTGACAGTCCCGTCACCCCTCCCAAGGTGACCTTCCAGCGCCCGCAAAGGTTGGCGTGAAACGCGCCTTGTCCCGAGGGAAAACGGCCCAAACACCCGCTTCCCTGGCAATCGACTTGACGAGACCTAACCGTTGGAGTCAGGTCAACGCAGCGTTGCAGTCCCTAGGCCCCTCCGGGAGCCGATCGGACCCCGCCTCGCCCGCCCCCCAGTCACAAAATACTTTCATGTTCCCGCTGAGCCCCTTCTACCTGCAATGAAATCCTTTATTCACGATCAGGAAGCCGCGGCGGAGGAGGCCCTTGCCGGCATCTTGTCTTTGACCGATGTGCCGCTGCACCGTGTTGGTTCCCATACGGCCGTGGTTTACCCGGAAAACCGTCACCGCAAGGTCAAGGTTGTCGTGGGAGGAGGGAGCGGCCATGAACCGCTTTTCCTCGGCATTGTCGGCCCAGGTCTCGCGGACGGGGGCGTTGCCGGCCAGGTGTTCGCCGCACCCAACCCGGAGGCGATCTTCGACACGATGCAGGAAGTCCAACCCGCGGAAGGCATCCTGCTCGTTTACGGCAACTACTCCGGGGACGTCTTGAATTTTGGCGTGGCCATCGACGACGCCAAGGCCAAAGGCATTCAGGTCGCTGAGATTCGTGTTCAGGACGACATCGCTTCAGCTCCGAGTTCACAGCGGGAAGACCGAAGGGGGACGGCAGGGGACATTTTCGTCATTAAGGCGATTTCCGCCGCGGCCGATCGGGGCTTGTCTCTTCAGGAGGTGGTGCGGATCGGCGAGAAGATCAATTTTCATACCCGCTCACTCGGCGTGGCTTCCCGGGCGGCAACCGCCATGGACAGCGGCGAACCGATGTTCGATCTGCCTGACGGAGAAATCGAGGTGGGCATGGGGCTGCACGGGGAAATGGGGGTTCGGCGTTCCGGTTATGAACCGTCTGAATTGCTCGTGCCCCGAATGATGGGAATGCTTCTCGCTGACTTCAAGGAAACGGAACTGCCGCTGACGCGGGCGGCGGTGATGATCAACGGGCTCGGGGGCACCACCGTCATTGAGTTGCTCGTCATTGCCGGTCAGGTGCGACGGTTCCTTGACGCGCATTCCGTTGCGGTCGTTCATCAAACGGTTGGCCAATTTGCGACCTCGTTGGACATGGCGGGCTTTTCCATTTCCATCAGCCAGGTTGATGACGAACTTGAGCCGTTGCTCGAGGCCAAATGCCGGTCGTTTTGCTACACGAAACCTTAAAGCAGCCGCAAGCTCATGAAACTGGACGTCGAACAGACCCGGGCCGTGGTTACCCAAGCGCTTAAACAGGTTGCTGCCCAACGTGACCGGTTGAATGAACTGGACCGCGGGCTAGGGGACGGCGACCACGGCACGACCATCGCGCGCGGAGCCAACGCGGCAATTGCCTTGCTCGGCACGGCAGCGCCCGCCTCCGTCAACGAGGTGTTTACGTCGATTGGTGGGGCCATGATGAAAAGCATGGGAGGCGCTTCCGGGGTTCTTTTTGGAACGTTCTTCCAAGGTGCAAAAGCGTGTCCGACGTCTCCTGTACTCGACGTCGGCACCCTCGCGGGTTTTTTTGAGAAGGGCGTGGAAAGCCTGAAGCAAAAAAGTAAGGCCGTGGTCGGCGACAAGACGATGATGGATGCCGTCGTTCCTGCCGTCGAAGCCATGGCGCAGGGTGCGGCGAATTCGCAGCCGTTGGAGGCAGTTCTTCAGCAAGCCGCGGAGGCGGCGGAAAAGGGTGCGCAATCGACGAAGGGAATGCTTCCCCGGTTCGGACGGGCGCGAACCCTGGGCGAACGCGCGGCTGCTGCCCAGGATCCCGGGGCCACTTCCGTGTCCCTGTTCTTGCAAGGGTTGTGCGAGGGCGTGCGCGGGTTGTGAGCCGGCTTTTTGGCACCAACTGGAAAATGCGCAACGTGGGCCGCACCGACGCGCGCGCCTATGCGCGCGTCCTGCGGAACGCGCTTCCGCAACTGAACGGCGCGCGGCTGTTCGTCCTGCCACCGGTGACCCTGATCAGGGACATGGCGGAGGAATGCGGTCCAGGCGATCGGCTGGTAATCGGCGCCCAGAACGTGCATTGGGCCGAAGACGGCGAGTTTACCGGTGAAATCTCTACCCGCCTTCTGCGACAGGAAGGCGCGAAGATCCTGATGGTGGGACACGCGGAGCGCCGCCTGCAGTTCGGCGAATCGGACGAGGTAATCAACCGCAAGGTCAGAAGGGCGTTGGAAGATGGATTTGAGGTGGTGCTCTGCGTCGGCGATGCGCATGCCCACATGACGGAGCAGGCGCTGAAGCAGACGTTTGAACAGCAGATCGGAACCGCCTTGAGCGGCGTGAGCAGCCTGGCCCAGGGCCGTTTGGTTCTTGCTTACGAGCCGGTCTGGGCCATCGGGGAAGGCGCCCAACAGACCCCGACCGCTCCCCGCGTCGCTTCCAGTGTTAACGTCATGCGCCACGCGCTCGAACTCGCCCTAGGCAAAGCCGGGCGGCAGGTTCCCGTGCTCTACGGGGGGAGCGTTTCCCGTCAAAATAGCCGCGACCTCGCCGCTCACGCCGGGGTAGACGGTCTTTTTGTCGGCCGGGCAGCAAGGGATCCAGAACAATTTGTGGCATTGATCCTGGACGCGCTCGAAGTCATGCCGGGCGGCGGGCGAGGGTAAAGAATATGTCGGGCTGTTGGCCTAACGGGGTCGGTAGGGTCGGCGGTCCCTCGCCGACCGGGGTATGGAGCCGGTAGGGCGGCGGTCCCTCGCCGCCGGGGGCGACCGCTCCTCCGTCCGGCCCCTTCCTTAAAGCAGGGCTTCGCGGAATGGACTTTGCACAACCTCTCTCGGAGCACCATTGGGACGCCGCCACTTTACCCTCCGTGAACGCTTGGGGGTCGGTTCTTTCCCCCGTCGACCGGAAAGGAAGGCCGGCGTGGAAGGGCAACCCCCCCGGCCGGCCGGGAGGCGGGTGCGACGGGGGCGGCTGTTCCACCCCGATGCCCCGGCGGCGAAGGGACTCGCCGCCCTACCGGGCTCATGCCCCAGCCGGCAAGAGACTACCGGCCCTACCCGACCGGGCCATCGCTTGATCCGGTGCCCCGTTACGGTCTAAAGGTCGTTGCCTTAGTGCCATTCGTCGCGTGTCCCTGCGCGACCTCCCCAAGGTACCCCCTTCAGCGCCCTCTCTTAGCCCGCGGAGCGGGGCCCCGGATACAAACCCCTCTAGTGGGTCGGTGCCGGGCCAAGTTCCGCCAAAAGGTCGGCCAGCTTTCGGTAAGCCCGGTTACGGTAGGCGATGAGCTCAGCGGATTTTTCCGCCGAGACATTGAGAAAACCTGCGCCGGACTTGGTCCCGTATTTACCCTCCGCAACCAGATCGGTGAGGATCTTCGGAGCTGTCAGACGATCTCCGTAATGCTCTTCAAACGTCTTGAAACAAGCAGCGTAAACGTCCAGACCGGCCATGTCCGCAATGACGAAGGGCCCGAAAAAAGGCAACCGAAAACCGAACGTGGTGCGCACAATTTCATCAATGGCTTCCGGGCTCGCAATGCCCTCCTCCGCAATGTTTGCCGCTTCCTTGAACAGGACGTACTGGAGGCGGTTGAGGACAAAGCCTGCCGCATCTTTTATCCGCGCAGGCACTTTGCCCGCCCGGCGCATCAGGTCCGCGACCGGAGGCAACACCGATTCATCCGTCCCACCGTGCGGGATCAGTTCAACACCGGGAATGAACGGGGCCGGATTGGAAAAGTGAACGCCGAGAAACCGGCTCGCATCGCCAAAAGCCTCGGCTAATCCCGCGATCGGAAGGGTTGACGTGTTGCTCCCGACGATTGCATCGGAGCGCACCGCCCGGGATATGCGGCCCAGGACATCCCGTTTGATCGCGGGCACTTCCGGCACCGCCTCTTCAACAAAATCCACCGAACTCGCCGCACCCTCGATGGAATCGGCAGCATGCAGGCGTTCGTTCAATTGCGCCGTGCTGCCGGGCTTGAACAACCCTTCTCGTTCAAACCGTTCCGTTTCCGTCAGCAACCGTTCCAACGATCGTTTGGTCAGTTCCGGATTTGCGTCCGCCAAGTGCACCTCGATTCCGGCGAACGCCAGGCATTGCGCGATGCCGCCGCCCATGTAGCCGGCGCCCACCACTGCGGCTGTCTCAATGTTTGTTGCCATGAAGGTTCTTGGGGAGAATGCGTTTCAGGTACTCGCGGTTTGTCGCGCTGACGCTCAGGCCGTCGCCGCCATAGTGCTCGACACAAAACGGACCCGCGAAACCGGCTTCGATGGCCATCCGGATCGCGCGGCGGTAGTTGATGACGCCGAATTCAAGAGGTGCGGGCGCAGTTACAATGGCGCCGGTTGAGGCATCTTCTGAACGGTAGTAATTTTTCACGTGCCAATACTTGGCCAGTGGCAGCGTTTTCTCGGCCATGACTTCCCAGCGCTCCACCGGGCGCAAAAGCCGCTGCAGGTTTCCGAGGTCAGGATTCAAACCTACGCGTGGATGGTTTACGTCCGTCACGAAAGCAACGGCGCTGTCAGCGGTGCCCAGGTAAGTGTCCTCGTACATCTCCAGGGCGATGTCCACACCCACGGCCTCAGCGTGCACCGCCAGCTCCTGCATGCGTGTGACGGCCAATTGCCACACGGTCGGGTCATCTGGATTTTTGGGGCCCGGAGCAGTCCAAAACCAGAGCGCTTTCTGCTGGCCCGGAGCAAGCGCCTCAAAAAAACCGAATGAAACCACGCTGGCCCCCACGTGGGCGGCAGCATCGAGGACCCGATGACTGTAGGCGAGGTTTTCCGTCCCGTGCTTCGCATCAATAACGCTCCGGCGCGCGGTCGAGATTGCCGGAATGGAAAGGCCGGCCTGCTTTGTCGCTTTAACAAATTCTTCCCTGCGGGTTTCAGAAAGGTCAGCAACCCTCAGCCAGGAGTCCGTTGGATCAAAATGGGTAAATCCGGCGTCGGTGACCTCTTCCAGGGTGGCGGCCCATTCTTCAGCGTCCTGGTCCTGGACCGACTGTCCCTTCCGCGTGGTCGCGGAAAACTGCAGCATCGCGGCCGCAATGGGCCAGTTGTCCCGCGTGAAAGGCATGGTACAAGAAATCAGCGGATACGGTCGGCTCGTCAAGATTTGGCCCAGGGTATTTTCCGGGGCGCCCCGCCAGCAGGCGAGGGCGGCTGTCCCCCGGCCGCCCGCAACAGCAGTGAGCCCGTGGGAGGCAAACCACGTTTTTGTGACTGCGGCTGGATCTGCCGGTCCATGCATTGCCCGGTCGACGCCTTTCGGATTAATGCACATATCGAAAAAGCCTTCGCCAAACAAGACGAGGGCTTACCGGGTACGACCTGAGCAGGGTGCACGGCCGATCCAAAACGTCCCACTCCGGAGGACGAAGCACCCCTCCACCGGACCCAACCGGCGCCTGCTTGGGAAATTGACGCCACCAACCCACTGTTCCCCGAGAATGAGAAATCTTCGAACCAGCCTGTTTTTTTATGGCGCCCAACAAATGCGTCTGGGCCGGACTGCACAAGTCGCTTTCACGTTTTTGGTGTTCGCCACAACCGGCGCCGGCTTGTACGGACAGAAGGTCAGCCCGAGTGCCTACGTGACCTTCGACGAAGGCAAGGGAACCGTGGCCCACGATGTGTCGGGCAACCACCATGATGCGGCCCTCCTGGGCGGCGCCGGCTGGACGCCCGGCATCGTGGGTGCCTCCGCCCTAAGGGTTCCTGGCACGATCGGCGGCTACGCTGATATCCCTGCCGACGTCATTGACACCACCCGGAGCTACACCGTCGCTGCCTGGGTTAAGCTGAATACCCAGACGGGCTTCCAGACGTTCGTCAGTGAAGACGGTGCTCAACCGACCGCCCCGTTAAGCGTCTTCTTCCTGCAAAAGCGCAACGACAGCCAAACGTTTACCTTCACGGTGCAAACCGCCACCTTCGGGATTATTGCTGATTCCGGTGTCACTCCGGCAGTGGGTACGTGGTATCACCTGGCTGGCGTCTACGATGCCGCGGCCCACACGATTGCGATCTACGTTAACGGCTTCCTTGAAGACACCGAATACGGAGTTACTTCCCTTGCGGCAGGCGGCCACACCGGCATTGGTCACGCGCAGTTTGCAGGCGGTTATGTGGATTGGGTCAACGGGGCCATTGACGACGTGCGCTTCTACGCGGCTGCCCTTCCTGCGGCCGATGTCCTCACGATCGCCCAGGCCGGCAACCCCGCCCTTACCGGCCAGGGACCAGGTCCGGTGCAACCTGCCGCGATACGAGTGGACGCCGCGCACCCTGGCGCCCGGGTCAACCCCATGTTTTCAGGTTTGATGATCGAAGAGATCAACCACTCACTGGACGGAGGGCTTTATGGTGAGCTGATTCAGAACCGTGACTTTAAGGACGATCCCGCCACTCCGGCCCACTGGTCGCTGGTGCAAGAGGGCGGCGGTAGTGGATCGATGAAACTTGACAACTCCCAACCCGTTCCAGGCACGACGTTAACCACCAGCCTGCGGGTTTCCGTAAGCCACGGCCAGCGGGTCGGTGTCGCCAACGACGGCTACTGGGGAATTCCGGTCACGCCTCTGACCACTTACCGCGCCTCTTTCTGGGCCAAAGCCGCCCCTGGGTTCAGCGGTCCGTTAACGTTTGACATTGAGAGTGCTGACAGGACGACGGTCTACGCGTACGGCCAACTGCCTAAGATCACCACGGAATGGGCCAAGTACACCGTTTTCCTCAGAACTGCGTG
This sequence comes from Chthoniobacterales bacterium, assembly GCA_036401335.1. Taxonomy (GTDB): domain Bacteria; phylum Verrucomicrobiota; class Verrucomicrobiia; order Chthoniobacterales; family JAFAMB01; genus DASWVC01. The sequence continues at coordinate 7,044 of DASWVC010000087.1, forward strand.
GGTGGTGCCTGCCGAGGATACCCGATTCGTTGTTTCGACCGGCGGCCCCGGCACGTTCTGGCTTAACCAGGTTTCCCTGTTCCGCCCGACCTATCACAACCGCCCAAACGGCAATCGAATTGACCTGATGGAAAAACTGGCACGACTGAACCCCCGCTTCTTACGTATGCCCGGCGGGAACTACCTGGAGGGGCTCACGATAGGCCAGCGTTTCGAGTGGAAGAACACCGTTGGTCCCATTGAGTTACGCCCCGGACACCTGGGCACATGGAATTACCGTTCTGACGACGGTGTGGGCCTGCTGGAATTTTTGGAATGGTGCGAAGACCTGAACATAGAACCGTTGCTGGCCGTTTACGCCGGCTACTCGCTCGACGGCACGCACGTGAACCCTGGCCCGGATATGGCGCCCTATGTGCAAGATGCACTTGACGAAATTCAGTACGTGACGGGCAGGACTGACACCGTATGGGGTGCCCGGCGGGCTGCCGACGGGCACCCGGCGCCGTTCCCGCTGAAGTACGTGGAAGTCGGCAACGAGGACTTTTTTGACCGTTCCGGCAGCTACGAAGGCCGTTTTGCCCAGTTTCATGATGCGATTAAGACCTCCTACCCAACTTTGCAAGTTATCGCGACCGCACCCGTCGCGAGCCGTCAGCCGGACGTCCTCGATGAACATTACTACAAAGGGCCGAAAGCTTTCGAGAACGATGTTCACCATTACGATCGCTACAGTCGGTCGGGCCCGAAAATCTTTGTTGGCGAATGGGCGTCGCAGTCCGGCATTCCCACGCCGGATTTGAACGCTGCGCTGGGAGATGCAGCTTGGCTGACAGGTCTGGAACGGAATGCCGACCTGGTGATAATGGAGGCTTACGCGCCGTTGCTGGCAAACGTCAACCCGGGTGCCTACCAATGGCCGACCAACCTGATTGGCTATGACGCACTGCACAGCTACGGCTCGCCCTCGTACTACATGCAGGTGATGTTCGATCGCTACCGTGGCGACGTTGTCTTGCCACTAACCCTTACCTCCTCCGGAGGCTCAAGGGTTTATGCCAGCGTCACGCGCAACAGCCAGAACGGTACGATTTATTTGAAGGTCGTCAACGCCGCCAGCGAGGTTCAGCCGGTGCACATCATCCTGGACGGCCTCTCAAGCAGTGGATTTACGGGAAAAGCGATTGTGCTGAGCTCAAGCAGCCCGCAGGATACCAACACGCTGAGTGAGCCACGGAAAGTTGTGCCGGTAGCCACTCCTGCCGGCAACCTGGGCCAATCGTTTGACTACCGCTTTGCCCCATACTCGGTAACCGTCTTGCAAATCGGCTCCGGACAGCGGGGCTGCGAAGGCGAACGCGACGGGAAGTGACCATGGACCATGATGCAGGGTTACGGCCTCACATCGGCTACCGGAATTTCGATCAGCTGCGTCCTCCCTGATGCCAGGGCCGCTTCTACCACTCCGCTGATTTCATTTCGCGAAGTCACTTTCTGAGCCGTAACCCCCATCGACTTGGCAAGCCGTTGGAAATCCACCGAAGGCGCGCCTATATCCATGGCCAAAAAGCCGTGTTGGCGCGCGTTGTATTGGGGCTGACTTACCATGAAATCCTTGAGAATGCCGTAGCCGCCATTGTTCAGAACCACGAAGACTACCGGCGTTTCCTCATGCACCGCGCTCCAGAGCGCCTGCGGCGAATACATCGCAGATCCATCCCCCACGACACAGAGCACCGGCGCTTTGTCGTGCGCCAACGAGACTCCGACCGCAGCCGGCATACCCCAGCCCAGGACGCCGCCCCGGTTGTGGAAATATTGCCGTGCCGCGGTCGAGCGGTGAAGCCGTTGGGTGAAAGCGTTGGCGCAAGGCGCTTCATCCACAAGCAGCGTCCCATCCGCGAGCGGCCGCATGATCTGCTGAGCCGCAATCAGCGGCCGAAGCTCCGCATGGGCTCCTTCGTCCTCAATCTGCTGGTTCAGCCTGGTCCTCTGTGCATCCTTCGCGGTTTGAGCAACCCTGACGTTTTGCTCAACGGCGCCTCGCGATACCCGCCGTTGCAGTTCTGCCGCCAACGCTTCCATCGTGGCTTTGACATTTCCCACGATGCCCAGTTTGGGTGCATCATTGTGGCCGAGGTCATTCGCATCCTCGGAAACATGGTAGAAAGTGATCGCTTCCGGGATGGGGTCCCTGCCGGTGTAAACGATCGCGACCAGCGTTTTTCCTCCCAAGCCCAGCATGCAGTCGTACTGGCCAAGGATGTCGGTGATGCCTTGGGCGGTCGTTGGCAGCGATCCCCGCCAGAACGGATCGATCGAGGCAAAGTTGTTCACCGAAGGCCAGGAGGATCCATAAACGGGCGCGCCTAACAATCGCGCAACGTCCGCAATGGCTCCGTCCACGCCCGGTTCAGCGATGTCGTTGCCGGCAACGATCACCGTCTGGCCCGCACTGAACTGCAGGAGCCCTTCGGCCAGGTCCGAGATGCCGGCGCCGACCGTGGCCCTTTCGATCCGGCTTTTCGGCAACATGCGTGGAGAACCCACTTCGTCCAGGATGTTCATCGGGAGGGAAAGGAATACCGGACCGCGCGGCGGAGACATCGAGTCATGAAACGCCCGGCGCACAATCAACGGCAGGTCATCGAGCGAATTTGGTTGAAAACACCACTTCGCAATCGGCGCAGCCATTCCGACCAGATCCGCCGCGAGCAACGGGTCAGCAAGAAAATGGCGAAGGTCCTGCTGGCCGGCAGTCACGATCATGGGGACGCGGGCGATCTTGGCGTTCATGAGCGCCCCCATCCCGTGCCCCAGCCCACCGGACGTGTGCAGGTTCACAAATGCAGGTTTTCCGGACGCCTGCGCATAGCCGTCTGCCATAGAGACAGCGGTCGCTTCCTGCAAGCCCCAGACATACCGGAAATGTGGGTTTGTCACCAGCGCGTCAACGAGGGGCAACTCCGTCGTGCCCGGGTTGCCAAAAATAAACGTTGTTCCCTCTGATCGAAGCACCTCCAGCAGGATCTCTGCGCCCCGGGTGCCTGACGCCCGCCCTTGTTCAATGTCGGTTTTCATAAACGGCAGGTTACCTTACACCCGGCTGCTCCTTCGTGCTGGCAGGTGCCGTCCCAAGCAAAACGAAACAAGCCCATCGCGCTGCCTTGAAGCGCGAGGTTCTGAAAGGCATGGCCGCAGTCCATCAGATGGACCGGATTCGGTCGGCCATTCCGCTGAAATGCTCTCCGGCCCAGAACAACCGCGAGCGGCGATGGGATTCCGGGTTGGGCAACTAGCTCATCGCAATGAATTTCGGGGTGGACGTCTCCTCAGCCATGGAACCCTCTCGCTGCCCTCGTTACCGGGAGTACCGGTCCGCGACAATGGCCGGTTGTTCAAGCACACGACCCGCTGCCAGGTCGACGGCAAGCCGGATAAATTGGGCGTGAGTCCAGGCCAGCGGCGTGGCCGAAGTGGTGGGAGTGCCGGGTGCAAAGCCGTTCTGACCCGAAGGCGGCTGCCGATCCCACACCTGCTCCGGCAACAGGCTGCCTTCATTTGCCGTCCGACCCATGGCGTCCAGGTTTGTCTTCGCCGCCGCCAGATTTGCCGCGGCCAGATCGTATTCCCCGCGTTCGCCTGCGAAAATCGGCCACAACCGACCGTGGGTGGTGAAGGTGTCGGGCTTGGTAACGTGCCACGGGGCGCCGGTGGCCGTCTCGCCGTAGCCGTCGAAGTTGTAGCGGTGCCAGAAAAGGCCGGTGGGGGTTGCGGTGGCCAGGTGCACATCGACTACCTTGAGGCTGTTGAGAATCACCTGGTTGGAGGCCGGCTTGATCCCTAGCCGGACCAACTCAAGAAAGCCGGCGTCAACCACCTTGCGCTGGTCAATGCTGCTCGGACCGCCATCGCCGAGGCTGTAGACGGTGCCAAGGTCCGGGTTCGCGTCTTTCGTCAACCGCACGTAATACGGCGACCGGGAATAAGGTCCGTTGGGGGTCACCATCCAGTTCTCCAATTGCGACTGCCAGTAATCGGCCGTCGCGAGGTATAGCCGCGCCGATGCGGCATCGCCGTTATCCCGCGCGATCTCGGCCGCGCAAACCAGCCCGGCAATCTCACTTGCGGTAGAGGAAGGCGAATAGCCGCCCTGATTTTCCCAGCGTTCACCTGGTGTGTAGGGCGCCGGGTGCCCGTCCGCAGACACAAAGGCCACGAGGAAATCGGCCGCCCGCTTCACGTGGGTCCAGGTGGTTTTGTCCTTCCGGCCGAGTTGGTAAGCCAAAATGATCGGGTCGCCGACTTCGTCGAGCTGCAAGCCGCCCCAGACCGGTGCGCCGTCAACATGGGAATTCTGTGGAAAGGAACCGTCCGGTTTTTGCTGGACGTTAAAAAGGAAGTCCAGTGCCCGGCCGGCACCCGCGGCGTCACCGTCGGCGATCAACCCGGTTGCGATCTCATACAAGTCGCGCGACCACACCAGGTGGTAAACGTCGGAGCGGGTTTCCAAGCCGGTCCCAAACTCCCAGGGCATGGTTGGCGAAGCAACAAAGGCACCCTGGTAGGTCTTGTCCTCGCTGGCTGCCAGCACCATGGCTGAAGTCGAGTACAAACGGCGCTGATCAATCGTGGTCAAGCTTGACGGCGGTCCGTGCAAAGTTTCCACGTACCGTTCCCACCCCGCAGCGTAGCTTTCGGCGACTTCATCAAATCCAGCCTTCAGCGACGCCTCGGCGGCTGTCAGCGCCAGCCGTTCCTTAGAACCGAAGCCGAGCGCGAGCGTCAGGTAGCGGCTGCCCGGGAGCCCGGTCAGGGGCAGCCGGCCGGTCTGCACCACGGTTCCGTTGGGAGCCGAATCGTAATGGGCCGTCAACCGGTGGTGCAACCGCAGGTCCGTCCAGCCGTCGCTGACGTCCAGGTAGCCGGTTGACGTCTCGTTAAAAGCCGGCGACGCGACCAGGGCGCTCCCAACTTTCTCTTGCGCATCGGTCGCCAGCAGCGCATCGCCTTGCGTTAAGCCCGACTCGTTCAGGGGAATTTTCACGGGCGGAGTGGCCGCGCTCTCCAGGGCTGGATTGTTGAGCTGCGGCCGGTAAAGCGTGTAAAGCTGGTAGGGTTTGCCGTCCAGCGACGTAAATTCCACGTCGATGAGGAGCGTCGGCCTGGCAGGATCGGTCACGAACGTGGTGACCAGGCTCCAGCGGCCGGAGACGTCGGTGTTGACGATCTGGTACGTCAGGCTGTGATCCGGGTCGGTGAGCCTCGTGGAAGTGGGCGCGTCCTGGGCACGCATCGTAAAGCTTTGCCCATCGGTGACGATGAAATCGAGGTTGCGGACGCTCGGCACATCGATACGCGGGTAATACACTTCGCTCAGTCGGCCGTCCTGAAGCGTGAACCACACCTTACTCCCGGAAGTCCGACTCGTACCGAAGCCGGTCTTGTTCGCAGGCAACCAGTCCGTGGTTCCACCGGGCCGCCCGGGCGCGACGCCTTCGCCCAGGACGCATTGGCCACTGTAGATTGTTGCACAAGCCGCCATGGCGCGTGCCCAGAGAACGAGGGAGGATCTTTTCATGGGGAGAACAATTTTCCTTTGGATCCGTCCCTTGGACCGGGCTTGCCGACGCTGGACAAAGCCTGGTTCGTTCCTGAACGCCTGGAAAGCTGTTTTGCCCCGTAGAAATGTTTAGGCGCGCCTGAGTTTTTCCGGGACCGGCGCGAAACGGACGGCGGTGCCGCGCGGTTGACCGCCGTTCACTCTGAACGCGGGACCGGCATGCGGGAACGAGCGGAGTTGACCCTAGGGTAACTGCTTCCGGGCCGGACCATGGCTTTGCCGTCGGCCCCGTAGGGCGTCAGGGTGAGGTTTACTTGTTCGCCGACTTTCCAAGGAGGTTCGCGGCCCGTCACCACATCGATGTGCTTAGGGAGAAAGCACGCGCGCAGGAGGTCCATTGAAGGTGTGGTTTGCACCGTTGACCATTCGTCATCTCGCCGCAGGCGGGGTACATGGAAATGCACCTTCCAACCTAGCCTCGCACCGTCGAAGGCGATCGAGACAACCTGAGCACTCCGTTGCCGTTGCCGTTTCACAATAAAGTCTGACGGCAGAAGGCGGCTCTACCTTAGCAAAACCTGGAGAAACTTTAATGAAAGTGGAATCGCACGATTCCGGACCCGGCGAGGCGCCGGCGTCATCCGGTCTTGACCATTCGCCAGCCCTCATTTTTTATCGGTGATCATTCGCCGGGTTCAGACCCGGCGAGGCGGCATGAACCTACTTGCGATACTCACGGAGCTTACCCCGAAACAGCGAAACGCCGTCGTCGCGTCGTACCTCGGCTGGACCCTCGACGCCTTCGACTTCTTCATTCTGATCTTTGTCCTTCGAGACGTGATCAAAGAATTTCACAGCGACCTTTCCGTCGTGTCGCTCACGGTCAACCTCACCCTGGCGATGCGTCCGCTGGGGGCTTTGCTGTTTGGCCTGATCGCCGACCGCCTGGGCCGGCGGCCCACCCTCATGGTGGACATCCTTTTCTACTCGGTCGTGGAGTTTGCCTGCGGGTTTGCACCTTCGCTCACCGCGCTCATTGTCCTGCGCGCTCTCTACGGAATTGCGATGGGCGGCGAGTGGGGAGTGGGCGCCTCGCTGACGATGGAATCCATTCCGCCCCGGGCTCGCGGCATCGTCTCGGGCATCCTCCAGGCCGGGTACCCGTCCGGGTATTTGCTAGCGTCCCTCCTGAACTGGACCTTGTACAGCCACATCGGCTGGCGCGGCATGTTCATGGTCGGAGCCCTGCCCGCTTTGCTGGTGCTCTACGTCAGGCGCCATGTGGATGAATCGCCGGCTTGGCAGCAACGCGAGCACCGGGGCGCGTTCACCTGGCGGCCGATCGTCAGCCAGTGGAAACTGTTCCTCTACGTCATCGTGCTGATGACCGCATTTAACTTCTTCAGTCACGGAACGCAGGATACCTACCCGTTGTTTCTGCAGAAACAACACAACTTCAACGTCGCCACCGTCTCCAGCATCGCCGTGGTTTATAACATTGGCGCCATTCTGGGCGGGTTGTTCTTCGGCAGCTTGTCCGAACGCATCGGCCGCAAACGGGCCATCATTTCCGCAGCGCTGCTGGTGCTGCCGTTTATTCCGTTGTGGGCGTACGGGCGGTCTCCCGTCTCGCTGGCGTTCGGGGCGTTCATGATTCAGTTCCTGGTTCAGGGCGCCTGGGGCGTCGTGCCGGTGCACCTTAACGAACTGTCGCCCGGCGACGTGCGCGGCACGTTCCCAGGCTTCACCTACCAACTCGGGAACCTGTTTGCCTCGGGAAATCTCTACCTTCAAAGCGTGATTGTTGAGCGTTCGGGCGGCAGTTTCAGCCTGGCCCTCGCTTCGGTCGCGGCCGTCGTTGCGGTGGCCTTGGCGATCATCACTTTTCTCGGGCCCGAGGCGCGGGGCGTCTCCTTTGTGAAAACGGTCAAGGCATGACGGCTATACGCTTACCCAGTGTGGGGTGTGAAGAAAAAAGCCGCTCCCATCGAAAGTTAGGATCCGTCCTGATGCCGAAGCAAACGGCTGTTGCCACGGTTTCCACAACCGTTGACGTTTTCCCTTCTCAGACAGGCATCTGGGGTGCTCGATGCCGGCGTAAGCGTTTGGTACGAAACTTCGCCAAGCAACGGTCATTTTGATCCGGTGGGATGAAACGCAAGGGGGTTACCGGGTTCGCTTCCGCCTGTCTTATTTCCAGTCGGGCGACGACTGGTCCACTGTCCAGACCGATCCCCCGACTGAGGTGCGGAGAACCTTCTGGATCGGTAAGACCGTGGAGATGGTAACCCCTGACCACCCCGCGTGGAGGGTGGATGATGAGGTGAGGCTGACGCTTATGCCTTATTAGCCGGAAGGGAGTACCGCCTCAGCGCCTCCGACCCGCCAGGAGGAGGTTGAGGGCAGTGCCGATCAGTGATGCCGCCCGAATCCAGATACCAGAAAGCCGGGCCGGCGACGGACGGCCCACCCCACCAAAGCATAGGGATAGTAATGGTGCGCACCTCCGCGCAATCCCTGCGGTTTTCGCCACCCGCAATACTTTGATTTGGTCCCGCAATCTGTTCTCCCGGTTCTTTTCGGCGGCATGAACTGCTAGAATCCTGAAACGAAGATCCGTCAGGCCACCGTTATCTCGATTGAATGGTCCACCGTGCTCGTCGCTTACCGGGTCCGCTTCCGCGTGCTCTTTTGCCGGCGTGGGGATCAGTGGTCCACCGTTCGAACGGACCCGCCCTGCGATGTGCTCTGCACGCGCTGGCTGCTCAAAACCGTTGAGGTCCTCACCCCGAGACGTCCTGTGTGGCAGGTAGGCGACAGGGTCCGGCTGATACTTGAGCCCTATTAGCCGCAAAGGGAAAAAAACCGGAAAAAGCTGCCATTTATGTTCATGAAAAGGTGAACCCAGCACAGGTTCCGTTTGGGCAGGATACGGCCGAATCGGCTGCGCTCGAGGACGGCGCCCTGACGGTGAGCAACGCCGTTGAACGGGAAAGCATTCCTTTCTCTTCCCGCCGTGAGACGGCAAAGCCCGGCACACTCGATTTGGCGCTTTCCTTCGCGCGCCATCGTGCCGACGTTGCCGGTGCAATGAACTACCAGTCCTTACGCGAACGGTTGATCGACTTAGCCCTTCAGCTTGAGGCTGCAGGCGCCGAGCACAACCGGTTGGACCGACCCAAGACCGACGGGGAGTCCGCCGGATACACCCGGGGCCGGGTCGAGGCCTACAGAGACGCCGCTAACCGACTCCGGGCTGAACTGGACGCCGAACCGGACCAGGGCCGAGTGAGCGTCGACGCGTTGCCGGCCCCCTTGGTGGAGCACCTGAGCCACTTGTTCGACGAATGGGCCGGCCCCCGGCTCACGCCCGCGTCGCCGCTGGGCCAACTGGTCTGCGCCTTTGAGGCCGACCGGCTGACCCGGGCAGACCTGCCCAACTTGATGCGGGAAGCCTCCCGGCTGGGCTGTGCCCTGGAACTGCGGACGGCCTTCCCGATGATCGTCTCGGACTGAGTTTTTCGGAAAGGCCCGCCCGCAACGCGACCAACGTGGTCGCGCGTGGGGATTAAACTCCGCCGCTGGCAACGAGCACCTCGCCCGTAAGCCAGCCGGCATCTTCCGAAGCCAGGAAGACGGCCACCGCGGCGATGTCGCCTGGTTGGCCCGCGCGGCCCAGCGGGGTCTGGGAGACGATGCCCTTCTCAAAATCGGAGCCGATGAAACCTGCACTGTGCGTGCCTTCGGTCACCACAATGCCGGGGTTGATGGAGTTGATGCGGATCTTTTTCGGTCCGAGTTCCTTGGCGAGGACGCGGGTGATGCCGTCCACCGCGCCCTTGGTGGCGGTATACACCGCGCTGGTTGGCGGGGTAAGGCGAGTGACACCCGAGCCAATGTTGATGATGCTGCCGCCCTCGCCGAGGTGCTTGACGGCTGCCTGCGTGATGAGCAGCAGTCCGAGCACGTTGGTGTTGAAGAGCTTGTGGAACTGTTCCTCGGTGACCGCCTCAAGGGGAGCGAACTCGTAGAGGCCGGCGTTGTTGACGAGGATGTCGAGGCGGCCGTAGTTTTCGATGGCGGCGTCGATGATGGCCTGGGCGTCGGCAGCCCGGGAGACATCGCCTTGGACGGCAACCGCCCGGCCGCCGGCCTTGTAGATGGCGTCGACGACCTTGTCCGCGCCGGCCTTGCTGGAGGCGTAGTTGACGACCACGGCGGCGCCTTCGGCGGCGAGTGACTTGGCGATGGCGGCCCCGATGCCTTTGGAGGCGCCGGTGACGACGGCGACTTTACCGGTAAGTTTGTTCATGGGTAAGCGTTTCCTTCTGGATGGCGTTTGGGTTGGACTAAAAGGCGGTGCGTAAAGAGGAAAAGCGAGGGCTTTGCTACTTCGTTAGTTCAGAATTTATGAACAATTGAACAAGATGTCAAGTGCTGGTAGGGTGGAACGAGATGAAGCCCCTGTTTCACCCCTCGGTCGAAGACGTGACGGTCGAAGCGATTCTGTACGCCCTCTCCGACCCCGTGCGGGTGGCCATCTACGCCGGCATCGTGGGCTCCGAGGGTTCGCAAAATTGCTCGAGCTTTCTGAAGGTCAGCGAAAAAACGATTCCTCGATCCACCCTCTCCCAACACTTTAAGGCGCTCCGGGAAGCAGGCTTGATTCGCGGCGAACGTCGAGGCGTCGAGATGCACAACACGTCTCGCTGCGCGGAGATCGATAAACGCTTTCCAGGGCTAATCAAGGCCATCGTCAACGCACACCATGTCCAAGCGGAAGGGAAAACGCGGGCAAGCAGGCCGGCGAAGCCCAGGCCGGCCGAGGTACGCCCAAAGAAGAGGTCAAAAGGGTCTGCGAATCCATCGATGACAAAAGTTCAGCGTGCATCACTGCAGTGAATCGAATCGCAAACCCTAAGGGTTTGTTCGGGGCGGAAGCGCTCGAATCGCTTGCCGGCAGGCAGACCCGGCAGCCGTTTCACCGGGGCTTTAGTACGGCCGCCAGCCGTACCGCGCCCGAACGCGAGACCGCGACCTCGGTCCCTGCCCGGTCGCGGAGCCGAACCCGGTAGAGCCGGTCGCCGTAATGGATGACGCGTTCGATCGCACGCAGGTTCACCACCGCTTGCCGGCCTACTTGGAGGAACGGTTCACCGCCCAGCCAGCGCGCGAGATTAGCGAGGGGATAATACGTTGCAAATTCCTCGCGCACCGTGTGGACCCAGGTGCGCCGGCTCTGTCTTAACGCTGCCACGATCTCCCGGCGGGCCAGCAAGCGGACCTGATCGCGATCTGTATCGTTAACCGGCAGCAGGTCGGCGGCGGCGCCCGTCAGCGCCGGGTCCGGGGTTGTCGTCCCTTCAACGAAGCGGTGGAATCGCGAGGACGGGCGGGATTCAAAAGGTCGCAGATGAGCCAGCAAACGGTCGACCGTCTCGGTGACTTGCTCTGGATCGAGCGGCTTCAGAAGGTAGTCCACCGCTTCCAGCCGGAAAGCGTCGGCCGCCCGGTCGGAGTGGCCGGTGGTGAAAACCACCCGGGGCGGCTGCGGCAGCATCGCCAACTGGGTGGCGAGTGCCAAGCCGTCCTCGCCGGGGAGGTGGATGTCCAGGAAAACGGCATCGGGCCGCAACTCCGCACAGAAGGCTAAGGCCGCGCCCGCTTCACAGGCCGTCCCAACGACCTCAACCTGGCACGTCTCGTCCAAAAGCGCGGCCAAGTATTGGGCCGCAAGAGGTTCATCTTCGACAATGACAGCGCGAATCCGGGTCCACATGAAAGTAAAGTCTAATGCGACGCCAGTTGGGTCCGGCTCACGGGAGAGGTTTTCCGGGCTGCTACGGTGACGCCGCTTGCCATGCGCAGGGGAATGCGCAGGGTGACGGTGGTGCCTTGTCCCACCGCACTGTGCACCTCCAACCGGAAGGCGGGTCCGAACAACGCGTTCAGCCGCCTTCGCAGCAGCCCAAGCGCATGTGTGCCCGGACGGGGTCCAAAGAAAACGCGCTCGACGTCCGCGGGCGCCACCCCGTGCCCGTCGTCGCTGACGTGCAACTCGAGCGCCAGGTCTACCCGACGCACCACCAAGCGCAGCCGGCCGGCTTTGGGCAGGGATTGCACCCCGTGTTGAACGGCATTCTCCACCAAAGGCTGCAAAGAGAAAGGCGGGGTCAGTACGCCGGTCAACCCCGGACCGATGGCCTCCTCCACTTCTAGCCGGGGCCCGAGCCGAAGCGCCTCCAGGTCGAGGTAGGCCCGCACCACCGCCAGTTCTTCATCCAACGGCACGAAGGGCCGGTCGGCTTGGTCAAAACTCGCCCGGAGCAACCGGCGCAGTTGCCCGGCCGCCCGGGGGATCTCCCGAGGCGCGATCGTTGCCAGCGCGGCCAGCGCATTGAGGGCGTTGAACAGGAAATGCGGGTTCATGCGCGACTGCAACGCGCGCACCTCCGCTTCCGCCGTCAGGCGCGCTTGCTCATCGCGGTCGCGCACCTGCGCCACAACGGCAAGGATCAAGGCCGTGCCCAGTCCCTGCAGGACCAGCGTCATTCCCACCTGCCCAAGCGATGGCAACGTCGCCTGCGCGTTGGGCCCGTACCAGAAGGTCAACCCATCACGAAGGCAGGAGACCGCCAAGGTCACGCTGAAGCCCGTGAGGGGGTGCGCCGCGAGTTCGGGTCGCCGCCAGCGGACCCAGCCCGCGGCGAGGCCGCCGGACAGCATCGAAAAGCCGATCGTGCCCAACGGCAATCCATCGCACCCTACCGCCAGTCCGGTGACAAAGGCGCCCACGGCGAGCCCGACCCAAGGGCCGGCCACCAACCCGGCCGCGCACACCGCCACAATCCGCTCGTTGAGGATTCCCGTGCGCCAGGCAGCAGCTTCTTCGACCGATCCAAGCACCAGAAACACGAGTAGCGCGGTGCTTTGATCACGCACGGAAAGGAGTGACCGCGCCCGGCCGCGGAACCCTGGCACCAGCGTGAGCACGAATGCCGCGGTGACCAATACGCAAACCTTTTGGAACAAGGCGTTCATCGCAAGGGTTGCCGCGTCAGCCGGGACGCCGGGCAGCGTGGTTCAAGGTGCGTCTGGGTCAGGCCCGTGAATTTCCTGGCGTACAAACGTTGTCGGAGGTCAGTACGGATATCCATAAACGCTCAGGCGACGGGAAACGCCTGTACAAGGGCAGGAATAACGTCGGTTGATTGCATCGACTTCCCGGTACGGCCTCTACCGTTGATCGTAAATGGAACGAAAGGTCCATTGCGAGGTGCCGTCAGCCCGTCCGAACCACAACGGCCGCTGGTGAAAAACCGCCCCTTAAAGGGTTCGAATGCTGCCCTCGGGCGTCGTCCGATCGCTGCCGGCGGTCAACTCGGGGCTGAGCATCGGCAATCGTACGGTCACGGCCGTACCTTCGCCCACTTCGCTTTGCACTTCGAGGTTGCCGCCGTGCAAGTCAAGGCAGCGCTTCACAATCACCAGACCAAGACCGGTGCCGGGACGCTCGCCAACGTTGCCGCCACGATGGAAGGCGCTGAAAAGCCACTCGCGATCCGCTTCGGGAATCCCGATCCCATGGTCGCGGACGGCGCAAACCATCTGTGGACCGATACACCGGATTTCCAAACTCACGCCTTGTCCGGCGCCAGAATATTTTATCGCGTTGGTGAGCAAATTGGTGAAAACGTGGCGTAACAAACGCTCGTCCGCGTGGATCTCGGCCGGCATTCCGTCAAGGGACCATTCGATCGGGCATCGCCAGTCCGTCGCCGACAGAACTTCATCCACCAATCGGCGCACGAAGACCTGCAGCGCGAGCGGCGCGGGCTTGAACTCCAGCTTGCCTGCCTCCAGGCTTCCGATGAGCAGCGCTTCCTCCATCAATCCGGCCATCCGGCACGTGTTTTTGCGGATGGATTGCAGATGATCCCGGCGTTCGGCCGGTTCCAGCTGTTCGAGGTAGTCCTCGAGGATTTCGGCCGAGGATTGGATGATGCCCAAGGGCGTGCGGAACTCGTGCGACACCATCGACACGAAGCTGTTCCGCAACTGCCCCAGCTCTTTCTCTTTGGCCAGCGTCCTGAGCAACTCCGCCTCTGCGCGCTTCCGTGCGGTGATGTCGTTGCACACCGCCTGAATGAGCTGCCGGCCGCCGAGCTGGATGGGGGTGAGAAACACTTCCATGGGCAGCCCGGTGCCGTCTGCCCGTAACATCATCCATTCGAAGCGCGCACTGCCCTGGGCCAGGGCATGCGTGATGTGCTTGGCTGCCAGCGCCTCGGCGCGCTCGCCCCCCGGTTGAATCGGGGCGGAGAGTTCAGCGGGATGCTTGCCAAGCACCTCGTCCATTCGGGAATAGCCTAAAAGCCGGAACCAGCTGGGATTGGCCTCCAAAATCCCACTTTCGTCGTGTAAAACCACCGCCTGACTGGTGCCTTCAAAGAGCGCACGAAATTTTTCTTCGGATTCCCGCAACCGCCGTTCCGAGCGGGCGCGATGCGATTCTTGCAGCGCGAGCGACACCATTGCGGCTACAGCGGATACAAAGTCAATGTCTTCCGCCGACCACTCACGGCTGGCGCCGACCTGCTCGTGGCAAAGCACGCCGACGACCTCGCCGCCCATCCAGACCGGCGCGTCCAGCATCGAAGAAATACCCAACGGTTTCAGGTACCCCTCCGCCAGGCCACACGTGGCCGGGTGCTCCACCGCACGGTCGGCCACGATGGGCCGGTTAGTAGCCAGCGCCTCGAAATAGGCCGGACAATCGGCAAAGCCGAGCCGAATGCCTTTGCACTGCTCGTCCAGGCTTTCTGTAGAACGCAAATGCAGGGCTTCACACACGATGGCAGAGCCGTTCTCCTGAAGCGACCAGTAGCTGACGCGCGCCACCTCGAGCGCCGCTGCCGATGCTGAACAGATCTGGCGAAGCGCTACCGCGAAGTCCGATTTATCGGAGTGCGCCAGTCCAAGCAGCACGTCGCGGTGTTTCTTCACCCGCTCATTGCGTTTGCGCAGCTGTACCTTGGCCCGTTTGAGCTGGTCGTTTGACTGCACGAGTTCGACCGTGCGTTCAGCGACACGTTTCTCGAGGAGGGCGTTAAGTTGACGAATCTCGCTTTCTGCCCGCTTGCGCTCGGTGATATCCGTCGCGATTCCGCATATCGCGTAGGGTTTGCCGGTGTGGTCGCGGAGCAAAAATTTCGTAGATATCAGCCATCGCTCGCCCTCCGCCGACGGCACCGCTTCCTCAAACTGAATGGGCACCCCGGAGTCAATCACCCGGCGGTCGTTCGCGCGCACCGCATGGGCCACTGCCCGGGGATGAATATCGAAATCAGTTTTCCCGCGGATCTCGCGGCGCTCCACCTGATGGCGACGTTCGTATTCGCCGTTAACCAACAGGTAACGGAGTTCAAGGTCTTTAACGAACACGACGGCCGTCGTGTGGTCGACGATATCCTGCAATCGCTGTTCACTCGCGCGAAGCGCCTCCGCCGCCCGCGTGCGCTCCTCGCGCGTGCGCAGCGCCATCACTCCATAGGCCAGGTTGTTCGCCAGGTCCGTGTATTGCTCCATTGTGCTTTCATTGAAAACATCGGGTTCTTCGGCATACAGCGCGAGCGCGCCAAACGCTTCGCTCCGACCTATCAACGGCAGGGCAACAGAGGAGGCGAAGCCGCGCTTGAGCGCCTCGGCACGCCACGGGGCCATACTGGGATCGGTCAGAAAGTCTTTGTTCGACGACGCAGTACCTGTTCGGATGGCTCTGCCGGTCGGCCCACGCCCCCTTTCGGTATCAGCCCAGGTGATGTAAACTTGCTCCAGGTATCCATCCTCGTATCCGGTCTGGGCGACCGGCCGGACGGTTTTTTGGTCGTCATGTTCGCGGTAGCCGACCCATGCCATGCGCAGGCCCCCGACTTCGACAAGAATCCGGCAGACAGAACGCAACAGTTCGTACTCGTCCGTTGCGCGGACAACGGCCTGGTTGCATTGATAAAGCGTTTGCAGGGTCCGGTTTAGCCGGGCTGATTTCTCTTCCGATCTCTTGCGTTCGATGCCTTGGGCGATTGTGTCGGCTACGGTCCCGAGTGCCTCCAGGGTGTCCTGGCTTAGTGGTCGCCGCGCGAACATGGCCACGACGCCGACCAGACGCCCTTCGACCAGCAGCGGATAGCCCGCAAAAGCCACCATTCCTTCTTGTTTTGTCCATTCAGCATGGGCGCTGCCCGCGTCGTTCTGAACGTCGTTCGTCAGGTACGGCTTGCGCTCCTGTGCAATAAGGCCAATGCTGCGTTCGCCCAGGGCCACGCGCGCGTCTTTGCCCTCCAAGCGGGTGCACAGGCCTGCACTGGCCTGTAACTCGAGCACGTTCTGTCGTTCATTGAGCGTCCAAAGGCGTGCAAAGGCCGCATCGAGATGAAGCACAAAGGCTTCGGCACTCCGCTGCAGCATGGTGGACAAAGCACTTGCTGTCCCCAGGGAAAAAGCGGCATGAATGTCTGCGTGCAGGGCCGACTGTCGTGCGCGCCGGGCCTGTGATTCCTCCGCCCGTTTCTGTTCGGTAACGTCGGTCGCGATAGCGCAAATGGCATACGGCTTTCCGGCATGGTCGCGCAGCAGAAACTTAGACAGGTCGTAATGGCGCTCACCGCCCGCCATTGGCACGATCACCTGAAATTGGACGGGCGTGCCCGCTTCGATCACTTGCCAATCGTTCGCTCGTACAGCTTCAGCAACCGCGTGGGAATGAACCTCAAAGTCGGTTTTTCCACGGATCTGGTCACGCTGAACATTAAATCGGCGCTCGTATTCGCGGTTAACCAAAAGGTAGCGAAGCTCCAGATCCTTGATGGCGACGACCGCCGTGCTGTTATCCAAAATGTCCTGAAGGCGCTGATCGCCCGCGTAAGACACTTCTTCTGAGCCTCTGAATTCGCCGGCTTCACTCACCGGCGCGTCGTCAGCCTTCTGAAGATTGGGGCTCCACTCGTTCACTCTCACAGGGGCTAGACTATCCTGGACCGCCTCAAAGTTCCAGCCCACCCAGGCACGGGCGGGCTTAGGGGCTGGAGCAAGGGAGCGGGAAAGCCCGCTCCGGCAGGCCTCGAGCCCCTCCGTGAGGGGACACGCTACCCCGGCGGCCCACCGAAGCCCATTTTTGAGCGGACGTTTGACAAACGGCATTCGCCGGGAGCCGGAATCACCGTCGCCGGGTGCCCGCCCGGGAGAAAAGCACTCACCCGTTGAAGCAACGGTTGCGGCAGCTCGAACAAAATGGGCTCCAGCCCGACAGCGGCGTGTTAGTTACGTTTATAACACACACCGCCCATTCTATTTCATTCCTCATGATTGCCGATCTTCCCGCGATTGCATCTGCCGGGCACCAACCGGACCTCGCCGAACCACGACCGGCCGGTTTAACGTTTGTCACAAAAACCGGCGAGGCCGGCAACCAGTCCCTTTTTCCGTGTCCAGACGGAACGATGGTTCATGCCGGTCGCTGCCAAAGGTGACGGCCTCAACCGGACAATACTTCGCAAATGGAAAGGTTAAACAATGAACGAACAGATCGCGGGCTTACCAGTTAGTTTTGATGCCTGCTCACTTGCCCTGAATCCGAGGCGGCTCCTTGCAAGTAACCTGTCCATCGAAACCCGTACCGAGGGAATTCAGTTCTCGGATATCGAAAGGATTGCAATGTTGACACAGTCGTACTTGCAACTAAACATCCCGTTGGAGGACGCGCTTCGCGCAGCCGAGGCAGACCTTTCCCCAGCGTCGTGCGACAGCGGATCCGCGAGGCTTCCCGGATCGTGCGCGTGATGATTCAAGGTAACTACCGGATACCGTTCCTGAGCAAACGGGGAAGGTTTCAATTTTGTTGATGAACAAACAAGCTTTATCGGCGGATCGCGAGGCAATCGGCAGCGTCTTTTCCGTGTTACAATGCACGATTCGGAAGATCTTGGGTTTATTCCTAACGTTTACGGAAGCAGATGCACTTGCTTTGCTTTCGGTACATGTGCTTTACGTGCCCCCGATCGCGCCCGCGCCAGGCCAGCGTGCGCAAGAGCAAACAAGTGGCGGAATCTCTGCCGCGCTGACGTCCAACAGGTGGATAGACCATCGTCCGGGACCTATTCCGATAGGCGTTCATCCGGATCCAATTTACAGGGCAATCACTTTGCAGAAACAGGTGCGTTGGTAGCAGGATCGTTTTGCTCCCACCCTGGAAGACCGGGAAGGCGTCCGCGCGGAACAAACTTTTAACAAACGGCATGGGCAAACCCGGAGTGCATCAAGCGCACGGACGGCCGTTTGGCAGGGTTGCCTTAACCCTGAAGCTGACAATTTTGGCAGCTTATTTTGCCTTTCCCGACGGACTACAGCGGAGGGGCTACCCGTCCGATTTAGCCTGAGAATAAAAACCTGTATCCTCTGCCTTGTTCTGTTTGCCATTGCCCTGGGTGGCATGGTTAACGCCAGGGCTGACGGTGGCCGCGATTACCGGCGCCGCCGGCGCTACGAACGGCAGCGCGACCGTTGGCAGTACCGGGAAGCCCGCCGTAGACATTGGAAACGCCGGCACCACTATTATCGCCGCGATAGCGGAGTCGTGATTCAGCTGCCCTGACCACTCCTTAAAGGGCGGAAAGGCTTCGGGAGTTGTTCATAGATCGTCTCTGACGAGTTGGCATGGACCCGCGCCGTAAGGGTCCATGCACACGCTGGCTCCCCAAAGGGGTCGAGGTCGTGACCCTTGAACGCGTCCTGGGGCAGGTGGGGGATCACGTCCTGCTGAGGCCTGAGCCGTACCGCCGGAAGGGACAAACGGCGTTCCGACGGTTTCACTTTGGGCAATGACGGCGATCCGTCGGGCGTTCGCCTCCGCTTCCCTGGCGCTTTCGGTGGCCATTCAGCAGCTGTACGACGGTAAACGACGTGGCGGGAAACACGTCAAATTGCGTGCCGCTGTACTGACGCTCCTCGCATGCTGCGAAACATGCCGGGACGGGCACTCGTGGTGTCGGCAGCCGTTTTTCCTTCCCGCACCCGCCTCCTCACCTTTACTTTTGGGCGCATGAATGGGAAAAGGATGTCCTTTCTATTTCTTGCCGTGCTCGCGGCGGGATCGGCGCAGGCGCAAACCTTCGACTTGGTTGACCTCACGGGATCCTTTGCCCCCAACGCGCCGCTTTCGCTCTACTCGTCCCCTGGGGGGATGTTTTCGGCCGAAATCACTGTCCCCAGCTCCTTGATTCACAACAGCTCTGGCATTTTCAATTTCAACGGGAACGTCTCGCACTTTAATTACAGCCTGAACGGAGGAACACCCGTCGCCGTGGGCAGCCCGTTCGCGTACACGAGTAGCGGCCCGAGTAGTAATTTCGGTGCCACTACCCTCTATACCCGGGGGAATGGCCTCGGGATCAACACGACCACGTCAACTCCATTTTTTGTCGGTTCGTTTGATGACGGGGGGTCCTTGACCCCTGGCACCTACGCAATGACCGGCGCGGTCACCACCAATACCGGCGACACGGCCTCGATAGCGTCAGGCACATTGACGATTCAGCCCGTGCCAGAACCGTTGCCGCTGGTGCTAGCGGGAAGCGGGGCGGCCCTGGCATGTGCAGCAGGCCTCATCCTCCGACGACGCCGGCCAACGCGACAGGCCGCTTGAGGGTCTCCCGGCCGGCGCAGAGGACTTCGGCTAACGACACCGATGCCCCGGGTCCAAGGAAAATGGCTAGGGGCGGAATCGAACCGCCGACACGAGGATTTTCAGTCCTCTGCTCTACCGACTGAGCTACCTAGCCGTTGTGGGTTCCAGGGCCGCGTTTCGGGCAGCCGCAGGAGTTCCTGCCTTGCACCCTCCGAACACAACCAGAACTTGCAAGTGCCCGCGAATATCGAGAGCCTATCCTTTCGTGCAAGGGCTTTTTGCCAGTTTCTAGCCGTCAAAATTCGGACGGAGTTCAAGCCCGTTCAACTTCGACAAATTCGATCTCGCCGGCTTCGCAGGCGACGGTGATTTGCATCGGCTGGCAGCAAACCTGGCAGTCCTCAACGGTGGAATAACCGCCTTGAGAGGTGTCCACAAACGTTGTAAATCCGCCGCCGCAGTAGGGACACACCACTTCAACGGTTTGCTCCAGGTTCACGTGCTTGGCTAAGCGGACTTGTTCACGGAGCCTGGAGGCCGACCTTGAAAATCGGCGTTTCCGGGAGTCTCCGGATGGCGGGCCCGCGGCTCACGGTCTTTTGTGCCGGCCGCACTCGGCGGACTTACGAACGGTCCACCCGCAAGGGGTGCAGCTCCGGTAAACGCCACATCCGGCAAATCACTCGGCTTACCCTCGAGCGGAAAATCTTTCCGCAACGGGTAAAAAGGGTAACCGTCCCACATGAGGATCCGACGAAGGTCAGGGTGCCCGCCGAAACGAATGCCCATCATGTCGTAAATTTCGCGCTCATGCCAGTTGGCGGTGGCCCAAACCGAACTCACCGTGGGAACCTCGAGGGCGTCCTCCGAAACCTTTGCTTTCAGGCGGAGGTGCGTCCGCTGCTCCAGGGAGTACAGCTCGTAGACGACTTCAAACCGGGGTTCGTCGCCGAAATGGTCCACGCTGCTGATGTCCAGAAGCAGATCAAAGCCCAATTGCTCCTTGCAGCAGCGGCAAATGGGTTCGAGTTGCGGCACCGGAACCAGCAACGTCGTTTCTCCCCGGAACTCAATCTTTTCCAAGTCCGAGAATTGATTTTCCAGGGAAACCGCTGCCTCGGCAGCGCTCATGAAAACGACTCCACCATTTCCCGTTTCTGGTCCATGACCGACTTTTCAGTCTCGATCTTACGCTGAAGTTTCATCAGGCCTTCCAGCAGTGCCTCGGGACGCGGCGGGCAGCCGCTGACGTAAACGTCAACCGGCAGCAGCTGGTCGATGCCTTGAAGCACGGCGTAACTCCGGTACATGCCCCCGGAGGAGGCACACGCACCCATGGCGATAACCCATTTCGGTTCAGGCATCTGGTCGTAGATGCGTTTCACCGCCAATGCCATTTTGTAGGTGACTGTTCCGGCGACGATCATCACATCAGACTGGCGGGGTGAAAACCGCATTACCTCAGCTCCGAACCGCGAGATGTCGAAACGGGCCGACGCGGCGGCCATGAGCTCGATTGCGCAACAGGCCAAGCCCATCGGCATCGGCCAGAGCGAGTTTTTCCGCATCCAATTGACACATGCATCCAAACGGGAAAAGATAATGTTACCCTCGACTTTGGAGTCGTAGGCAGCAGGGGCGACGTGAGCCATAGAGAACTTTAAGGTCCGCCATCCCGGGAGCAAGTGAAATGTTTCACAAGGGTGGGGGGGACAGTCCGAAGCAATCCTGGAGTACTTGGGCCGCCAAAGACGGACGACGTGCACTTACCACTTCTGGTGCGCCCGGGCGAGCAATCCGGGCCAATTGTTTTGCCCGGCGCACCCGCCGTCAGAGAGGATGGGGCCTGTTCATTGACGGGCCTGCGGGCGTACCGCATACTTCTCCCTCTTCATGGAATGCCCTTTCACGCGGAATTTTTGCATCATTGCACACATCGATCATGGCAAGACGACCTTGTCGGACCGTTTGCTGGAATCCACCGGCACCATTGAGGACCGGGACAAACAGGACCAGCTTCTTGATTCCATGGATCTCGAGCGGGAACGCGGGATCACGATCAAGGCGCACCCGGTCACCATGAAATACCGGGCCAAGGACGGCCAGGATTACCGGTTGAACCTTCTGGATACCCCGGGGCATGTCGATTTCGCGTATGAGGTGTCCCGGAGCCTGGCTGCCTGTGAAGGTGCCGTTCTGGTTGTGGATGCCGCCCAGGGAGTGGAAGCCCAGACGGTGGCCAACGTCCATCTCGCCTCCCAGCAGAACCTGACCATTGTGCCGGTCATCAACAAGATCGACCTGCCCAACGCCGACGTCCCTACCGTGCAGCGGCAACTCGAAGACATCTTGGCCATCCCCGGTTCGGATGCGATCCTGGCCAGCGCCAAGACGGGAATTGGCATCGAAAACATTTTGGAGGCGATCGTCGCCCGGATTCCGCCGCCCAAGCCGGCCACGGACCGCAAGCTCCGTGCCCTGGTTTTCGACTCGGTGTTCGACATTTACCGCGGGGTGGTGGCCTACGCCCGGGTTTTTTCCGGGTCAATTGAACCCGGCCAGGCGGTAAAGCTGATGATCAACTCCAAACACTATGAAGTGAAGGAGGTTGGCATTTTTACCCCTAAACCGCTCGCCCAACCCCGTTTGAACGTCGGTGACGTCGGCTATTTTATCGCGAACATCAAAACCACGGCGGAGATCAAGATCGGTGACACCCTCACAGACCAGCGGTCGCCGGCAGCGGAGCCTTTGCCCGGGTTCCAGGAGCTTCATCCCATGGTGTTCAGCGGTATTTACCCGATTAACACCGCCGATTTCGAGCACCTGAAAATGGCGCTTGGCAAGCTCCAGATCAACGATTCCGCTTTCAGTTACCAGGCCGAGAACTCGGTCGCGCTAGGGTTCGGTTTCCGGTGCGGCTTCTTAGGCCTGCTGCACATGGAGATCGTGCAGGAACGGCTGCGGCGCGAGTTCAACATGGACATCATCGCGACTTACCCGAGCGTGGTTTACCAGGTGGTCAGGACGAGCGGGGGAGTGATCGAGGTCGACAACCCGTCGTTTCTGCCCGACCCGAGTGTGATCGACGAAATCCAGGAGCCGGTCGTGAAATGTTTTGTCATGTGCCCGAACGAGAACATCGGCGACATGATGCAGTTGATTATGGAGAAGCGCGGCGAAGTTCAGCACACGGAATCGTTGGACACCCGCCGGGTCATGTTAACCGCCGCGATACCGTTGAACGAGATTCTGGTCGATTTTAACGATAAAATCAAGTCGCTTACCCACGGGTACGGCTCAATGGATTATGAACATGCCGGTTACAAACCGGCCGACCTCGTCAAGCTGGACATGCTGGTCAATGGCGAGCCGGTGGACGCTTTCTCCAGCATTGTTCATCGGGATAAAGCGGAGTCCCGGGGCCGGTTGCTGGCGGCCAAGCTGAAAGAGGTCATTCCCCAGCAGCTTTTCCAGGTGGCAATCCAGGCAGCCATCGGCGGTAAAGTCGTGGCGCGCGAAAATGTGACGGCGTTAAGGAAAAATGTGACGGCGAAGTGCTACGGGGGCGACATCACGAGAAAACGCAAACTGCTGGAGAAGCAAAAGGAAGGCAAGAAGCGGATGAAAGCCATTGGCCGGGTGAACATTCCTCAGGAAGCTTTCATTGAAGTGCTTAAGACCAGCTAAGGCCGTGTTCACCCCAAAGTACATCCAGGAAGGGCGGAACCTGGTCAAGGCAGCCCGCAAAATTGTAAATTACCGTAAGGACGTCGGCCGCCCGGAGGATTTGGCTGCGGTCCACCAACGCTGCGCGGAACTTCGTCAGGCGTTGCAAGAACGGTCGCCGGAACGGGTGCGTGCCGCGGAGAGACCGCTGCTGCAGGAACTTGGCCGGCTGGATCCGGACACGAAAAGCCGGTCGATCACCGACAACGTTGAACTCATCCTCGTCGCCGTCGTGCTGGCGCTTGGCATCCGCGCCTTTTTCCTGCAGCCGTTCAAGATTCCAACCGGTTCGATGCAGCCCACCCTCAACGGCGTGATTGCCCGGAGGCTGGTGGAACCGCCGCCCAACCCGATCCTGCGTACGGTCCAGTTTCTGACGATCGGGCGTACGTACGAGGACGTCGTCTGCAGTGAGAACGGCGACTCAATCGTCGAGATCAGGCCGGCCAAAGTTCATGTCCTCTGGGAGGGTTCGGCCATCGTCATGCGTTCCGGAAGGGTGTATCAGGTCGGAATCACACCGGAGGTGCTGCGTTACCAACTCCGGCTCGGGGAAGGGCAACGATTCAGTCAGGGGCAGCCGATTTTGCGGGCGTATGCGGACCTGGGCGACCAGCTTTTCGTCGATCGGTTCAGCTACAACTTTCGTTTGCCGCACCGGAGCGATGTCTTCGTCTTTAAAACAAACAACATTCTAGGCATCCCGCCAACGCCCGACGGCACCAGCCAGCATTACATCAAGCGGCTGGCCGGCGTTCCCGGGGACAATTTGCGCATTCAGGCACCCGACCTTTTCATCAATGGGCAACCCGCCAATGACCCTGGCTTTAAGCGAGTGGAATCTCAGCAGAACGGGTACACCGGCTACACCAATGACCGGCCGGACCTTCAGTCCATGTTGTACCTGGGAACGCCGGCTGCCGCCGTGGATGTTCCTGAGCATTCGTACTTTGCGCTTGGCGATAACAGCGCCAACAGCCTCGACAGCCGTTACTGGGGTTTCGTGCCGGAAGAAAACGTGGTCGGCCGCGGATTTTTTGTTTATTGGCCGTTTACGAGCCACTGGGGTTTTGTCCGGTGAATTGAACCGGTTCACCTGTCTGACGGCGAGTCAGGGGCCAGCGTAGCGCTAAAGAGCGCATGGGCGTGCGTGAGGGCGAACTTCTAGGCCGACGTGGGTTTCAGAGGCTAACACAGGACCGTTTCTGCGTTGGCTCTGGCCTCGGGTCACCTTGTGGGCTCGAAACAGGTACCCCTATATTTGTTGGCTGAAATCTTTTTACTCCCGGTTTTTCGGCGCGCGTGGGCCGACCCGGCGCGGGAAGAAGCGCTCGTCCCTCCCGCTCTCAGGGAAGAGTTCGGTTGCCCCTTTTATCAGCAGTTTACCAGCCGTGACTACGGCGCCCCGAGCGGGTTCTGGAACGCAGTCCAGGACCGGAGCGGGGCCATGTTGTTTGGCACGTTGGTCGGCGTGGTCGAGTATAATGGCCAACGCTGGTCGACCGTCCCCGTTCCCTATACCGGGGCGAGCCGCGGTCTTTTGCGGTCGCCTTCAATGCCGGCGACCGGGGCTTGCGGCTGCGGTTCCGCGTCAGCCGCCTGGACGGGGCCCACGCCGTCCGCTTTTGCACGAAACTGGACGGTGCGGGCGGGGAATGGACGCCGTACTTCGACGACCCGGTTTGGCAGTCCGGGATCTTGAATGAGGGCCATTACACGCTGCGCGCCATGGCCCAGGACGAAGACGGGGTGGAAAGCCGGGAGTACCGGTGGGCCTTTGCGATCCTGCCGCCGTGGTACCGCACCCCCTGGATGTACGGGGGCTGCCTGGCGGCGGCCGCGCTGGCAGAGGCCGGATGGGTGCGCTGGCGGCTTTCGACCTTGAACGGCATCCTGGGCTACGCCCAGCTCCTCAAACGCCAACCCGAATGGCGCGATGCGCACGGCCACCGGGCCGAGTCCATTGCGGACAGCGGCCATCACCTCTTGGGCATGATCAATGAGTTGCTGGATCTTGCCGGGATCGAAGCCGGCAAGCTGGGCGTCACCTTCCAACCGGTCGAGTTTTGCGCCCTTTTCTGGAATCCTTGGCCGAGGAATTCCGGGTGCGCGCAGCCCCCACCCGCCTGGAGTTTCGGTGCGGGCTGGATCCCGCGTTGCCCGCGTGGATTGAGACCGACCCGACCCGGTTGCGC
>DASWVC010000088.1:0-10860 GCA_036401335.1 Chthoniobacterales bacterium
TGCAGCGTTTTGGACGAACCGAGCCGTTCAAACTCACCGGTCTCCAAGACCCGGAGCATTTTTGCCTGCTGGACCGGGGTCAGGTTGGCGATCTCGTCAAGGAAAAGGGTGCCTTGGTCGGCCAGTTCGAAGCGGCCCACGCGGTCCGCCCGCGCGTCCGTAAACGCGCCTTTCACGTGGCCGAACATTTCACTTTCGAACAGGGTGTCTGGCAACCCGCCCATGTTCACGCTGACAAAGGCGGTCGGCCCCCGGGCCGACAACTGGTGAATCCGTCGTGCTGCCACCCCCTTGCCGGTGCCGTTTTCGCCGGTAATCAACACATTGGCATCGGAAGGCGCCACTTGACGGATCATGCTTTCCACCCGGCGCATGGTCGGGGAGGTTGCCACCAGGTCCGGTTCCGCAGCGACGGCGCGGCGCAGGCCCTGGTTCTCGGCCTCAAGCTGCGCGTGCCGCCGAAGGGCTCGTCGCAGCTGCATCTGGGTCCGCAGGATGGACAGCAACCGTTCGTTCTCCCAGGGTTTTTCCAGGAAATCCCGGGCGCCGCGGTGCATGGCCTCGACCGCGAGGCGAACAGAGCCGTAGGCAGTCATCACCACAATGCTCAGGCCCGGGTCAAGCTGTGCCACCTGGGGAAGCAGTTCGAGGCCGCCCGCTCCCGTCGTCTCGCGCGCGTCGAAGTTCATGTCCATGAGAAGCAGATCGAAACTTTCTGCCCGGACAAGCGCGAGGACGCGTCCGGGCGAATCAACGGTCACCGTGGCGTACCCTTCGGCTGAACAGATGAAGCTGAGAGCACCCCGGACATCCTCCTGGTCGTCAGCAATCAGGATTCTTGGCGCGACATCCCGCATGGTCGGGAGAATAGCCATGAGCAGGGCGAGAGTCCATCCTTCTCCATGCTTCCGGCCGCGAACCGGACCCGCCGACCCTTCTAGGCCATGGCCGGGGACCGAGCCACGGCGTGTTCCTTGCCCAGGTGCTTGGTAAGGACGAGCAAAGTGCCGCGCTGCCTCCGGTGGTAGTCCACTTGATCGAAGGCGTGGCGGATCAGGTGCATGCCCAGGCCGCCCGGACGAAGGTTGTCTAAAGTGCGGCCTCCCTGGGCCGTGCGTGAGCCCTGGGTGGTACCGTCAAAGCCCACGCCGAAATCGCGCAGCCGAAAACGGACCCCGCCGCTTGGGCAGGTTTCCAACGACAACCGGATCGGCTGATCATCCGCCAGCTGGTACGCATGCCGGATGATGTTTGTGCAGGCTTCGTCAACCCCGAGAACCATCAAATCGATTTCCTTGGCCGTAAAAGGCCGTTCATGAAGAAACTGGCGCACGCAGTGCCGCACCAGCCCGAGGTTGGCTGGATGGCTGGCAAAATCGATCATCTTCTTCATTTCAAGCCGACTGCTAAAATCGTGAGGTCATCGTGGGGCGCCACATCGCCCCGGTGTGTCGTCTCCTCCATCGTCAGTGCTTCAACCAGGTTTTTTGCCCCTTCCAACGGCCGGGTCAAAACCGCCAGGACCCGGTTCAGAGCGAAAGGTTCCCGTGCGCCATTAAACGATTCCACCAAACCGTCCGTATAGAAAATCGCGTGGTCGCCAGGCAACAGATTGATCTGATTTGCGGGAAACTCAAGCCCGGGAACCACCTCGTAAAAATCGCCCGCTACCTCCCGCGCCGGCCGGTAATGGACGGCCAGCGACAGCAGGTCGGTCGACGGCAGAATGTCCGGCAGCAGTTCGCGGAGATCTTTGATGGCATTGATGAGGGCGCTGACTTTTACCAGGCCTTTGTAAAGGACCAGGGAACGCCTCAGGTCATCTAGCTCGAAGCTGGTGCCGCGGTCCGTCATGGCAGGATAAGGTATCGAACCGCAATGAACACCCCTCGGCGCCAATGAATGCCACTGAGCAGCATTTTTCATTGAGGCCTTTCGGGAGACAGTACAAATTCTTTGCCGGTAAGCTGCCGAGCATTCCAGAAATCCACCGCGATGAACAGCGCCAAACCGCAACGGACAACGATGAAAAGGGGGAACTCATGAAATCTGCAGCGATCACTGGCCTGGCATGGTTCGGGATGATCATTCTGGTCTCGGCCCAGGATACCGCGTACAAAGCCTTGAAAGCCGTAGGAACCCAGCGCGGAGAAAAGTCGCTTACTCGCATCCTGTCGATTTCGGGGCGGTCCGGTCACCCGCAACCGCTTGACTGGTCGGTGCTCGTGGACGATGCGAGCGCGCGCGGCGGTGTCCGTGAGTTCGACGTGGTTGCGGGCGAGATCAGCGCAGAACGCACCCCGGTGAAGACTTCGCTCCCAAAACCGATCGACCTGGCTTCCTTGAACGTCGATTCGGATGGAGCGTTCGGGTTGGCCGAAGCGGAAGCGCGACGTCAACACGTCGGGTTCGACAACGTCGATTACACCCTTTCTTCCGACGTTGTTTCGGGTGCTCCGGTCTGGACCTTGCAACTGCTGGACAGCGAACAACGTCCAGTCGGTCTGTTGAGGCTTTCGGCCGATACCGGCGAGGTGCTGAACGATCAGAACTGGGCGGCCGTTCCTGAACCCGAGAGGCGGGCACCCGTCACCCGTTCTGGCGAAGGCAGCGGCTACGTGCAGGAATCACGCCCGCACACCGCCCTGCGCCGGGATCATGAGGACGATGACGACAACGATGATGCCGACCGTCATCCCGACGAACCCTTGGTCAACAAGGCCCACCGTTATGGCGAGACCGTCGCTCATTTCGGCGCTTCCGTGGTCGGAAAAACGGAGCGGGCCGCCCGTCGCGTGGGCGGCTGGTTCCAGAAAAAGTTTACCGGCACCGATACCATCTCGCCGGAATCCCCAGATAACCTCGACGCCCCTCCGACAACTTCCGACCCCTACAGCCGGCCCGTCCAACCGGTGCCGACGGAGTAGAGGAATGTGTCGGCGTATCGGGGTAACCGCGTGTCGGGGTGGGGGGCCGGTAGGTCGGCGTGCCCGGTAAAAAGACGTGCCCGGTCGGGTCGGCGGTCCCTCGCCGCCCGGGGTACCGGGGTGGAAGCAGATTGCGGGTCAGGCCCCGTCCGGTAGGGGAGCTTGTCCCCAAGCGCCCCGGACTCAACGCCGTCGCTTACCATCCGGTCGGCGAGGGACCGCCGACCCTACCGCCCTTCGGGGTGGCTCAGTGCCTCAGCAACGGGCGCCACCAGGGAATGCCGGCGAGCATCAAGAGCAGGCTGGCACCATACCAGAGGGCGATGGACCGATGTTTGGCGCCGTCGCGTGTTTGATGGCGGAGGCTAAGTTTCCCGAAATGGACCGCTCCTACGGCCAGGACCATGAGCAGGGAATGTTCCATCCCAAAAAAGCGGGTTTCGCGTGCCTGCATGGCGGCAGTAAAATCGGTAAACAGGGCGCGTGAAAGCGGACTCAGCCCAAGGTACAACGCCAGGCCGATGATCAGTTGAACGTCCATCACAATCACGCCGATGGAGACGGAACGGGCGCTCAGGGCGGTCCAAGGCTTGCGGGAGAGCCAGCCTTGAAAGGCCAAGCCGGCTGCGAACAAAATCCCAAGCAGGGCAACCCAGCGCCAGGCATTGTGGAGCGCGAGAACGGGAGGGTAGAGTTGGTTAAACACGTTCTAAATCCGAAAAAGAACTAACAGGAATTACAATTCACTGCTGTTCACTGCTTCAGAGTCTCCAGACGGTTCTACCGGCCACGATGGTCCGGACGGCGCGGCCTTTCAATTCCCAGCCGTCAAACGGGGAATTACGGGATTTCGAAAGGCCGTTCTTCACGTGGTACACCCATTCAAGGTCAGGGTTAATTAACGTGACGTCGGCGGCTGCTCCGACCGTCAAGGTGCCTTTTGGCAGGCGCAGCAGGCTGGCGGGGTTGGCCGTGTACATTTCAATGAGGCGTTGGAGCCCGATGGCCTGACGGCGATGGACCAGAACGGTGCAGAAAAGGCTGAACTCGGTTTCCAGGCCGATAATGCCGAACGGGGCCTGGTCGAACTCCACTTCTTTCTCGAAGTGGGCATGCGGGGCGTGATCGCTGGCGAGGATCGAGATGGTGTTGTCCGCAACGGCCTCAATCAAGGCATCAATGTCCGCCTCCGTCCGCAGTGGCGGGTTCATTTTGTAGTTGGTGTCGAAGGTGGCGATCCTCTCGTCGGTCAAAGCAATGTGGTGAGGGCAGATTTCACCGGAAAGGGCAATGCCGCGGCGTCTTGCCTCCCGCAGCAGCCGGACGCTTCCCGCGGACGTCAGGTGCTGACAATGGATTTGGGTGCCGCAAAGTTCTGCCAGGAGCAGGTTGCGCATCACGACGAGTTCTTCCCCGGCGCGCGGCCAGCCCGGCAGGCCCAGGATGGTGCTCCAGCGTCCTTCGTGCATGACGCCGTCGCCGACCAGGAAATAATCCTGGCAGTGATCAAGGACGGTGACGTCGAACATCCGGGCATACTCGACGGCGCGCCTCATCAATTCATGGTTCTGCACGCAGCGGCCATCGTCAGTGATGGCCACAACGCCCGCCTGCACCATGGAACCGATGGGGGCCATTTCCTCGCCGGCCAACCCTTTCGTGATCGCGCCGGTCGCATAGACATTCACCGGGGCAACCTGACGAGCCCGGTCCAACACCCAGGCCACACTGCTCGGATTGTCGAGCGGCGGGTTTGTGTTGGGCATGCAGACAATGGACGTGAACCCGCCGGCGGCGGCCGCTGTGGCCCCGGTTTCGATGGTTTCTTTGTGAGCCTGACCCGGTTCCCGCAGGTGCACGTGCAGGTCGATCAACCCGGGAGCCACGATCAGCCCGGAGGCGTCGATCGCTTCGAGGGGCGGCGCCGGCGGTTCTGCGACGATCCGACCGTCCTGAATGAACAGGTCGGCCATTTCGTCCCGGTGGTTGGCCGGATCGATTACCCGGCCGTGTTGAATCACCACGTTGGTCATTTGGACTTCCGGGCCGCCCCGCTGCAAAGAAACAACACCGCCATGCGCACCGCGAGCCCGTTGGTCACCTGCTCGAGGATGACGCTCTGGCGGCCGTCGGCTACGTCGCTGTCGATTTCCACCCCACGATTGATCGGGCCCGGGTGCATCACCAGGCAGCCCGGTTTCAACCGGGCAGCCCGTTCCTTGGTGAGCCCGAAGAAACGAACGTACTCAACCAGGCTGGGGAAGTACTCCTTCCGTTGCCGTTCGGATTGGATCCGAAGAAGGTTGATGACATCCGCATGTTCCAGGACGTCATCGATGCGGTGCACGACCGCCGCACCGATCTGCTCAAACGACCGGGGCACCAGGGTGCTCGGACCGACCAAAATCACTTTCGCCCCTAATTTTTGCAGGGCCCACAGGTTTGAACGCGCCACCCGGCTGAAGAGGATGTCGCCTACGATCACCACGTTCAGGCCTTCCACTTTCCCAAAATGTTCCCGGATGGTAAACACGTCCAGCAACGCCTGAGTTGGGTGCTCGTGGGCGCCGTCTCCGGCGTTAATCACGCTTGCGCCCAGCCGTTCCGCGAGAAATTTCGGTGCGCCAGCCGAACCATGCCGCAGCACAATGATGTCGGTGTGCAACGCCTGAAGATTAAGCGCAGTGTCCTTCAGGGTTTCGCCCTTTTGCAAGCTCGACATGGTCGCCGCGATGTTCACGACGTCAGCACTCAGGCGCATCGCAGCCAGCTCGAACGAGGTTCGGGTGCGGGTGCTCGGTTCCACGAAAAAATTTACCAGCGTCTTGCCGCGCAGCGCAGGAACCTTCTTGATGTCCCGGCTCCCGACGGTTTTGAAGGCCAGGGCGGTATCCAGGATGGCCTGGAGCTCCCAAACTTCCAGCTCACGAATGCCCAGCAGATCTTTGCGCCGCCAGCCCCGTGCGGGCTTCAGGTCGGGCGCGCTCACGTTGCCGATGTCTCCACTCGGACCCCTTCCGGTTCGTCGTCCACGCCTTGCAGTCGGACTTTAACGAGGTCATGGCGGTCGGTGGTCAGGCAGGTGCCGACGTAATCGGGCCGGATGGGCAACTCGCGGTGACCGCGGTCCACGAGAACCGCAAATTGAATGCGTGCCGGGCGCCCGTAAGAAGAGATCGCGTCCATCGCTGCCCGGCAGGTGCGCCCGGTAAAGACCACGTCGTCAACCAAGATCAAGGTGTATTCCTCCAGCCGGATGGGCAGTTCCGTGGCGTGCACGCGCGGCAGCGAGCGGCGCAATTTGAAATCGTCCCGATGCATGGAGACATCCACCACACCGGTCTCCGGTCGTCGGCCCTGCCGTTGTTCCACAACGTCCGCCAAGCGCCGGGCCAGTTCATGGCCCCGGAGCGGAATGCCCACAAGCGCGAACCGGGCCGGTGTAGGGTTGTGCTCGAGGATCTCGTCTCCCAACCGCTGCAGCGCCCGGGTGATTGCTTCGGCATCGAGGATGAGCGTGGAAGGTGCCATGGCAAAGCTATCCGCCCTCGGAATTGGTGCCAGAAACGGCTGACCGTGCCAGCGTCAGCGATGCCCTGCACCGACCGTTTACGTCCCTTTCAGCTGGCGCTGCCGTTTCTCGCGCCACGCCGAACGGTACTTCAAGATCCAATCAAGCAGCGCACGTTCAAAACCGATGTCGTAGCCTGCTTTTTCACTTTCAATCCATTTGTGGCGGAGGATCTCTTCGCGTTCCGCGAGAAATTCCTTATAGAGCACCGAGTTCTTTACCAGTTCCGTGGCATCGTCCCTGTGGGGTTCCATGCATCTCTTTCTAGTTCGTTCCGACGCCCGACACGCGTCCCGCCGTTCACCGGCGCCGGAAGGTTAAGGTGCAGCCCCGGCGATTTCGACCATCTGCCGGAGCTGCTCAGCCATTCTGAGGTAAATCTGTGCGACGTGGTTGCCGGCATTCTCAAAGACCACCGGCATTCCGCGGTCGCCGGCTTCACGGGTTTCAATATCCAGGGGTATCTGACCCAGCAGCGGCACCCGTAACCGTTTCGCCTCCCGGACCCCGCCGCCCTCTCCGAAAATGTAGTGGGCTTGGGATTCGCCCGGAACCCGAAAAAAGCTCATGTTCTCGACCAGGCCCAGGATGGGTACATTGACCTTGGCAAACATCGCGGATGCCTTCCGGGCATCGATCAACGCCACTTCCTGCGGCGTGGTGACAATGATCGCGCCAGTGAGTGCAACCGTCTGCACGACCGTTAGCTGGATGTCGCCGGTCCCTGGAGGCAGGTCCAAAATCAGGTAATCCAAGCCCGACCAATCCACCTGCCGTAAAAACTGTTGGGTGGCACGGGTCACCATCGGACCCCGCAGGATGGCAGGGGCATCGTCCTGCAAAAGCGACCCCATCGACATCAGCTTCACCCCGTAGCGTTCCAACGGGATAATAACTTCCTGGGCTGTCGCCATCGGCTGTTCCTGGGTGGCACCGAACATGAGCGAAATGGAAGGGCCGTAGATGTCGCAGTCACATAGCCCGGTTTTCGCTCCGGTCCGACAAAGGGCGGCCGCAAGGTTGGCGGCAACCGTCGATTTACCCACCCCTCCTTTTCCGCTGGCGATGGCGATGACGTGCTTAACGCCTTGGATGGCGGTTCCTCCGGCAGCCGGTCCGGCCGTTTCCGGCGGGTTACTGATGTCGATCACCACTTTGACGGAAGCCACGCCGCTCGTCTCACGGAGCACACGCTCCGCATCCGCCTGCAGTTGCCTCGGCACCGCCGGATTGTTTGTCGCCACACCCAGACGCACCAGAACATCCCCGCCGGAGACTTTCACGTCGCGTACCAACCCAAAACTAACCACATCCCGGCTATATCCCGGGAATTTTACCTGGCGTAAACGGTCGAGAACCTCAGCTTCAGAAAGGCGCGGCATGGCCAAATTTACTCCTTGCAGCGGTTTCTTCACCTGCTGCGCAGGAAAACTGGTGACGAACAATCTATACAATCGCCATAGGTTAACGGAGTCAACGGAGGATTGGCCAGGGATGAAATTATCGTAGGTAAAGCTTTTATTCTGCTATTAGGAAAATGCTGGTGTCTCTAGATTCAGGTCGAGTTTAACCAGGTTGTTCCACCGGCAACCGTTGGTCTCAACCCCTTTCGCCCCCGACCACCCCGGTGCGTGCCCTGCACCTAAGGGTCGCCTTTCTTCCACTCTGGAGGGCCAGGGCACAAAGAATGCTCTCTCCGCGGCCAGGAACCTGCTTCGTCATGACAACCATTTCCCGAACTGCCCTTTCATCCCCTTCAACGGACGGCCATCGACTTCTCCAACTATGGTGCGGGGTCGCCTGCATGGTCGCGATATCAAGTCCTCAGTACGTCTGGACGTTGTTCACTTCGCCCCTCATGAAGGAGTTTCGGGTCAGCCTGGCTGAGATCCAGGTTACGTTTTCAATCTTGATTGTGCTCCAAACGTTCCTTTCGCCGTTCCAAGGCTTTTTAGTGGACAAATTGGGGCCGCGTTTGCTTTTGGGCCTGGGCACGGCGTTGACCGGGTTGAGCTGGGTGCTGGCAGGCTTGGCGAGAAACGTGCTGGAACTTTACCTGAGCTATGGCGTTTTAGGCGGGATCGGCACCGGCACCGTCTACGTCGGGGTGGTCGGCCTGGTGGTGCAATGGTTTCCGGAGCGCCGCGGGTTTGCGAGCGGGCTCGTGGCCGCGGGATACGGGATGGGAGCAATCCTGACCACCCTGCCCATTTCCGGAAGTCTGACCGGCATGGGGTACCGCGCAACCTTGATGGTGTACGGAACTGTTTTCGGGTTGGCCGGGTTGTTGATTTCTCAGGCGCTCCGCCGGCCCCCGTCAGCCCTTCGGGGCAGCGGGACCGGCGCAGGCCAAAGGAAAAGTGCCCGGCCCACGCAGATGCTTAAAAGCCCGGTCTTTTGGGTGATGTTCGGCATGATGACGTTGATGTCCACTTCCGGGCTGATGGTCATTTCACAAATGGGTGCGTTCGCGAAGGATTTCGGGGTCGCCAACGTCATGGTTCTGGGTACCGCGGCCTTACCTTTGGCGCTTACCCTGGACCGTTGCACGAACGGACTGACCCGGCCGCTTTTCGGGTGGATCTCGGACCGGATCGGCCGTGAAAACACGATGTTCATGGCGTTCGCGCTGGAGGCGTTGGCCATGACCGCGTGGCTCGCAACCCGCCAGAGCCCCGTTACCTTTGTTCTGCTGTCCGGGATCGTCTTTCTCGGCTGGGGCGAAATTTTCTCGCTTTTTCCGGCCACGTTAACCGACACCTTCGGCACGGAGCATGCCACCGCCAATTACGGGTGCCTTTACATGGCCCAAGGCGTCGGCTCGGTGCTGGGCGGCCCGCTCGCAGCGATGCTGCACCAGGCCAGCGGCAGCTGGACGGTGGTCTTTCAAATCATGATTGCCATGGACGCCACGGCGGCCCTGGCTGCGCTGCTGATCCTTAAACCGATGCGCCGGCAGGCGGCACTGCGCGAGCGCGAATGGCCGTTACCGGCCGGCGGAGTTGCGGCGGACCTCTGAAAGTTCTGGCGGTAGAGCGTTGGGTTTTGGTGGTGTGTAGTAGCCGTTGTGATGGCACTAAGGTAAGCAGGTTCAGGATGAAAACGCGGGAGATCGGCCCGCCGATTACGCTGACTCAGCGGCTGGTGGGGCGATCGCCCCTGGATCGTCGCACCGCCAGGAAATCCATTTACACTATGTCCATTGAACAATCCCGCGAAGTGCGGCTGCGCAGCCGCCCCGACGCCGTACCGGTGCCAGAAAATTTCTCCTTTGAGACTATTTCTCTACCTGAGCCCGGGCCTGGCGAGGTGCAGGTGCAAAACCTGTTCATGTCGGTGGACCCGTACATGCGCGGACGCATGCGGGACCGACCCAGCTACGTCCCGCCTTTCCAGGTCGGAAAGGCGCTGGAGGGCGGCGCGGTCGGCAGGGTTGTGCGATCCAACCACGAGCGCCTGAAGGTCGGCGACACGGTGGTCTCGATGCTGGGGTGGCGCGAGGCGTTCAACGCGCCCGGTGACGGATTGCAAACCGTGGACGCCGACCGGCTCGCACCTGAGGCCTACCTTGGTACGGCGGGAATGCCGGGAATGACGGCCTATGTAGGTTTGCTGCACGTCATCAAGATCAAGGCGGGCGAAACCCTTTTCGTCTCGGCGGCCGCTGGGGCGGTCGGCTCAGTGGTTTGTCAAGTCGCCAAGATCAAGGGAGCGACCGTCATTGGCTCGGCCGGCGGGGCCGAAAAGTGCGCGTTCTTGCGCGAGATTGGTGTCGACCACGCCGTGGACTACAAGGAAGTCGACGACCTTACCGCAACGCTCTCCGAGGCCGCGCCCGAAGGCATCGACGCTTACTTCGACAACGTGGGCGGCACGCACCTGGAAGCAGCGCTTTCCGTTGCCAAACCGTTTGCGCGGTTCGCGCTTTGCGGCATGATCGCGGGCTACAACGGCCAGGAGACCGGCCCGGCTAACCTCATTTTCGCCGTAGGCAAGCGGCTGCTCTTGCAAGGCTTCCTCGTCTCGGACCATACCGACCTGAGGCCCGCGTTCCTGCACGAAATGACCACCTGGATACAAACAGGCAAAGTTACTTCGCGGCAGACCGTGGACGAGGGCATTGAGCAGGCGCCAGCCGCGTTCCTTAAGCTGTTTACCGGAGAAAACATCGGCAAGATGCTGGTTAAGTTGAGGTGAAGCGCCAGGGGCGGTAGGGCGGCCAGTCCCTTCGCCGCCGGGGTATCCGGTGGCCTCCGGTAGGGGAGTGACCGCTTCTCCGTCCGGCCCCTCCCTTGACGCAGGGCTTCGCGGAAAGAACTTTGGACAACCTCAATCGGAGGGCGTTTGGGCACCGCACCTTTG
>DASWVC010000089.1:0-5602 GCA_036401335.1 Chthoniobacterales bacterium
GGTGGGAAATGCCTCCGCACGCCGAAGTTGTGACCCAGTCGTAACGCGCGTAGGCTCGTCCATCGTCATGTTCCAGCGCATTTACAGCCTCGCCACCGCCGAGCAATTCGTGCCTTTCACCGTCGAGTTGCACTCCGGCACGCGGTACACCGTAAAAACCCGTGACCACGTTTTTTTTGTGCGCGACGATGAGGGCCGTCCGATGGAGGCCTGGTTTGAAGTTGTTACCGGGGCGCGCAGTTACTTCGTGCCCCCGGAGAGCGTCTCGTCGGTCGAAGTCAATTCCGCCCTCCCTAAAACGCCCTGACCGTGACGGCACCGCCCGTTGCAGCGCCTCAAGGCCGGGCCCACGCCAGCAGAACAGCTCGGTGAGGCAATGCATGCGTTTGGTTGGGCTGGAGCTTAACTCAAGGGATTTGCACTGGATTCGTTATGACCCAGTCATACCCATGAAACGCCTCTCGTTCCTCCTGCTTCCGTCGGCCGGCGCCTTTGCCGTCTAGCGCTCTGCCAATTCTCTGCCGCTTTTTCGGGTCCCGTGCGGGACCGAACGGAACGTGACGGGACAAAAGGTGGTTTTGGCCCGCGCACGGGATAGGGGATCTTAGAGGGGGCGTTTCCCTCGAGAAACGGCGTAAACCGTTGTTAGTCAGTCATCCAGAAACGCGGAAGGGGTGGGATTCGAACCCACGGTACGGTTGCCCGTACGCCTGATTTCGAGTCAGGTGCCTTCGACCACTCAGCCACCCTTCCGTCTGAAAAAGCGCGAAAAGATACCGCGGTTTTGCATCCTGTCGAATCAATCTGCTGCCCTGACCGCTTCCAATTGGTCCGGAGCAAATCTCCTGAAAGCGACCCTTATAGGATGCGGTAGGGCAAAATTTGAAATCATGGATTTTTCGGCTTCCCTTTCGGCCCGCTGACGCCTAAGCATGGCGGCAGCATCCCACCCGGCGGCTTTCCCCCTTGTGTTTGTCCCGTTGAACTTTGGCCGCCCAACCTAGAATCGCTGCCCCGGCTGATTGCCGGACGTTATCACCTGACTGCGGAGGAAAAATGTTTTCGACCATGGATCGGTTTATTGCGTTTCAAGCGGACGCCTTGCGGGCGTTTGGTCTGAACGGAAATCGTCGGCGAAAGGCGACCCGCAAAACGTCACTATTCCGGGCTTCGCAAACGGCTGCCACCGGGTGCGTGCTGGCCTTTTTAACGATCGCTATGGGGGTGAGCGCGTCCGGCCAGGGTACCTTCGCCGGCCTGCGCGGCGCGGTGGCGACTTACGCCAACCCGCTCCAACTCCATTCGCCCGCCGGTAATGTGGAATCCTGCCCTGACCCGAGAATCATTCGGAGCCAAAACCCCGATGATCCTTATTGGTACCTGTTCTCGACCGAAACGCCATTCAACGACAACGATCGCGACAGCGAAGGCAACTTAGTCCGGCACTACGCCCCGTATTACCGTTCGCTGGACCTTGTGCACTGGGATTACGTCGGCGATGTGGTCACCCGCCTCCCCGCTTACGCCACCGACAACACGTTTATCTTTGCCCCGAAGCCGTATTACGCAAACGGCCGTTATTATGCGTACTTCACCGTGACGGACACCGATTTCCCGAAAGGAGGGAGCGCGGTCGGAGTTGCCACCGCACCATCGTTGCGAGGCCCCTGGACGGTATCCGACGACGTGGTGATTGAACCCCACCCTGGCCAGGGCACCAACGGTGCCAACCGCTGGAACTACGATCCCGACATCCTGCAGACTGACAACGGGCAGCGTTACGTTTACTTCGGGAGTTATTTTGGGGGAATTTCCATCCGAACGCTGTCGGCCGATGGCCTGAAGACCGACCCGGCGTCGGAATCGCAGATCGCCATTCCCAACCGCTACGAAGCTTCGCGGGTCGTGAAAAGGAACGGGTATTACTACCTGTTCGTCTCGGCGACAAACTGTTGCAACGGCCCTTTGACCGGCTACAGCGTTTTTGCCGGCCGCTCCCGCGAGCCGTTGGGGCCATTCGTAGATAAGCAAGGCGAACCCTTCCTCGTCGGCCGCGTCGGCGGAACTCCGGTCATCAGCATGAACGGCAACCGCTGGGTCGGTCCGGGCCATAACGATGTGTTTACCGATTTTGCCGGCCATGACTGGGTCGTTTACCATGCCATCGACCGGCATAACCCTTACTTTGTCACCCCGGACGGTGCGGTCGACCCTTCCGTCGAAAACAAACGGCCCGTGTTGCTGGATCCCCTGGTCTGGATTGACGATTGGCCGACGGTCCGCTCGGGCGAATGGGCCTCCGACTCAACTCAGTTTGCACCGGCGGCGCAACCCTGGGAATGCAACCCGTATTTTCCGGGGATCCCGATCCCGTCCTGGATTGACGACCCGATTGAGACGCTGTTTGCCGATGATTTCAACGGCACCCAACTCCAACCCGGTTGGACTTGGCTGCGTCAGCCCGATCCGAGTGCGTACAACGTGAGCAACGGTGCGTTTAACTTTGTGACCCAAAACGCGGACTTGCATCCGAACACGCCGAAGGCATCCGTGCTCTTGCGGGAGTTGCCGAAGGGCGACGTCGTCCTCGACACACGGGTAAAGGTTGACATCCCGGACGAGGGGCCCGGCTACAACTATGCGCAGGCGTCAATCCTGGTGTACGCCGACGACGACAATTACATCAAGCTGGGCAGCGTGGCGATTTTCGAAACGCGCCAGACCGAGTTCGGCAAGGAAGTTGGCCCGGTACCCGCAAGCTATCCCACGTACGGCAACACCGTCGTTGGACCTCCCGGTGCTTGGACTAATTTGCGGGTCGTGCGCCGGGGTGAACCCGGCCGGGAGCGCTACACCGCGTACACAAGCAGCGATGGGAAACATTGGGTGCGCGGTGGCACGTGGGCGCACCATTTGGGTGCATCCGCGAAGTTAGGGCTGGTCGCAATGGCTGCGGGAGGCTACCCGGCGCATTTCGATTACGTGCGCATCTCCCGGCCGGTCCCTTTCCTGAACGAACTGACGCTGGGTCAGGTGCCCTGACCGGTCCGTTGTTTTATTCGGTAAGGCGATCCCAATAATGCGGTTGGCGGGGCCGCCTCCAACCGGTTGCCCGCCGTTGCACCGCAAGCGAACGGTTCAGTTGCAGGCGAGCGGTATCAGTCCGGCAGTTCCTCCGCGAATTCCTCGGGAAACTCGTCCGGATCATCGGTGACGAGCAGGTAATGAAAATTACCCTCGCCGCAACGCGCTTTCAGAATGGCTACGATTTGTTCGGTCCGCTGCAAGGAATCGTATGGGCTCTGCACGTAGTAGGGTTTGCCTTCACGGCCGAAGGTGAACTCGCGGGGGCAGGCTTTGGGATCAATTCCGCCGAAGACTCGGCAGGCTTTTTTGTAATCCGCATGCGGTTGAAATCCCAGGTGGGCGGCATACCGGACGGCTCCTTCGACCAATTTACGGGCGCACCAGGGTTCAAGGGGCTCTTGCCGGCCTTGGAAAAACTCCTCTAACACCCGACCCTCGTAGGCCGGCGTGGTTACCTGCTCGAACATCGCGTTTTTCACCCCCAAGCAATACATGTCCACGAGAAA
This sequence comes from Chthoniobacterales bacterium, assembly GCA_036401335.1. Taxonomy (GTDB): domain Bacteria; phylum Verrucomicrobiota; class Verrucomicrobiia; order Chthoniobacterales; family JAFAMB01; genus DASWVC01. The sequence goes on from DASWVC010000089.1 coordinate 3,594, forward strand.
GATGCCTGCCTCGACGCGTCCTCCAGATTTGAAACGGCTCACCACGACGTAGCCGAGACCGGAATTGAAGAGGTCTTGGGAGGTGAAAGCCTCAGGAGAACGGTGCGGTTGCATAGCACCTCCAGCTTTTACCATGCTGCCGGGCAAGGCAACGCGCCGTCAGTTGATTTTCGGGTGCGGTATCCGATAGATGGCGTTAGGAGGTTCCACGTTTCCGGGAAGAAATGGGCGTGTTCGAGCCTCCTGTTTTTGCCATGCACCGACGAGTTTTGCTGTCTGTTTGCCTCTGCCTGTGGTTTAGCGGCGCCTTGTTGAACCCGGCGACCGCGCAGGTGCAGGATGGTCGGGAGTTGGTCAAAGCCACACTGGTGGCAGATTGCACCAGCCTGAAGCCGGGAGCGACCTTCCACCTGGGGGTACTCTACCAGATGGTGCCTGGCTGGCACATTTACTGGAAATATTCCGGCGATGCCGGGATCCCGACAAAAATCGAATGGCAATTGCCGGCCGGTTTTCAAGCCGGCGACTTGCGGTGGCCCCAGCCCGCCCGAGAAAAGGAGCCCGGCGATCTCCAGGTCTTTTCTTATCCGAGTGAGGTGTTGCTCTGGACCGAGGTGAAAGTTCCGGCGCAGCTGCCCGATGGTCCGGTGCAGTTGAAGGCACACTCGGAATGGCTGGTCTGCGAGCGTTCCTGCGTGCCCGGCAAGGCTGACCTCGCGCTGAACTTGCCATCGGGCGAAGCCGGGCCAAGCGCTGCGGCCGCGACGTTTAACCGGTACGCCGAGCGAACGCCCGCTCCGTTGCCGGCCGACTTGAAGGTTGGCCTGATCCGGGAAGGCAAGCAATTGCGGGTGCACGTCGAGGGCGGGCCGGAAAACGGTCCCTGGGACTTCTACCCGGTGCCGCCGGGCGATGCCGAGCTGGGTCACGGCGTTACGACGGGCCGGGACATTGCTTTTCCGGTGGTAGGCGAGGGGCAGCCGATTCAAAAGCTGCCGGGCCTTCTCGTGCTTGGGACAGGTCAAGACCAGAGGGCGTATGAGGCGCTGGCCGAAGGGGGCGGAGCGGAGCAGGCGCCGGCTTCGCAGGCGCAGACGAATCCAGGCGGGCTGCTCCAGGTGTTAGCGTTCGCGTTTCTCGGCGGGTTGATCTTGAACGTGATGCCTTGCGTGCTGCCGGTGATTTCGCTTAAAGTTTTTGGGTTCGTGTCGGAAGCCGGACAGGAACCCCGCAAGTTGATGCGCCTGGCCCTGACTTACGTTGCCGGCATGCTGGCCTGTTTTCTGGCGTTGGCAGCCATCGTTTGCACCCTGCGGATTGCCGGCACGCGGGTGGGCTGGGGATTTCAATTTCAGGATTACCGGTTCGTCTTTGGGGTGGCCCTGGTGGTGTTCGCCTTCGCGCTCAACCTGTTTGGCGTTTTTGAACTGAGCGTGTCGGCCCAGGCAACGGGTGGCCTCGCCCGGCTCGCAAACGGCCATGGTTACGGGGGTGCTTTTTTTCAAGGGGTGTTTGCCACGGTGCTGGCCACGCCTTGCACGGCGCCCTTTCTCGGGACGGCCTCAGCCTTCGCCTTCGCCCAAGCTCCAGCCTTCACGGTTTTGGTCTTTTTCGTGATCGGGCTCGGCATGTCCTCGCCTTACCTTTTACTGGCCTTCAACCCGAGGTGGCTTCGGTTTCTCCCTAAGCCCGGCGCATGGATGGTCAGGGTCAAACAACTTTTCGGGTTTCTTCTGGCAGGGACGCTCCTCTGGTTGCTGTGGATCATCGGGCAGCTGCGGGGTGTGCCGGGCACGGTTGAGCTCGGCGCGGCGTTGTTGGTGGTTGCGGTTCTGGCCTGGATCAAAGGATCGTTCTGGACACCGTATGCCTCCGGGCAGGCCAAAGCCTGGGCCATTGCGGGCATGGCCATCACCCTGGCGCTGGCAGGCTTGACCTATCGGCTGGTTACAACCCCCAGCCAAGTGACCTGGCACGAGTTCAGCGCGCAAAACCTGAACTCGGCGTTG
>DASWVC010000090.1:0-7722 GCA_036401335.1 Chthoniobacterales bacterium
CGTCGGCTTCAAGCCATTCCAGGTTCAGGTCAGGGGGCTGGTTCATCAGCGCGGGGTTACAGGTCCCGGGGCATCAGCGTTCTACGCACCCTGCACCGGGAGCAAGCGGCGCCGGGCACACTAGCCGGACAGACTGCCTGAGCGCCATCAGAATTTCTTCAAAGCCGTCCACCCGTTAACCGGGCCCATCCTTTAACGCGCGCAGCCCGGAACGGCGCAAGGTTTCCTCGGTCACCACGATGCAGAAAGTAAGCCAGACCGCTCCCGCCGCGTACCCGCCCACCACGTCGCTTACGTAATGAGCACCCAGGTAAATGCGGCTGAACCCGATCATCAGGACGAGGACGGCCAGCGCGGCCGCGGTGGTGCGGGGCGGGAAAGCAGCCGCCCGGATGAGCACGTAAACCAGAAAAAGGTACGTCACCAGGGAGCCCATTGCGTGCCCGCTTGGGAAACTCCAACCCGGCTCCATAACCCACGGTTCCGGCAACTGGGGACGGAGCCGGCGAAAAATCCCTTTCAGAAAAACGTTCAGCACGCCCGCCCCGCCGAGCGCTGCCACCCAGCCCAGGAGCAGCGACCACCTTCGTCGAAGGATCAACCCGAGCACGACCGCAGCACCGAGGACAGCCAGGGTCGAGGCATTTCCAAAGAACGTAATTGCCTCAAACAAATGCACGGCCCACGGCGCATCATACTGATGAAAGAAGCGGGCCGCAGCCGAATCGAAACGCGCCAGTGAAGCCTGCTCGCCAACCTCGTCGGCGAGGTACACGAAAAGTGCGCCGGCCAGGGCCATCACAAACAAGCCGGCCAGCAGGGTAGCACTGAGCCACTCGCGCGGGTGACGTAATGGTTTCAAGCCTAACCACCCTGGACTACAACCATCAAAACGTACGCCCGTACCGGCGGAACATGCGGCTCGAAAGGACGGGAGTAGCCCAGCTTCAACGCGGTGCTCCCGGCCCGCCTGGCCGTGAAAACGAATACAGCCGTGCCGCCTCGGCCCAGGGCCGACGACCGGCTCTCCAGGTAGGTATTGGAGGTCAGTTCAAGGCACCGGCCCGTGCCCGATTGCACGCTCCAGTGGTAACCCGTGGTGGCATTGGCAGCGAGCCGCACGGCCAAGGTTTGTCCGTTCCGGAGGTGCACGGTCCGGCCAGTCGCGTCATCCGCCACGGTGACCCCCGAAGGGGGAGTGTTCGTCTGCGCACGGACAGAAAGACTCGTAAAGAAGGCAGCCAAAAGCGTCACCGCAAACACCCGGCCGCGCTGACGGGTCATGGAACACATCGGATGCATCCTTCGGAATCGGTTTACTTTCGCTCGCTGTCCAGCAACGCCATCGCATGCGAATCGTAACGGTCACCCGCAGCGGCGCCGGGAGGCACCGCTGCTTCGATCCCGGCCAGATCCTCCGGCGTGAGCTGCACCTCGAGTGCACCCAACGTCTCGGACAGTTGTTCACGCCGGCGCGCCCCCACCACCGGCACGATGTCATCGCCCCGGGAGAGCACCCAGGCAATCGCCGCCTGCACGGTCGTTATTCCTTTGGCGGTCGCAACCGCACCAAGCGCCTCGGCCAGCGCCAGGTTGCGGTCAAGGTTCTCGCCGGTAAAGCGCGGGCTGCGGGCCCGGAACTCCGTCGGACCGGCCGCACGTTCTTTTGTCCAGTGACCGCTCAGCAGGCCTCGGGATAACACGCCGTAAACCGTAAGGCCGATCCCGAGTTCCCGGCACACCGGCAGGATCTCGGGCTCGATCCCTCGCGAAAGCAGTGAATATTCAATCTGCAGGTCAATGATGGGGTGCACGGCCTGGGCGCGCCGCAGTGAACCGGCGCCGGCTTCAGAAAGGCCGATGTGACGCACGTAACCCGCTTGCACCAGTTCGGCAATCGTTCCCACGGTATCCTCGATCGGCACCGCCGGATCGACCCGGGCCGGGCGGTAAATGTCGACCCGGTCGGTTCCGAGCCGGCGCAACGTGTAGGCAAGGGAAGTCTTGACGGCAGTAGGCCGCGCGTCGAACCCGACAAAAGCGCCGTCCGGGGCCCGTTGCGCCCCAAACTTCACGCTAAGCACCACCTGATCACGGGCCCGTCCGCGCAACGCGTCACGCAACAGCAATTCGTTGTGCCCCATGCCGTAGAAATCACCCGTGTCGAGCAACGTGATGCCTGCATCCAGGGCGGCATGAACGGTGGCGATGCTTTCCGCTTCATCGGCCGGTCCGTAAAAGTCGGACATCCCCATGCAGCCGAGGCCAAGGGCAGAGACACGAAGGCCGGACGTGGCGAAAGTACGCTCGAACATGTTGGGCCCAAACTGCCTTACCGCCTGTGCGGGCGCAAACGTTAGAATGCGACGACGCCGCCCGCTTGCCCTGGAAGCTCACGGGCTTTGGCGCCGACCGATCCGGCCCCGTCCGGGGATCCTCGTTTACCGCGGGCTACTGGTCGCTGCCCTGAATTAGATCTTCCGCGGCCGGACTCAACGTTCCAAAAAGGCCACCTGCCTCGCCGTTTACCCCGGCCGTGAAAAAAAGAACGTTGGCCGGCCCTGACGGCTGCACGGATGCTGTGGCGGGAGCAGGGGCAGTCCCGGACCCGAAAGAAATGCCCCAAAGGCCTTGAATCTGGACAGCGTTCTCCCCCTTACCATGCAACTTCCCCGCGAACCGTCCGGTTACGGGATCAAAGATCAGGATTTCACCGCTGCCAAACTGGCCGACCAGCAGTTTGTGGCTGGCAGAACCGAAATCGCCCGGCGCCTGTGCCAAGCCCCACGGCGCGTTGAACCAGGCGCCCCCCTCGAGCCGGCAAAGCAAGCAACCGTCCGGTGAGAACACGTCAACGACCCCAAGGCCTGGCCCGTCGACCTCATCGTGCTTCGCTTCATCCTGCTTTGCGAACGCGACGTAGAGGTTTCCGCCGATGTTCTGCACGTTGAAAGGAGCAAACCCTTGCGGAAGGCGCGAATCCACAAACGACCAGGGATAAAACCAGACCTGCTGAAAATGGGTGTCGTAAACCTTGACCTTTCCTTGCCTGAAATCCGCCACATAAAGGTACCGGCTTTCACCCTTCTGGGCAATGGTAGCGCCTTTCAGGACCGACTGTGCTGACCCGGGAACCTTGGTGATCGCCGTTGTTGAATTGGCGGCCGGCACATCTGGGTTCCATCCGGAAACTGATCCGTCTTCGGCCACGAAAAGAAAGAGCGCTGGCTTGTCCGGTTGCAGGGCGAAATCCTGGCTCCCATTAAACACGATGCCAGTCGGGTTACCCGGCGAAGCTCCCGGTGAACCCGGTATGGTCACCACAAGGGGCACCGTTTCGCCGCCCCCATTGTAAAGGGTCGAAGTGCCGGTTCCGTTATTGGCGATCCACCAGGGGCCGTTGGTGCTTCTCGCCAGGCCCCATGGGTTGACCAGGTTGGCGTCCGTCTTTGTTGCCGTTAGCCCCGGCGCATCACCCCCCTTGATTAAGTTAGTCTGCTCGTATTGCTGAGCAAAGGAAGCTGCAGGCCAAAGTAATGCACACACGGACAAAAGGACGCAAGCGTTGCGCCCGGAAGAATACAGGTTAAGACCGCCGCTGTTTTTCATAGGGGAAAAATCCGTTTTTACCGACACGGGAGGGACGAGATGCGAGGATGGTTAGTTTCCGACGGCGGCAACCTAGGCAGGCCCCCATTGCGGACCAACGGAGAATCGTAACGGATCTGTTACGTTCCGTGATGGTTGGACCCAGATTCGTACCGGTTGATAACGGCGAATCCCTGCCCACTAACTTCCGAATACTGCCCTTACCTCCAAAAAGCGGCCGAATCCTAACTGCACGTCCTGCAAGCGAATGTTCCCGAGCGAAATCGCCATGAGCGGCACCTTCAGGTCGTCTAAACGTTCAAGGTACGGTCCGAGAAAGTTACTGATCAGTGTGCCCATCGGGCCCTCACCTTCACAGGACAGCTTTAGAATTCTTGCGTTTAACTCGTTATCGACCTGCACCTGGCCTTTCACCTGGACGGTTGCGCGCATAAAAAGCTTTTTCGCCGTTAAACGGACGGCCATGGCCAGTGAGCGCTGATCAATCGGTTCGAGCTCAAGCGTCACTTTCTCCACCACAACGCCCTGCCTTGCCGCCACCGCTTTGGCCTGCGCTAACAACAATGCCTCGAGGCCTTCATGGCTGATCTTTACTTCAACGTCGCCTCTTCCAGCTGCCACCAGCAACAGCAGCAGGCGGCCTTCTTTGTCCCGATCGTAATCGAACCGAACGTCGGCAGCCATGAGATCAAGGTGAACCTCAGTTTCTTGCACGCGGATGGTGTGCCCTGAAATTTCTAACTTCAGCGCACGCAAGGCCGGACGGCGTTGCCCGATGCCAGCGGGCTTGGGAGGAATTCGTTCAACCTCAAGTTTCGCTCCACTCAGGCCAATGCAGAAGCGGTCCACGGCAGGGTAGTTCCCGCCTTCAATGCGCACCGACAGGTTTTCGTTGGGCGCAAGCGTGAAAAACCGTTGCAAGGAAGTCCGCAACGAGGATGCCATTTCCAATGCGCTTCGCGGCAAATCGTCACCTTCAAGGTAAAACATGGTCACTTGGCTCCCCGTCATACCCCTGCCACGTCATACCGGTCCAGGACGCGGTAAAGCTCGGGGTGGTTGATCAGCGGCGTTTTTTCTACGGCCCGCAGCCGTGGTTCCGTGTTGCTGTCGCCGAACACGGCGTAGTTGACCTTCGCGGGATTGTGCCGTGAATGGTAGGCAAGCCCCTGCGGTTTATCCGGATGCCGCATAAATGCGATTGCCCACCGGCGCGCAATGACGTAATCCGTTGACGTACAAAGGTTGCCGTCGGTGCCGGCCCGGCTCAAACCTTCGCCGGTAAGGTTGACGATCAGGAACGGCGCAATTGCCTCCAGTTCATAAACGTCGTAGTGCGCCAGATCCCGAAGGTCCACGGCCCGGGGCGCGGACGGGTTTTCGATCCAACGGTCGCCAAACACTTCGATAGCCGCCGTCTCAAAATCCTCCCCGGCGTAACAGACGCCCCAAGGTGCCGCCGGATCATCGAAACGGTGAATGCCTTGGCGAGACCAATGAATCGGGTCGGGGAATTTTCGGTGCGAAATCCTGACCATCCGCGACGGGCTGCGGGTGAGGAACAAAGGCCGCTGATGAAGGTCCGGGGGCGGGTCAGTAAGCGCCATGACGGTCGTGGCGTCCCGCTGCAGCCATGGCCTGCTCGACCTTGCCTTCCCGAAGCAGATCCAAGGGCCGGCGTCCCGCCAGCGAATGGCGTTCACTCAAGAAAAAGATCATGGCCCCGAAACCGGCGTCGCCCGGAAGGCGGGCAAGGCACTCACGGACCCCCGGGAGCACTCCACGTTCCTGGAACTGCCAGACCGGGTAACGCCACTTTCCCGTGCTTGTCCGCCAGGCCACCAGAGCCCGTTCGCGCCGTTGGTAATCCACTGACTGCCGTTTGCGAAGGCCCAGCAGGTCGGCAACCTCGTCCGACGACAAGGAACCACCCTCAGCCTGTTCCAGTTGCTTGCGGGCCAGCACGCCGCGGGCCAGCACGCGCGCTTTGGCAGCTTGTTCTTCAGAGACTTGCGGGGCTTCAAAACTGTCGATAACGGAACGCAAAAACTCGTCCACCGGAACACCTTCAGGGCGGAACTCCTCAAGGGCTTGGTGGGCGCGGTGCACCGCCTGTTGCATTCCAATCACAGCAAAAAGGTAAAGCAAATCCGCAGAGCAATCAAGCACTGCCTTCTGGCCCTCAGCTCAACGCAGCTACTTGACCTGTTTGCCAAGGCTCCCTTTCATCGCAACCGCCGTTGCGGGCGCACCCTTGGCCTTGTTGAACAGGTGCTTTTTAGTTAACCGGGCCAGCTCGAGACCGACCAGAGCAAAAAACAGCCAGCGTGCGATGTACCAGTGGCCTTTGCCGGCAATGGACTGGTGGTAAATCAGCACGGCCGCCGCCACATAGGCCAGGCGGTGCAGACGCTTCCACTTTTTGCCAAGTTTGCGCATCGACCAGTTATTGCTGGTGGCGGCAAGGATGATGAGAATCGTCAATCCGGCCAGCCCGAACCAGATGAAAGGCTTCGCGAAGCTGCGCAGCACATCTTCCACGTCGCCCTGGTACAAGATGTGACACGTAAAATGCAGCAGACCGTAAATGCAGGCGGATACTCCGATGTAACGTCGATGACGGTTCAGCGCGTTGACGATCCGCGATTGCGCAAAAAGCACGCGCAACGGCGTCAAGGCGAGCACCGCGCCCAGCGTCCAGATCGCGATTTCGCCGGTCACGTGCAATAACCGGTCTAGCGGATCGGCGCCGAGGTCGCCGGTAAACGCCGGAACCACCAGCAGCCATATTCCCATGCCGATCAGCACGGCAAGAGCGAATGCTTTGTGCGCGAGGATTTTTAGTGCAACGTCCATCGGTACCTGCCCTTTGAATCACGGTTTCGCGCACAGGTCCAACTCCGGAGCGGGCGCGATGGCGATCCTGTCGCATCCGAAGGCAAACTCGCGGCAAAACATTGGCTTTTCGAGGCGAGGGCCGGGTATAACCATTCCCACACGGTGGTTTCGGGTTCGTGCATAAACAAAGGAGTTGAACGACGGAAAAAGCTCGGGATTAAGGTTACCCACCATGGCTCCCTCTCCTTGGAGGAACTTTCTGCCCTTCTATTCCAAAACACCCGCATTTTCGGACGCATGCCTCCAACGGCTTGAATGGCCGGGACCGACCAGCCTTGCTTTCTTCCAACGTTTGCTGAGGGTGACCCATGAAAAATATTTTGCCGGAGGATGAAGGAACATCCGGACAGACGGGTGAACAAGATCAGGAACAACGGGAAGTGGACGAAGCTTCCGATGAATCCTTTCCGGCCAGCGATCCTCCGGGTTGGACCTCGGGGCGGGATCGCCCGGAGCGATCCGGGAATTCCTGAACAGGCCAAGTAAATTCAGGCCGAGGTGGAACTTAAGTCCATTTATTCGGGCGAGGTGATCGGCCGGAGTTTCAGCATCGACCACTTCCTGCCATGGTCGTTTGTGACCCATGATCTGATGTGGAATCTCAGCCCCGTTGCCGGTCGAGAACTCACGGAAATCGGATGCGGTTCCCAACCTCAATCGGTACCTGCCGAACCTGCTCGAGCAGCACGTTTCGGCGCTTGGCTTCGTTCGTGCGGAACCGGCCCGGGGCTCTCGTCAGGCCAGAAATCTGGAAAACGTACTGAAACAGTACGGCGACCTGCTGTGCCTGAGCGGCGACGAGGTACTGGACTTGCCGCGGGACCAGTTTGCAAAACAAATCGGTGGCGAGTTCCGGATCCAAGTTGACCTGGCCAGGCGCCTCGGGTTCCAGACGAATTGGGAGCTGGCTGGCTGACAATCTGGCCTGTGTGCCCTTCCGTCTGCGAGGGCATCCCCAGTAGGGGAACACGCCCGGTAGGGGTGCTTGTCCTCAAGCGCCCAGGGAGAACGTGTTGGGGTATCGGCGTGTCGGCGTAACGGGGGTGGAAGAACGCGTCGGGTCACGCCTCCTCCGGTGGGGTCGCGTGTTCCCACGCGGCTTTTGGTACGGCCGACGGTTCCTTGCCGACCGCCAGGGTGAAGCGGGCCACCATCCCCGGGCGCTTGGGGACAAGCTCCCCTACCAGAGGTCACGAAGGGACTCGTGACCCTGCC
>DASWVC010000091.1:0-10013 GCA_036401335.1 Chthoniobacterales bacterium
TTCCGTGTTGTTGGCCGCGGTTGCCCTGGCCGGGTGCGGGCCGATGCGTGACCGGGCCGACCTTGTCGTCCTGAACGGAAACGAACCGGAAACGCTGGACCCGGCGATCATGACCGGGCAGATCGAGGGGCGGATCGCCGATGCGCTGTTCGACGGGCTGCTCCACTTCGACAAGACCGGTCGTCCCCAACCCGGCGTCGCGGAACGGTGGGACGTTTCTCCAGACCGCAAAGTTTACACGTTCCACCTTCGCGCCGATGCCCTCTGGAGCAACGAGGATCCGGTGACCGCCACCGACTTTCTGCGTTCCTGGCGGCGCGCCCTGGCCCCGGAGACCGCCTCCGAGTACGCCTACGTGTTTTACCACATCCGAAACGCGGAACGTTTTAACACGGGCGAACTGACCGATTTCGCCCAGGTCGGCCTGAAAGCGGTCGATGCCCGGACGTTCCAGGTCGAACTCGAAAATCCCACCCCCTTTTTCCTGGAGCTTTGCTGCCTCTGGACCTTGTTGCCGGTGCACCTTCCCACCGTGGAAAAGTACGGCGACGACTGGATCAAGCCCGGCCGCATGGTTTGCAACGGACCGTTCACGCTTGAACAATGGCGGTTGAACGACCGCATCCGGCTCCGCAAGAACCCGCGATACTGGGGTCAGAGTGCGGTGCAACTGCAAACGGTAGACCTGTTGCCCACCGACAATTCCATCACCGCCTACAACTTTTATGCTTCCAAAGTCGCCGACCTGATCCTGGACAAAGGGTTAACGCCGCCGGCGCTGATTCCGGAACTCAGGAAGCGGCCGGATTTTCATGCCAAACCGTTCTTAGGCAACTACTTTATCCGCTTCAACGTCACTCGAAAACCGTTTGACGACGTCCGGGTGCGGCAGGCCGTTGCCCTGGCCATTGATCGGGACCGCATCGTGCAGAAACTCACCCAGGCTGGAGAACCTCCGGCTTACTCGTTTACCCCGCCCGGCACGGCGTCCGGCTACGAACCGCCGTCCGCGCCACGCCGTGACCCGGACCGTGCGCGCCAACTGCTCGCCGAAGCGGGTTACCCGGGCGGCCGTAATTTTCCCACCGTGACGTACCTGTTCGACAGCCGCAAGTTGAACGAGGACATTGCGGTGGAAGTGCAAAGCATGCTGAGTCAGGAACTCGGCATCCGCGTGGCGCTGCAGAAACAGGAATGGAAGGTTTACCTGAATTCCCTTAGCCGGCTGGATTACGATTTTTGCCGCTCAAGCTGGGTAGGTGACTACAATGATCCGAACACATTTCTGGATTGTTTCTTGTCCGGTGGCGGCAATAACCGCACGGGGTGGAGCAGCCACGAATACGACGAGTGGATTGCCCAGGCCGGACGTGAACCGGATGAAGCAAAGCGGAACCTCCTCTTTCAGCGGGCCGAGACGCTGCTGCTGAACGCCGGCACCCCGATCATGCCTTTGTACTTCTACGTCGGCATCCAGATCTACGATGGCACGCAGTTCGGCGGCATCGAACCCAACCTGGTCGACGAACATCCGTTCCGCGAAATGTACCGAAGGGAGAAGAAAGTAACGGAGTAACGGAGTAACGGAGTGTCGGGGTATCGGGGTGGAAGAAGCGCCATGTTTCTGCCAGCCCTGGCCGTGATGGGCTACCTGCTTTTTGCCACTGCCTTCCTGAGCCTGGGAGGCAGTCCGATGACCGAAATGGCGATTCCGGCCCTGTTGCTTTTTTCCCTTTCCGGTAAGCCGAGATCATTTTTGAAGGCCCGCCTTCTTCCGTCCGATTCGGCAAAGCACCGTTTGTCCAGGTCCTGCAAAACTTGATTGGGAATGCCGTCAAAGTACCGGGCCGAAGCCACGCCGCGGGTTGCGGTGAGCGGCAGACGTCAGGGCAACCCCTGGGTTATTAGCGTGGCGGACAATGGGATTGGCTTTGACCCACGGCACGCCGAAGATGTTTTCGGGGTGTTCGAGCGGCTGCATCACCGTGCGCAATACCCGCGGTGGAGCAGAAATTTAACAGTTGTATGAATGGTACCAATTGTATCGGAGGTACCAATGCCGGAATTCTTCTGACTTGGCCGGGAAGTAGGCAGTTCTGTGCTCCGTTCGTCCGTTACCGGCCATCGTTCCCGCAGGAGCTCTGGAAGACGGTACAGTCATCCCCCCCATTTAGTGTCGTCCTTTTCGAATGGTAACAATTGCATCGGGAGTATCGTATTTGAAAACTTCATCCACCCCGGTACCCTGTTACTCCGACACCCCCACACCTTCTTATGGCTTACCACGAACGCCGTCATGAAAATAAGGTAGCGGTTGTTACCGGCGCGAGCCGGGGCATCGGCCGCGCCATTGCGCTGCGCCTTGCCGGCGAAGGTGCCAAAGTTATGTTGGGGGCACGGGATGCCGGTGCCCTGGCGGAGGTCGCCGGAGAGATTACGAAAAGCGGCGGCACCGCGAAAGTGTTTGCCACCGACCTGCGCGAGGCCGACGCGCCCGGACGTTTGGTGGCTGCCGCCGAAGACGCTTTTGGCGGCATCGACCTCCTCGTCAACAACGCCGGGGCAACCAAACGCGGCGACTTCCTCCATCTCACCGATGGCGATTTCCAGGACGGCTTTGCCTTGAAGTACTACGGCGCCGTGCGCGCCACACGAGCGGCTTGGGGTTCGCTCCGGAGCCGGCACGGCACAGTGATCAACGTCGTCGGCGTGGGCGGTCGCACGCCCGGGGCGGAATTCGCCGTGGGTGGTTCCGTGAACGCGGCCCTGCTTTCCCTGACGAAGGCACTGGCGGAAAAGGGGGTGGATGACGGAATTCAGGTTGTCGCCGTCAACCCGGGCCCGGTCCGGACGGACCGGTTCACCGCCCGGTTCCGCGGTGAGGCAGACGCAGCAGCGGCCGAACGTAACTTCGTAGCGGAAGTGGGGATCACGCGCGTGGGCGAACCGGAAGACGTCGCTGCCCTGGTTGCGTTTCTGGCTTCAGAGGAAGGCCGGCTCATTCACGGGGCTTTGATCGACATCGACGGCGGTCAGACCAGGACGATCTAGCCGGCCAAACCGCGATCCCGGTTCGGAAGACGGCTCCGTGATTGAGACGAGTTCAAGCGATTTCAGCCGGAAACTCCAGGCAGAGGCGCGATGCGTCTGCCTGCTCCCTCGGCGCCACGTAAAACGTCAGCGTACCATCCAGACCGCAAATCCAGACTTCCTGAGCTCCCGCATCGAAATAAAGCGCGCGCTTCTCGTTGATCTCCGACGGGGTGTTGAAATTGGAGGCAGTCCTTCGATTCGTGAGAACCGCAAACGACCAAGGGCGGTACCGTCTCCACCTGACTTCGCCACCTTATTCCACCCGGTCACCCTCCAAACTCCGATACCCCGACAGCTTTTCCTACGGCTTTACTGCCGGCTTCAGCACCGTGGCCAGGGCGGTCGCCAACCGTTGGGCGTTAAACGGTTTATCCAGCACGGCATGTACCTTGCGTGTGTTTGAGTCCAGCTTCTCCGGCCAACCGGTCACGAGCACAACCGGCAGGGACGGCCGCGCGTTGTGGACTTTGGCGGCCAGCGCCACGCCATCGATTTCACCCGGCATGAACACGTCGGTGAACATGCCGTCCAACCCTTCGCCTTCTCGCTCGACGCAGGTCCAGGCTTCGGCGGCGTCCCGCGCCGTCAGGACCTCGCACCCGGAACGTCGGATCAACAAAGCCAGGACGTTCAACAAGGCGGGTTCATCGTCCACAACGAGCACCCGGGCTTTCCGCCCGTCCGTGGCGGGCAACCCGGCAGACGCGGTGGCAGGAATGGGCCCTAATCCAATATGAGGCATCCTGGAAGTTACGGACGCGGGCGGACCGGCTTTAGTACAGTCATTTCCAGCCACGGCAAAACCTGGTTCCATGCCCGCCGCTCCGATACGCTCTGGATCGCGGGCCACCTTCTCGCGGGAGGACTTAAACCAGGTGATGTCAACGCGCGGTTCCGTCCATCAAGTCCCATAATGCGGTGCATTCAAGGACGTTCCCCTCCCGTGGCGCTCGAACCCCTTCGCCCGGCGCAACAACCTTTGAAATCCGAGCAACGTTGTCACGCCAACCAGTATGCTGCTCAAAGCGGACAGGTGGAGGGTGGCCGGATCATAAACCGCCATGACGAACCTTGCGTTGAACAGCACGAGGATAGCGCCCAGGAGGACGGTGATGGCGCTAAGGGTTCTCATAAAAAGGTCGCTCGCTGCCCGCGGGCTTCGGGCGCAGGTCCGCTCTGGAGGATTGACAATCCTGCCGGGATCGCAATCCGGAACAAACCCCGAACTGGTCTTGAAGTAGCGATGGTTGAATTATTACATGCAACGCCCCGGTGATTGTTTCCTTTACCGGTATTATGCCGAATCGTTCTGCCCGCAACTTTCCAGGGCGCGGATCGGCCCGCGAGCATCACGCACCAGCTCGTGACGGTGACAGGGTGTGCCTGGGGGCCGGTTTACCAGGTTGCGATCTTGATCAATCAGGGTGAACGTTCCTATTGTCAGGTTCATCAGACCAAAAACTTTCCGCTGCCCTCCCTGCTCACCTCTCCCCTTTTCCCAACACCTTTCTACCATCCTGGAACCCATTTACCCCTTCCACTCCGACATCCCCATACTCCGTCGCCCCCTTCACATGCCTCGACCCGATTCCCAGAGAAGCTCGATTGATTTCGACAAAGCCGTTGGGCACACGGTGTCTTCGCTGATTGAGGCGGCGTTCCGGGGCGACCGGGTGGAAATTGAGGAATGCTCATGGCGTTTGGCGGACCAGTTTGAACGGTCGGGAAACCTCACGGCTGCCGCTCGCATCCGCTCACTGGTCAGGGAAAACGTAAAAACCCAGCCGCCGACCTGAGGGCACAGGGCCTGACTCGGGGTCCTACCGGAGGGCGAAGAAAACCGGCGCCAGATCTTTGTGTGGCTTGCCTATGACGGGCCATGGGCCTTTGGTGCGCTAGGGTACCCACAAGCCTTTGCCGGACGCGCGAGCACCAACGGCGCTACGAAACGGGCGCCGTGGACCGTGGTCGCCGGCGCGACGGAGCCCGCGAAGCCGCTCAAGGGGGGCACGTTGTCGTCGATCTCGGTGCCATCAACCGTGGTCTCTACCTTGTCGCCCGCCGTCCCCGCCTGATCCCCGGGGCCATTCCCGTTGGTAGCCGTCGCGACCCTCATCTCGAATCGTTGCCGCTTTCGGAAAAACCCTCCCGGCCGGTGATCCGCTCCTGGATCCGGCTCAGGCAGCTGCTCTTTGCGGCCATCCTGCTTGGCCTTTCTGCCGTGCAATCTTTCAGCCCGGTCATGGCAGCGGGGGTTGTCACGCCCACCGTTTCATTCACCAGCATCAACGGCGTTACTTCTCTCGCCGAAACCGCCACCAGTCCGTTGCCGTTCGCCCAAGTCGTCTGCTCGCCGGCCACCACTCAAGCGCTCACCGTTTACCTGGTCAACAGCACGAGCGCAGCCGTGCTGGGGAAGGATTACAATTGCTCCGCCCTTACCCCCGTTTCGGGGCTGATCGGCGTCTATTCGGTTACGATCCCCGCAGGTCAGACGACGGTGCAACTCACCGCCGTTCCGGTTGCCGACTGGATTCCGGAAGGCAACGAAGCTTTCGGCTACACGCTCTTAACGAACGCCAGCTCTGCATGGCAGAGCCTTTCACCTCAACCGGCGTACGCGAGCCCGACGAGCCCCACCGAGGTCCAGGTCAGCGTCGTCGACGTGAACGTTAATGCCTCGGTCGCGTTGGCCAATCCGACGACGACCCAGGGTCAAACCACCAACTTGCCGACATTGACGTTCACCCGTGACATCACGCCGATCACTTCAACGATCTATTTCTCGTTGATCAGCAGCAACACGAGCACTGCACTCAGCAACCAGATTCAAGTCACCGGCGCCACCTTGGTCAGCGGGTCCACCTACTCCGTCCAGCTGGCCGGAACCGCTGCCACCGCTGTCGTGCAGATCGCGCCTAAGAGTGGAAGCGGCGTGGGCTTCACAACCACGATCACGGCCCAGATCCTGGGTTCCACGGACCCTGGCATCGGCAGCCAGGTCCGTTATGCGGTAGCCAGTCCGTCGTCCCAAACCATTTCCATCCTCAACACTTACCCAACCGTTTCTCTGCAGGTGCTGCAGCCGACGGTCGCCCAGAACGGCCAGACGCAAAACGTCATTGCCGTTAACCGGACCTCGCAAGGGCTGGCCAGCCCGTTGACGGTAAATTTGACCCAGACCGCGTCGCAGGCACGGATCGTCTACGACTACTACCTTCTGGACAACAACGGCGCTAACATCGGTAACCCGAGCCAGTTCGGGCTCATGTTTCCGGCCGGGGCTGCCCAGATTTTCATCAGAATGCAAGGCGTCGCTAACGGTCTGATCGAACCGAACCAGCTCGTCGGCTGGCAGTTGACCAGCAGTTCGAGTTACGCGGCGTCGACCACCCAGGCGAACATCATCCTTATCAGCACGACGGTGCAGATCCAAAACCCGGGGGTGAACGCTGTTTTCACCCTCGATTTCGAGCATGGCATGGTGGCGTCCACCGGGCAGACGGCCACGTCCGGTTACTACGTCGCTCCCCTCACCAATCCCTTGTACAATACTTTGTACCCGGAAGGGGATTACGTGATCGGCGCAAACCCCTACATGTACCACAACCTGTTTTCCAGTTTCTTCGACCACACGTTGGGCACCGCCTCGGGTCACATGATGATCATCAATGGCGCGACTACCACCAACATCCCGGTCCTGGCGTTCACGGTTGCCCACCTGACGCCCGGCCAACCGTATTATGTCAACTACTACGGCGCCAGCTGCGACACGGGAAACCCGGCGCTGATGGACATGATCGTCAACGGCACGAACGTCGGTCAGGCGCATTTCAACGCCGGCACCGCGTGGGTTGCGTATGCCTATGTTTTCTACCCGGACGCCAACGGCAATGCGGCCATCTCGTTTTCAAACGAAAACACAAATGCCGGCGGCAACGATTTTGCATTCGATGACATCACCGTCGGCCTCAACACCAGCCCAACCAACCTCGTCGACCTGGACAATTCCCAAACGCCGTCCAGCATTCTGGAATACGTCGCGCCTTCCGGCACTGGCCCGGTCAAGGTTTTTACGGTACGGCGCGACCGTGACAGCACCCCGAACGCTCCGGAACGCGTTTACCTGACCCAAACGGCGCAATCGCTGGTCCAGGCCGTCTACGGCACGGACTACACTTCCACTCAACTCCTGTACGACTCGGCGCACAGCGCTTATTACGTCGACTTGCCGATCGGGCAGCTCTCGGTCGACGTCTACGTCACGCCGGTGGATAACTGGATTCCGGGGGCGAACAAGGCCTTCGGTTACCGCCTGCTGACCTTTTCGGATTCCGCTTGGGCAACCTTGGCGCCGGTTTACTACCCGAACGACACCGCGCAGGCCCAGGTCACGATTCAGAACGTCAGCATCAACGCCACAGTCGCTGCCGTTAACCCCAACCTGTTTGAAAACCAACCAAGCCCAACCCAGGTTTTTGCCATCAACCGGGACCAGGGTGGACTCGTCGCCGGCAAAGTTTACTTCACGTTGACCTCGGCCAGCACCGCCAAACTGGGCACGCATTTCACCTGGACCGGAGCGGCGCTGGACTCAACCACTGGCCTCTACTACGTCCTATTCACCGCCGGTCAGAGCCAGGCCCTCATCAGCGTGCAGCCGCTCCCGACCGGGGTCATCGGGCCTGACCTAACGATCACCCCGCAAATCATCGACGGGACCGACTCCCGGCTGGCCGGCAACCAAACCGTCCTCTACCGAGCCGGCAACCCTTCGGCGGCCACGGCCTACGTCCACCAGACCTCGACCGTCGTTAACCTGTCCGTGATCACGTCGACGATCACCCAGGGCCAGGCGTCCACCGCGGTGCTACAGATCCAGGGGCCGACCTCAGCAACCAGCTCGATTCGGGTGTACCTGGCTTTGAACCCCACGGGCAGCACGGCCGTCTACCCGGGTGCCTTCACGACTTCTGACCTCACGTACGACCCGACGTCCGGCTATTTTTACGCCGACATCACCTTTTCGGTGACGCCGACGAAAACGATCTCGATCACGCCGGATGACTTCGTCAATCTGCCGAGCCGGACCTTGGCCTGGACGCTGGTTGGACCTGCCGCCGTGCAGGCCCAGGGGTTCATCCCGGCGTATCAACTCGGTGCAAACACGGGCGGCACGGTCACCATCCTGCCCAATACCGTGGTGGCCACGCTTGCCCTGACGGGCCCGTTACAGCAGAGCCCAACCCTCGCCAAAACGGTGGGCGCAACCCCGGTGGCGGTGGTAACCCGGTCCCGCTCGGGCCAAGCCCAAACGGTGACCCTGACACCCTCCGGCTCGGGCATTCTCGGGACCGATTACACCGTGGGTACACCCGCCAGTCCTGCGGGAGGCTCGATCCAAGTCGCTTTTGCGGCCGGCGACCTTACCGAAACCGTGCCTCTCACGCCGATCGACGATCACCTCGTCAACACCGACAAAGCCGTGACCTGGGCGGTTGCGGCCGGCATCACTTACGCGGTGGGCAACCCGAGCGCGGTCTCGTTCAGCCTCACCGATCCCCAGCCGAATGTGTCACTGGCGTTGGGCACAGGGGGCACGTCCATGTCGATCAACGAGTTTGATCCGGCGACCCTGGTGTTCAAGGTCACGCGGGACCGTACCGGCGTCTCCCAAGTCGTGTACCTGAAACTCATCGGGACACCCACCATCCAGCCGGGCGACTACACCGCCCCGCTCCTGGTGCTCTACTCTTACAACCTGCTGACGGTGACGTTCCCTGCCTCCGCGAACGAGGTCGACGTGCAGGTAATCCCGGTGGACAATGATTGGGGCACGCCGCCCCGTCAGAAACAGGCGATTGTCCAACTGGCCATCGCGGCCGATGTGGGTTTCGCACTCGGCTACAATCCGGTTAACCCAACGCCGCTGACGTTCAATATCGTCGACAGTTCGCCCACCGTGACGATGGCGCTGACCCCCGCCTTGCAGCAAAACCCCACGCTGCTTAAAACCGTCGGTGCAACGCCGGTGGCGGTAGTGACCCGCTCCCGCTCGGGCCAAGCCCAGACGGTGACCCTGACGGCGTCCGGCACGGGCGTGCTTGGGACCGACTACACCGTGGGTACACCCGCCAGTCCTGCGGGAGGTTCGATCCAGGTCGCCTTTGCCACCAGCGATCTCACCGAAACCGTGCCGCTCACGCCGATCGACGACCACCTTATTAACACCAACAAGACCGTGGCCTGGACGGTCGCCGCCGGCGCCACCTACACGGTCGGCAGCCCAAGCGCGGTCTCCTTCACCCTCACCGACCCGCCGGCGAACCTGTCGCTGGCGTTGGCGGCGGGTGGTTCGGCCATGTCAATCAATGAAACCGACCCGGCAACCCTGGTGCTCAAGGTAGTTCGTGATCGCACCGGCAGTATTTCCACCGCGTACATCAAAACGGTCGGAACGCCCACCGCCTTGGCCGCAGACTACACCGCTCCCCTGCTGCAACCGGTCTCCTCCTCCATGCTGACGGTGACGTTTGCCACCTCCGCTACCGAGGTCGACGTGCTGGTGGATCCGCTGGACAACGATTGGGCCACGCCCCCGCGCCAAAAACAGGTCGTATGGCAGTTGGCCACCTCGGCTGATGCCGGTCAAACCCTCACTTACACTCCCGTCAACCCGACGCCGTTGACGTTGAACATCGTGGATATCCCGCCGACCGTCACGCTCACCCTGCAGGGTGCGACGAGCGTTCCACGGGGTATCCCGGGCGGCAACCCGACGGTGAGCACCGCGACGTTTACGGTCACCCGCACCCGCAGCGGCCAGGGCCAGACGGTTTACGTGCAGGCCACCGGGGCCGTCATGGGAACGGATTACACGGTCGCCGGGGCGTCGGCGTCCCCGATCCTCGTGCCGTTTT
>DASWVC010000092.1:0-12654 GCA_036401335.1 Chthoniobacterales bacterium
TGTCCGTATTGCGGGGTGGGGTGCGGCATGATTCTGCACGTTGAAGACAACCGGATCGTCAAGGTGGAGGGAGACAAGAACCACCCGGCCAATTACGGCAAACTGTGCAGCAAAGGTGCCAACTGCGCGCCGAACGTTTCGGCGAAAGACCGCCTCGCCCACGCCCAGGTGCGTCCTCGGCGTGACGCCCCCCATGCCCGGGTACCGGTCGCGCAAGCCGTACAGGAAGCCGGGCAAAAGCTGCGGTCGTTGGTCGATGCCCACGGACCCGATTCCGTGGCCATCTACTCGTCCGGCCAGCTCTCCATGGAAGCCCAGTACCTGACCAACAAACTGATGAAGGGCTTCATCGGGACCAACAACATCGAAGCCAATTCCCGCCTTTGCATGGCCAGCGCTGCTCAAGGTTACAAGCTGTCGCTGGGCTCCGATGCGCCGCCCGGGTCCTACCAGGATTTCGAGAAGAGCGACTGCTTTTTCGTCATCGGATCGAACATGGCGGAGTGTCATCCCATCCTGTTCACACGGTTGTTGGCCGCCAGGAAGAAATCCGGCGCCAAACTCATCGTGGTGGATCCACGCCGGACGCCTACGGCCGAAAAGGCCGACCTTTACCTCCCAATTGAGCCGGGGACCGATTTGGCCTTGCTGAATGGATTGCTTCATTTGTTCGTCGAGAACGGTCGCGTTGACCCCGGATTTATCGCCCGGTACACGGAAGGCTGGGAAGGCATGCCGGAGTTTTTGGACGCCTACACGCCCACCCGGGTCTCGGAGCTGACCGGGTTGCATGAGTCGGACATTCGGACAACAGCCCAGTGGATGGGGGAAGCCCGCGAGTTGATGAGCCTGTGGACAATGGGCCTCAACCAAAGCACGCAAGGCACCTGGAGCAACAATGCCGTTTGCAACCTTCACCTGGCCACCGGGAAGATCTGTCGTCCCGGCAGCGGCCCTTTTTCCCTTAGCGGCCAGCCGAACGCGATGGGTGGACGCGAAATGGGGTACCTCAGTGCCGGCTTGCCCGGTCAACGCACCGTCCTCAGCGCGGCCGACCGGGCTTACACCGAAACGTTTTGGGGCTTGCCCTCGGGCCGGATCAACCCGGAAGCGGGACCGGACGCGGTGGAAATGTTTAAAAGGCTTAAGTCGGGAGAAATCAAGGCAGTCTGGATTCTCTGCACCAACCCGGTGGCCTCCATGCCGCGCAGGGCCGGGGTGATTGAAGCCTTGGAGGCGGCTGAGTTGGTGATTGTGCAGGACGCTTACCACCCAACGGAAACGACGCCGTACGCCGACATCCTTTTGCCTGGGGCTCTCTGGGCAGAGGCGGAAGGGGTCATGGTGAATTCTGAACGGGGCGTGACGCTGATGCAAAAGGCGGTGGAACCGCCGGGTGAGGCGTGCGCGGATTGGGCCCTGGTGGCACGGGTAGCAAGTGCCATGGGGTACGGCCCGGCGTTCAAGTTCAACAGCGCGGCGGACGTTTTTGACGAGATCCGCCAGACGGACAATCCCCAGTCGGGGTACGACCTGCGCGGCATGACCCACGAACGCCTTCGTCGCGACGGCTCGCTGCAATGGCCTTGCGGGCCGGGTGGGGCGAGCCGGAATCCAATCCGTTACCTTGTTCCGTCCGATGCGCCGGAGCAACCACCTACGATCCGCTTTGCCACGGAGTCGGGCCGAGCCCGGTTTTTTGCGCGTCCCCATTTGGCGCCCGACGAACTGCCCGACAATGAGTTCCCCTTTATTTTGACCACGGGCCGGTGCCCGCACCAATGGCATACCATGACGAAGACGGGTAAAGTTCTTGCGCTGAACCGGCTGAACCCAGGACCTTTCCTTGAAGTGCACCCCGAAGATGCCGATGAACTTGGCATCGCCGAGGGCGACGCCGTGGAAGTCCGCTCCCGCCGCGGCCGAGCGATTTACCCGGCCCGGGTGACGCCCCGCATTCGCGCCGGCTGCTGTTTTGCTCCGTTTCACTGGAATGATGTGTTCGGCGAAATCCTTGCCATCAATGCCGCTACGAATGAAGCGGTTGACCCGATTTCGAAACAGCCCGAGTTCAAGTTTTGCGCCGTCCAACTGAGCAAAAGCAAGGTTGCCAGCACAGCGGCCACTTCACTGGCCGGCGCGGTGCCGTCGGCAACTGCAACGCCTCAAGGGTTCACGTTGGAGGCTGCGCTCGCCCAGTGGCAGGACCACCCTTTAACCGCGCAACAAAAGGAATACCTCCATGGGCTGGTCGTCAGCTTGCTGACTTCGTCGCGCCGTCTCCCGGCGTCCACGGCCAACCTGCCGGAGGAAGCGGGTTTCAGCCCCCGTCAGCGGGCCTGGGTGAGCGGGTTGTTGGCCGGAGCCTTTTCCGAGGCTAACCCCCGTTCCCCAGGGCGTTAACGGCTGCTCTACAGCAGGAGAATGGGTCGGGGTAGCGGCATGTCAGTGTGATCGTGCGAAGATAATAAAAACTTTTGGGCTGTAAAGGTCGACTGGCTCGACCGGCAGCCCGGTAGGGCGGCGAGTCCCCTAGGCGTTAACCTACGCCGGTTCCCGTTTTGGCCGGCAGGCGAGTGGGGGCCTCCCCGGCCGGATCGCGTGTCCCTGCGCGACCTCCCGAAGCCTCCCCTTCAGCCTCGTGCTCAAAGGCAGCGAAAAAGATCGCGCGCTTGTCGGTGAGCGTCGAGTTTGGGGCGGGGCCCCTTTTCTCCTGGCGCGCAGCCTGACTGCGGGCGAATTACGAAAGCGTAACCCGCCCCGCCTTGGTCGATACCGTCGACGTGAATCATTGGTTGTGTCAGGGCCCCGCTTTTAGTTTATAATTACCGTCGTCATGCCGGAGGCGGACCATTATCATCATTACGAACTGCTTCGGCGAGGGGACGGCAGCCTTTGGGAACTGGGCCGGGGAGCCATGGGCATCACCTACAAAGCCTATGACACCAACCTGCATTGCACGGTGGCCCTGAAGGTCATCCATTCCTCTTGCCTCGATAGCGATACAGCCCAACAACGTTTCCTGCGCGAAGCCCGCGCCGCGGCGGCGTTACGTCACCAGAATGTCGCGTCGGTGTTTCACCTTGGGACCGACCACGGCAATTACTTCTATGCAATGGAGTTCATTGACGGTGAGACCGTCGAGGCTTGCATAAAGCGCAAAGGACGGCTCGAAGCCGCTGAAGCGCTGAACATCGTTCTCCAAGTAACTCGCGCCTTGGCCGCTGCCTCCAAACAGCGGTTGGTGCATCGCGACCTGAAGCCGGCCAACTTGATGCTGGTCGACGATGAAGGTGGCCCAACCGTGAAAGTGATTGATTTCGGTTTGGCGAAAAGTGCGAAAAACGCAGGGGAGGATTCGAGCACGCTCACCATGGGAGGATTCGTTGGTACTCCGCACTTTGCCAGCCCCGAACAGGTGAAGGAAGGCGAGATTGACATCCGCTCGGACATCTACTCGCTTGGGGCCACCCTCTACTTCATGGTGACCGGCAAGTTGCCGTTCTCCGGTTCGGTTGGCCATGTCATGAGCCAGCACCTCTACAAACCCATTTCCCTGGAACCGCTGACGGAGGTGCCCCGATGTGTGGTGTCGCTGATTCAGCGAATGATGGAAAAAGACCGGGACCTGCGACCCCAGACGCCACGGGAATTGCTGGAAGCCATTTCCGACTGCCTTGAACAGATCCGTGTTCCCATCCCTCGAGGCAGTGGCGGGAACGCGGGGGAAGCACCATTGCATCGTTTGAGCCCGGGAGTGATCCTCGCCCATTACTACCGGCTGATCGAAGAACTTCGCCACACCCCTCAGGGCCGCACTTTCGTGGCGGAAGACCTCCGGCAAAAGCGCCAGGTTTGCTTGCTGCTGCTGAGCCCCGAGTTTACGTCGGCCCCGAACCGGTTCAGGACCCTGGAGGCGGCGGTGAGCCGGGTGCGTTCCTCACCTCACCCGATGTTGCGAGTGATCCATGGCTTGGAAACGGCCGGGGATGACCGCATTCTCGTGAAGGAACAAGTGGTCGGGCCCTCCTTGCAGGACGTGCTTCGGGTTCGCCAGGTTCTGGGGGTGCCGGAAGTTGTGCGTTTGTTGCGAGTGCTGGCGCCCGTAGCCGATCATGCAACCCGCGAAGGGCTCCAGCACGCAGATTTTACGCTGACCGGCATTCACCTGAAGGATCCGAAATGGGCGGAGAACGGGATTCCGACCGACCTTTTGCAACGTCCCCTCACGGCCTGGGAACCACTCGAGCCGGTCGTCGATGCCGTCGACCTTTCATTTCCATCTTCTCACCTCGACACTTCCGCTGGCCTCGCACCTCAGGCACAAGACTTCGCCAACCACGAATCGCGGGGCAGCGGGGTGCGTCTCCTGAGTTTGCTTGCTTACGAGTTGCTCGATGGCCCACGAGCCCGGTTGGAAGCAACCGGCCAGTACACGGCAATCGTGTCGTTATCGGACGAGGGAAACGCTGTGTTGCGCCGCGGCGTGGTTGATGAGTGCCCGTCCGCAGACGAATTGGCCAAGCAGTTGGCGGCGGCAGTCGGCGTTGCCGAACCCAGGCCGTTCGTCTCTACGCCACCCGCTCCTGCGCCCGTTGTGCGCGCTGCGCCAGACCCGGTAGCGTCTGTGCCGTCGCCGGAAACCCCGGCAAGGCCACCGAGGAGTCGCCTGCCCGTTGTCGACGTGCGCCGCGTGGGTTTCCTGATCGGCGTATTGGCGCTGCTGCTAGGAAGCAGCTACGCCATTTTGCGCGCCCTCCATCGTGCCCATTCGGTTTCTTCCCCAGTTGGGATCGCCGCCCTTTCCGTGCAGAGCGAGCCGGTCGGGGCCGCGCTGCTGCTGGATGGCAAACCGCCTTCCGGGCCGCCCGGCACCTTCGCGCACGTGCCTTTCGGTTCCCACCAGCTCACCGCCACCCTGGAAGGCTACGAACCCCTGGCGCAGGACCTGCAGGTCCAGGAAGGCATGAACCCGAACCTGCGGGTTGAACTCCAGCGCCAGGTCCCGAGGGTTGACTTGACCCCCACGGAGTTGACGGAGGATGCGCCCGTCGCGCCCGTTCTTCATAAGTCAGGCAGGTACCGCGGCACGTTGAAAGTCCCCGGGGGTGGCCGCACCATTCCATGCACCGTGGAGCTGGATGACTCCGGGCTTGCCGGTACGATTGCCTATGGCAGCCGCCTCGGAGATACCGTTGTCCGGTTCAGCGGCAAAGTTGAAAATGACACGCTCCGTGCCGACACAGGCGAGGTCGTGTCAAAGCCGGCCGGGGTCAGGTGGAGCAAGGAAACTTTCACCTTGACGTTCCGGCCCGATGGCACCGGCGCCGTTTATCACTGCGTCGAACCTTCCACCGCTTTAACCGGCACGTTAACCCCTCCATGACAAAGACGTTTGTTGCGCTTGCCACGGTCATTCTGGGCCTGTTTGGAGCGGTTGAAAAAATGCCCGCGCCCATTGAATTGGAGCCGGAAACCACGCCGCCACGCCACGTGTACCGCGTAAGGCCGAGGCACACGGAGGCTGGCGTGCCCGCGCCGGCCCCCGAGGCGCCCGCCCCGGATGTAGCCCTGGGATTTGACGAAACGGCTGCGTTGCTGGTCGGAGCCTGGGACCTCAGACCCGAGGGATCGAACGCCAAGGGATCGGGAAGGGTGTCGATTTCCCGGGCCGGCAATGGGGAGTTCAAGATCAGCGGCAAGTTCGCGGAGGATAGTAACTACGGCCGGCCCTCAAGCTTTAGCGGCACAATCCGGGGTTTCCTGAAAGGGGCCAATGCTATCGGTTACCTGAGGTTTTGCCTCCGCGATGCGTACCTAGATACGCAAGGTCCCACGCCAGACGGAAGCCAGCCATTTGGCAGATTGACCCACCATGAAGGAAAGACCATCCTGGACCCGGCAGATACCGCTGACGACTACGTTGCGTATGGCGTCGTCGCAGGTTCCTTCCGCGCTTTCGATGGCGTTCAGACTTCCGAACAACCTGTGGCCGTCATGGGTTTCGTCAGCCATAGTGACAAAACGCTTTCCGTGTGGTTCAAGGCGATTCCCCCTGCGGATCAATTCGCAGGTTTTTTCTTCCGTCGTCCATGATCAGGGACACGCGGTGTCTTTAAGCGACCAGTGACACTTTCATCGCCTTCCGGCGGTCGGACGCCAACGCAAACGCCCGGTTGACGTCCGCAAAGCGGAATGTGTCACTTAGGACCGGTTCCAAATCGATGCTGCCCCTGACCAGTTCATTCACGGCCCATTCGAATTCCTCATGGAACCGGAACGTTCCCACCAGGTCCAGCTCTTTTGCCGTGACCTTGTTGATCGACATACCCGTTTTACCGGCAGGTAAAATGCCTACTTGCACGATCCGCCCACCCGGCCTCGTGGCATCAATGCAATTCTCCAGTGCCTGGGCGTTGCCCGAGACTTCGAACGCCACATCAAACGAGCCGCCGTCCCCGGCAAGGTCCTCCAGGGCCGAACCCTTGGTCCGCACGTTGATCACGCGGGTTGCCCCCATGCGCTCCGCCACCGCCAGCGGTTCGTCGAACAAATCGGTCACCACGATCTCCGATGCTCCGGCCAACCGGGCCGAGGCAACCGTCAGCACCCCGATCGGACCGGAGCCTGTGACCAGAACCCGGCGGCCCAGCACCGATCCAGCTCGCGCCACTGCGTGCAGCGTTACCGCCAACGGCTCCGCACAAGCCGCCGCCTGATAAGGCAGGGTTTCCGGAACGGGCACACATTGCCTTTCCAACGCGGTAAAAAATTCCGCGAACGCTCCATGGACATGCGGGAACTGCCGGGCGCTGCCGAAAAACCGGACATTCCTGCAAAGGTTGGAGCGGCCCGACAAACACTCCCGGCAGCGCAGGCAGGCCCTGGTCGGATTTACCGCAACCCTCTGACCTGCCTGAAGGTTCGTGACCTTTGCCCCAACCCTAACTACCTGGCCGGCAACTTCGTGACCAAGTACCATCGGTTCGCGCACCGCAAAATCACCGACCCTGCCGTCATGGTAATAGTGCAGGTCCGACCCGCAGATCCCTCCTGCACCGAAACGAACCAGAACTTCGTCGTCGTGCGGCCGGGGTTCCGGGAAGTTTGCGATCCTTAAATCATTGGCACCGTAAATGACACACGCAAGCATCGGAGGGTTCCAAAGTGGGTTCTCGTTCGTGATTGGCTGCGACCGCCGTCTCTACTGTGCCATATCCAGACTCATCCCGGCAGGGGTGCAGCTGCGGGGGAAGTTTGTCCGACAGGGGAGCTGATTCTTCAGCGCCCGGGCGGCTCCATTCCGTCCTTGGTCACGCGAGCATTGGAAGCGTCAAGCGGCGCAAAGCACCCTTTTTCGGCGTCATAAGCCCGGATCTCACCGGTTTCAATCAAGTAAACCCATCCGTGCAGCCCAATATCACCCCGGGCCAACCGCGCCGCTACCGCAGGATGAGTTCTGAGGTGTGTCAGTTGGCCCACGACGTTTCCCTCGATGAGCGCAGCCAGTCGCTCCTCCGGCGACAAGGTGCGGTCGTCCATCAGATGCTCCGGGATCACCGCATGCTTGAGCCAGGCTTGAACATTGGCAAACCCTGCCGTCGTTTCCGGTTGCAAAACCCCCTTGATTGCCCCGCAATCAGAATGCCCACAGATGATTACGTCTTTTACGCCGAGCACGCCCACGGCATACTCAATGGTTGCAGAAACTCCTCCATTCATGCTGCCGTGGTCCGGAATCAAGTTGCCGACGTTCCGACAAATGAACAAATCGCCCGGTCCCGTTTGGGTGATCAAGTCCGGGACAACCCTGGAATCGGCGCAAGTGATGAACAATGCGAGTGGGTGTTGCCCCTGGGCGAGCGTTTTGAACAAAGCCCGTTCCCGAGGGTAGATGCCGGTCTGAAAGCGCCGGTAGCCATCGAGGAGTTTTCGCACGGTGAGTGGTTCTGCTGCAGCCTTCGGAAAAGGGTCCGCCGTTTCAGTACACGTCGCGTTGGTAACGCTTGTCGGTCTTCAATTTCTTAATGTAATCCGCGGCACCTTCTTTGCCCAACCCACCATGGGTTTCGGCGATCGAATGAAGCGCCACGTCCACGTCTTTGGCCATCCGGCTGGCATCACCGCAAACGTAGAAGTGCGCTCCGTCTTGGAGCCACCCCCAGAGCTCCGCGCCGTGTTCAATCATGCGATTTTGCACGTAGATCTTCTCGTTTTGGTCCCGTGAAAACGCCGTGCTCAGCTTGGTCAGGTGCCCATCGGCCGACATCGCCTCGAGCTCCTCGCGGTAGTAAAAATCGGTTGCGGCGCGTTGATCCCCAAAAAACAGCCAGTTGCGCCCTTTGGCGCTCGTCGCACGGCGTTCATACAGGAATGCCCGAAAGGGAGCCACCCCGGTGCCCGGCCCGACCATGATAATAGGCGTGTCGCCGTGGGTCGGGAGTCGAAAACTGTGCGAGACCTGCACGAAAACCGGCACGGCACCCGTCACGCGATCGGCCAGAAAGGTCGAGCAAACGCCTTTTCGTTTACGATTCAAACTGTCGTAGCGCACCGCCGCGATCGTGAGGTGCACCTGTTCCGGAAACGCTTTCAGGCTGGACGAAATGGAGTACAACCGGGGTTGAAGTTTCTTCAGATGACCGACGAATCCCACCGGGCTGAAAGTGACGGAAGCGAAATCGACAAGCAGGTCGATGACCTCACGGCCCCAGAGGTAATGCCCCAATGCTTCCTTGGCCTCCGGTTTCATCAAGTCCGCTAAGGTGCGGTCAGAAGAACGTTCTGCCACTGCCTTGAGCAAGGTTGCCGGTACTTTCGTGATTTCGTAGTGCCGCAGCAGTGCGGTGCGTAACGACTCTTCCTCGCCGTCCGGCGTCGGCACAGCTTCTTCCCCGTCGCGGTTGAGTACGTGGAGCAGGTCATCTACCAGGTCCGGGCAATTGGTCGGCACGACGCCAAGCGCGTCGCCCGCTTCGTAAACCAGCCCGGACCCTTCCAAAGAGATCTCGAAATGGCGGGTTTCTTTGCCGGAACCTTCGCCGGTAAGTTTACGGTTCGTCAGCAGTTTTGCCGGGAAAGGGTTTTTACGGGAATAGGCAGCCTTGGCCGGCGGATTTTCCGCAGGTTCATCCTGGCCTGGATGGGTGGAAGTTCCCGTCTTGCCAGGCGAGGTCGGTCCAGGCTCGTGACCCGCCTCCGTTGGACTATCCCCTTTGATGGCCGGTGCGCCATGGGTGCCAGGAGGAGCCGGTTCAGACGCTTCTTTAGCGGTAGCTTCCAACACACCCAAGACCCCGGTCTGCCACTGCTCAGCCGGTGTTTCGTAGTCGACGTCACAATCCACCCGCTGGTAAAGCCGCCTGGCCCCAAGCGCCTCCAAACGTTGGTCAAGATCAATCCCGCACTTGCAGAATTGTTCGTAGTTCTTGTCCCCGAGCGCCAGCACGGAGTAGCTGAGGTTGTGCAAACGCACCTCATCGGAAGCATGCAATTCTGCATGCAAAGCTTTCGCGTTTTCCGGCGGATCGCCCTCGCCGAAAGTGCTTGTGATGATGAGGGCGTATTTTTCCTGGGCCAGATCCTTGGCGGAAATTTTATCGAGCCCAACGGCTCTGGATTCAAAACCGCGTCCGACCACCGTTTTCGCCACCCGCTTCGCCAGCGCCTCGGCGTTTCCGCTCTCGGAGCCGAAATAGACGTTCACCTTTACCTTGACGGGTGTTGGAGCAGGCGCCGCTCCCCCGGGTTGCTGGCCGGAAAACATCCCGGCAAGAAGCCCGTTCAACCAGGCGCGTTGAGCGGGAGTAAACGGTGCATTGTCCGGGATGAACGGAAGGCTCGGACTCGGAGCAGTGGATGTCGTCATTTCTTTAACAAAGGGTCAGCTGAACGTCGCGGGCGTACCCCAGCAGGTCGGTTTCTTCTTGTCATTCGGAGAACATCTCCTGGAGCTCTTTTACACTGTGACGGCCCGTAAACTGCACAAAGCTTTCCTGCGGATTTTGGCGACGGGCCAGATAGGTCTTCAGCGCCCTCTCCATCAGGGGCGGTACTTCATCAAAAGGGATGCCGTGAAAGACCTCGCGGGCCAGCGCCTGTTCACCCACGCACGAACCGCCCAGGAGCACATGGTAGCCCTCAATCGATTCGCCCCCACGCGACACTTTCGCCCCCAGCAAACCGATGTCGCCGACGTAATGCTGGGCACACGAGTTCGGGCAGCCGGTCAGGTGGATGTTGATCGGCTGGTCGAGTTTTACCCGTTTCTCCAGGTAGCGCGCGAGTTCGACCGCCTGACTTTTGGTGTTCGTGGAGGACCACTTGCAACCGACGTTGCCGGTGCAGGCAATCACACCCCCCATGATCGTGTTGGCCTCGTAGTGAAATCCCATTTTCACCAAGTTGCGCTTCACCGTTTCCACAAAAGCATCCGGAATGTCCGGGATGAGCAGGTTTTGCCACACCGTAAGTCGCACCGTGCCTGAACCGTAATTCTGTGCCAGGTCCGCCAAGCGGCGCATCTGGCGGGTCTTCATCATCCCCACCGTAATTACCACCCCAATGTAATTGCGGCCCGGCTGCGATTGTTTGTAAACGCCGATGTGGCCGTGCCGGACCGGCGGCTGAGCCACTTCACAGTCCTTCACCGGGAGGCGCAGAAGCGGAAAAGCCAATTTCTTCTCCACTTCCTCCATGAA
This sequence comes from Chthoniobacterales bacterium, assembly GCA_036401335.1. Classification (GTDB taxonomy): domain Bacteria; phylum Verrucomicrobiota; class Verrucomicrobiia; order Chthoniobacterales; family JAFAMB01; genus DASWVC01. The sequence goes on from DASWVC010000092.1 coordinate 10,701, forward strand.
TTTATCAACGCCCCATTTGTCAATCAGGTACTTGAGCCGCGCCTTTTTGCGGTTCGTCCGGTCGCCGTGCTCGTTGAACACGCGAATGATGGCCGCCCCCACCGCCACGGAATCGTTCGGTCGAATGACCACCCCGGTGTCCATCGCGAATTGCTCGTGGCCCGTGATCCCGGCCAGTTGAATCCTGAAATAAATACCCGGTTCCACCGACTTGCCTTCCGGCACCCGGACCGCGATAAACGCGATGTCGTTTGTGTCTGCCACTGTCCCGATGGCACCGCCCCCTTCAAAAGAAACGTTAAATTTACGGGGAATTCCGAAAAGGTCGCGGTTGTTAAGGATATAATAGTGCAGCCCTTTGGCCATCGGTCGTGTGTCGATTAACTCGGCCGGATCAATTCCGGCCGTCGCCGAAGCCGTGATGTTACGGACGTTGTCCACCCCTGAACCCCGCGCGGTAAGGCCGAGTTCCTGGAGTTTGGTCAGCACCTTGACAATGTTTTTGGGGGCAATCTCGCGAATCTGCAGGTTAGCCCGGGTCGTCACGTGTGCGTAGCCACCGCCCCATTCGTCCGCGATGTCCGCCAACCCACGCATCTGCGGAGCGGTGAGCTCGCCCGCGGGAATGCGCAACCTCAGCATGAAGGATTCCTGGTTCGGGCCGACGTAGAACAGGCCATGAAAACGGAACCAGAACGTGTGTTTCTTGTCCGGCAGTTTGTTTTCGGCCGCGTGCGCCATCATTTCGTCCCAGACGTCAAGGCCGTTGCGTTCGAGCTTCCAGAGTTCCTGCTCGCACAAATCCGATTCCGGCGTTCCAAAAACCGTCCGCTCTGCTTCAGGCAACGGTTCGGCCGCAGCATTGATCAAACCAGGCGCAGCCTCGCTGGTAATTCGCCCGTCCGGCAGGTGAGCGACAAACGGCCGGCGAAAAGCCAGACCGGCAAAATAGCCTTGAAGGTATTCCTTTTGCTCGGGACTAAACGGTTGGTCGGTCAACAATGAACTCATAATAAATCGTGGTGGGTTGGCCTTGAGGAGGCAGTCCGAAAATGCTTGGAGCCTCCCGGGATCCAGGCCTCGGAGCCGATCGCGGAAGGTTCAGGTGCAAGACCGAAGGCGGGCTTGGCCTCGAGATTCCTGCCGTGGAACGCCAAGGGCTCCGGGATGGACCGACGGACAGCACGGTTCGAGCCTGCCGATAAGGCACGAAAAGAAGCACCCTGGGCGGGCCGGTACTGCCGTACCATCGACAAAGCAATGCCTTCGTGTCGCCCCCGAATGACGCCTAACGGTTAGTCTCGTGCATCGCTGGATCCCCATAAACCACTCCAAACTCGGTTGCTCGGTGAGCAGGATGTGTTCCGTATTATGGGAATAAGAGCTGTTTTCTTCACCTAGTGGTCAACCATTGCGGATTTCCCGTCAATGAACGGCCGCCGCACCCGAAACAGAGAAGGCATCCTGCCTGTTTCTTAACAGCCGTTGGAGCGTTCTTGCCAGTGCTCCGCGTCCTGTTCTGCCCCAACAATGATGGCTCGGTCCGCCGTTGCAGTGGGGGAGCGCATTGTCCGGCCTGGCGACACTTTCTTCATGAGCACTGGCCACCTGATCGGAACGGGTCACGAAAGGTGCCAAAAGCATTTTCCATCCGCAGAGGTGGCCACCGGATCCGCGAGGTCGTCCGCGCCTTCCGCAAATGGAGGTGCTGTGATTTCGGTGACACACCCTTTGAAAGACGGCATCACGAGGCGCTCCACCGTTGCCACGTCGGCGTCGGTCATGAGTTCCTGGATCAAGGCGTTATCATCCGCCTGATGGCGATTCGGATTCACCTTCAACGTTTCAAGGGCAGTTTTCGGGATTCCAACCAGGACGCGTCCCAGAAGGGCCTTGGTGTCGGGATGCAAAAGGCTGATTTGACGGTAAACGAACTTGCTCATGGGAGGTGAAG
>DASWVC010000093.1:0-3214 GCA_036401335.1 Chthoniobacterales bacterium
CGCCCTTCGCTGATCAGGTCCTTGAGGTTGAGCCCTCCAAGCCGACACCGTTTTCGTTGGTGCCTCCACTCAGCGACGGCCTCTGCCGCCTCTTCGCACGAATGGGATTTTACCGCAGGCACAAGCCGGGCCAGGGGCCGATCGTGGTTCCTGAAGAATTCGTGGCACCGTTCGGTTCTTCGGCCTGTGGCATCTGCTCGACCCGTCAGGCCGACAACTTCATTTCCCTGGTCACGCTCAATCGCCCGGACAGATCAGATCAAGGTAACGCATCCCTTCCTTGCTCAGGGTGCAGTTGGGGGCGACCCCTTGCACGTAACCACGGGTCAGCCAACCCTGTTGAAACTGGGAGGGGTGGACCCAGGTTAGGACCGGGGCGTTTGGCGCATCGGCAGCGGGTTCGAACCGCAACGGAACACCTGAGCGGGCAAAGGAGATTTCCCATGCGCGCGCCGGCCGGCCGCTGGGCGCCAGCCACGGGTACCGGGTGAGAATGTCCATGCCGGAGCGGGCGGGAACCCGGACCCGGTACCAGGTTTCTTCCCGGGCCAGAAACTCGGGGACAGTCAGTGCGGGCTGTTTTTGCGAATCAGGGTACAGGCGCCCGAGGTCGATGCCGTCAAGGTTCATGCCGTTGTAGGGGCCGTGCCGGTTTGGGTCCGAAGGGAAGTACCGCACGTACCACGCGTCGAATGCCGCGTTCAGCATGAGATTTAACTCGAGGTGAACATGCGCGCGTTCCCGGTTCAGGCCTTCGCCGGAATATCCCAGCACCCCCAGCGGCGCCTTTGGACCAACCCGGGTGCCCACCTGAACGGCAATGGTTTGCAGGTGGGCATAGAGGCTGAAATAAGGGCAGCCGTCCCAGTCATGCTGAACCACGACGTAGCGCCCGTAATTGGAGGCAGCGGGTTGCGCGTTCACGTACACCACCTGGCCTCCGGCAATGGCTCCTACCACGTCCTGTGGTTCGCCGCCCGGAGAGCGGTGCAAGGGTCGAATGTCAATTCCTTCGTGGAAACGCGTGTAGATGATCTCCGTTCCGAAGCGTCGCGGGTCACGGACAAAACCGTACTGGCCGCCCTCCCAGGTTTTGCTGTTCCTTCCTTCGAAGTTACGGTCGACGTACTGGTAGAAACTTTGCGGGTCAGCGGTCAGCAGGGCATCGTTTTCGGTCGGGAACTCCAGTTCCATCCCGGTGGCCGGGCACACCGCATTGGCCAAGAACAAGGCCGCTGCGCCTAACCCGACCGTGGTCCATCGCGCCGCCCCCATTTGCCCCGTGTGCATAACGCACTGATATGAAACAGCTTAGGATTTGCAACCTCTGGCCCGTCTGCTAAACGATCTCCCATGCCCTTCCGTGTTCTCCTTGGAACGCTTAGTTTTTTCCTCGTCACCGGCTGTGCTCAACAGGGGCTTTACCGTTGGGTCCCTTTTGTGGGGCATGGCAACAAGCCTAAGGCGGCCAAAGTCACTGCTTCCAAAACGGGACCTTTCGGACCCATTACGGGGCCCGTCGTGTACGGGGTAGAGGTGCGGGCGCAGGTCAACCCGCCGGTGGTCAGGCTGGCCGACACGCGCACGCTGGAAGTGCGAGTGCTCCTGATCAACCGTCGACGGCAAAGCGTTGCCTTGTTTTTCAACGACAGCCGGCGGTACGACTTTATTCTTCGCGACGGAACGGGGAGAAAACTGGTCCAATGGTCGGACGATCAGCCCGCCCATCCAGATCCCGGCACGGTGCTTATCAACCCGGACGAACGGGCCGAATTTGTCGGTACGGTATCCACCCGCGACATGGTTGCGGGGCGTACCTACACACTCGAGACGCAAGTGGTCGGCTACCCGCAGATGCGCCAGGTCGTTTCGGTTCCGGCCGTCCCCTGAACCTGCGAACGGCCAGGAACGTTGACGGCAGCGGTGATGGTTCTCGACCATCGGCTGCCCTCGAGCGGCTGGCAGCACCGGTTCGTGCCCGGTTCTTTCGAAGGCGACACGGGCCGCCATCTTAAACTTGTCGAACGCGCTTAATTCTCTCACGCTCACCCGATTCATGGAAGGATCTACCGCTCACCCGCGTCCCTTGTTGCGACGTGCGACCTGGTCAAACCTGAACGGCCCGTGGGATTTCGCTTTTGATCCCGCCCGGCAGTGGAAAGAACCCGCCGCGGTCAGTTTCGATCGCACGATCGAGGTGCCGTATGCCCCGGAAACCCCGCGCAGCGGCATTCACGACGAGGGGTTTCATCCGGTAGTCTGGTACCGCAAAACGGTGCCGGCGGCTGGACCGGGGGCACGGGTTTTTCTTCATTTTGGAGCGGTGGATTACCGCGCGGAAGTTTGGGTGAACGGCCATTTCCTGGCCCGGCACGAAGGTGGCCATACCCCGTTTACGGTGGAAGTGACGGGTCTGGCGAAGCAGGCACCCGAGCTGACCATCGTCGTCAGGGCCGAGGACGAACCGGGCGCGCTCGACCAGCCCCGCGGAAAACAGGATTGGCAGTTGCGGTCGCATTCCATCTGGTACCCGCGCACGACCGGGATCTGGCAGACCGTGTGGCTTGAGTACACGCCGGAAACCTACCTCCGCTCTTTGCAGTGGACGCCTGACTTGGAGCATTTTTCCCTGAGGTGCGAAGCCGAGATCGACGGGATGCTGGAGCCGGACGACTTCCTGCGGGTGCAGCTTTTCGTCCGGGACAGGCTGGTCGCCGATGATAGCTTTCGTCTCCAGGGCCCTTCGGTGGTCCGCAGCTTCCACCTCTACGACGGCGGCCTGGAGGACGTCCGTCAGGAATTGCTCTGGAGCCCGGAACACCCGCAGTTGATCGAGGTGAAGATCACGCTCGGCCGCGGCGATGAGGTCCTGGACCGGGTCGAGAGTTACACCGCCTTGCGGAGTGCCGGTTTCGATGAGATCGCCTTTCTTTTGAATGGACGGGCTTACCCGTTGCGCCTGGTTCTCGATCAAGGCTACTGGCCGGCAAGCGGCCTAAGCGCAACCGATGAAGAATTGCGGCAGGATGTTCTTCTCACCAAGCGGCTCGGGTTCAATGGTGCCCGCAAGCACCAAAAGATTGAAGATCCACGCTACCTTTACTGGTGCGACCGGCTGGGCCTGCTCGTTTGGGAGGAGATGCCGAGCGCCTACGCCTTCTCGAGCCGGGCAGTGGAAGGGGTGACGGCGGAATGGGTGGAAGCAATCGCCCGG
>DASWVC010000094.1:0-20980 GCA_036401335.1 Chthoniobacterales bacterium
TCCTAACATGTCAAAGGATTGTTTTAAAAACCTAAACATGCCCGGCGTTTTCGGCCGTGACCTGGTAGCGACGCCCTTTCCAGACTACTCCTTTGCCGGCTGCACAGCGGTAACTGTTGAGCGCAATCAGCAAAACCACGCCGTAACCGATGGGATGAAAGACAACGCCCCACCAGGAACTCCGGTACTTGCAAGCCGCCAAAACCCGGACCAGGTAAATGAAAGCGAGCTGGGTTAAGACCGGCAGGGTCGGCCGCCACCAAACCACCAGAAAAGGCCAGATAAAGAGAAGGCCCTGCGTGCAGATGGACGTGGCAAAGGCAACCTGATTGCCCTCAAAGAGCGGGTGGAGGTTTTTTGTAAAACCTTCCCACAACTCCAGAAAAGAGGTGTACATGCGGCATTGGATCAGGTCGATTCCATTGGCACTCACCAACCGGACGCCTTCCGCGGTCCGCTTGGCCATTTCGCGCCCGAGCGCCACATCTTCCACCAGGTGATTGGCCACTGCGCGATGTCCGCCGCAGCCAAAATAGCTCGTCCGCCGGAACAGCAGGAACTGGCCATTGGCGGCGCCCAGGCTGCGCAGGCGCCCCGGTCCGATCAACTCCGCCAGGCGCCGGTAACGCAGCGCCAGCGCCAGGAGCCAGTGCGGCAGCGCACCACCTGCGGCGACGAGTAAAAGCGGTATGACCAGGTGCTCCGACCAGGTGCAAGTAATCTGAAACGGCCAGAGGGTTAAGAGGTCCGCACGGGTCGCCAAGGCATGGGCAACCGCCGCTCTTACACACCCCGGTGCATGGAGGGTGTCGGCATCCGTGAAAAGCAGGTAGTCGCCCCGCGCTGCCTCTGCCAATTGTTGGCAGGCCCATGCTTTGCCGGTCCAGCCTGCCGGCAGGGGACGTCCTCGCAAGAGCCGCCGGCCTGCGCCCTCTCCCTCGGCATAGCCATGCCGCCGCGCCAGTTCAGCCGTGCGGTCCTCGGACCGGTCGTCGAGGACCAGAACCTCCAGGTTCACGTAATCCTGACGGTCCAGCGACTCAAGGCACGGCCCCAGACGCAGCTCTTCATTGCGCGCCGGGATCAGAATGGAAACCTTTGGTGGGTTCGCCGGCAGACCGGGCGCCAATGCCGGTCGGCGAACGATGTACCCGTTCACCAGCAGGTTCCCGACAAAACCGAGCAAGCCGGCTACCGAAATCCACGCCAACGCATCGATCAACCAGGTCACGGCGCCCGCAGGGTCGATGTAAGCCGGCCTTTTATCAATCCCCCTTTTGTGGTTAACCTACTGGTCATTCACCCATTGGTACGACGGCCAGCGGCCGTCAGGCTCATCCCGTTTCTCTCCTTGGTGCAGCCTGACACAAATCTGCGGCACAAGCGGGCGCTCGACCGCAACGTCCGGTTGGCGCCTTGACACACCGCCTGGGGTCGACCATGCGTAGCGTATCAATGAATAATGGCGTTCGGAGCGGCCTGCTCCTCATGGCTTTACTCTTTGCCGGTTGCGCTGAATATCAGAACGCCATGTACGACGTGTTGGGGCTTCCTCCCGGCAAAGTGGCCATCGTAATAAACCTCCGGGATCAACGGGCGACCCTCTACTCTGGTCAGGAATTGGTCCTGACCGCGCCGGTTTCTACCGGTCGGGAGGGCCATGACACTGCCCCTGGGCGGTACAAGGTAATCCAAAAGGATTTCGATCACCGTTCAAGCCTTTACGGCGCGTACCTGCGCGATGGGCTGGTGATCCAGCGTGACGTGGACGTGCGCAAGGACCCACGGCCTGCCGGAGCCCAGTTCATCGGCGCACCCATGCCTTATTTCCTACGCATTTACGGCGGAGTGGGTCTGCATGCCGGCTACCTGCCGGGTTATGCCGCTTCGCATGGATGCATCCGCATGCCGGCGGGGCAGGCCCGCCGTTTCTATGGTGCAGCCTCAATCGGCACCCCGGTGATTATCCGCGACTGAAAACACGCCCACCCTACCTTACTTTGCGGCGACCAGGGCGGGGCGTTCCTGCCGAATCAAGGCAGCCAGCCAAGCCTGTAACGCTCGCAGCTCATAAAAAGCAGGGTTTTGCCCGACGAACGTAAGTTCGTATTCATGGTAGTACTGGTAGTAAGCCTCGTAGACCTGCTTCGTCCCATTTGCCAGGACTTCGCCCCGTGAGCCAGTCAGGGTGTACCGGAAATCCAGGCGGAGCGGGGTAAAATCACGGTAGAAACGGATGTCGTAAAACTGGGGGCCACGCCACGGTTCGTAACGGCCGGCCAGATCTATATCCGTGAACTCGATCGTGAGGTGCGTGCCGGGTAAGCCTCTCGCCAACTCCTTGGACAAACGCTCTGAAATCGCATTGGCGAAAATCCGGGTGGTCTCGGTTTCGGTGCGTCCCTGAAGCTTAAAATCGGTGAAATGCTCAGGACGATCGTAGCGAATCTGAAGCCCTGGCAGGGCCGGGGCACTCCAGGCGGCAATTGCACTGAAGGTGAATAACGTCCAACAAAACCAACGAAACATTTTCATGGTAAACGAAGCTCCGAACCGATCTCCCGCGAGGGTGCAGGTGGATCAAGGTTAAATAACCTTGAATGCCTTGGCCGGCAAGAATTTGGCATTTGCTCTGATGCAGCGTGTAGGATACGGGTTTCAACTCCTATGAATCCGACCCAAGTGTTTCTGTACGACACAACCCTGCGTGACGGCACTCAGGGCGAAGGCATTTCCTTCAGCGTTCAGGACAAAATTCGGATTGCTGAAAAGCTGGATGGATTCGGCATTTCGTACATCGAGGGTGGCTGGCCCGGTTCGAACCCAAAGGACATTGAATTCTTCCGCCAGGCGGCCCAGCGCCGCTGGCGCCAAGCCAAAATCTGTGCCTTTGGGAGCACCTGCCGGCCCAAAGCGGACCCGACCAGCGATGCGCAAGTAAAGCTGCTCCTGGAGGCGCAAACGCCGGTGGTGACCATCGTCGGAAAGGCCTGGCGTCTTCACGTTGAAGAAATTCTGGGCATCAACGTAGAGGAAAATGAACGAATGATTCGTGCGACAGTCCGCTGCTTGAAGGCAGAAGGGCGTGAGGTCATTTTCGATGCCGAACATTTTTTCGACGGCTACAAGGACGGCAGGGAAGACGCCCTTCGGGCGTTGCGGGCCGCCGCGGAGGGTGGCGCTGACGTGATCGTGCTGTGCGATACAAACGGCGGTTCATTGCCAGACGAAGTCGGCGAGGTGACTGTGCGGACCATCTGTGAACTCGGCGTGCCCATCGGAATTCACACCCACAACGACGGTGAATTGGCCGTGGCCAACGCCTTGGCTGCGGTCCGAGCCGGAGCCGTGCAGTTGCAGGGAACGGTCAACGGCTACGGCGAACGAACCGGGAATTGCAATTTGACCAGCGCGATTCCCAATTTGCAGCTGAAATTGGGACTTGAGGTCGTGCCCGATTTAACCCGGCTGCGGGAGCTGTCGCTTTTTGTGGATGAACTTGCCAACTGTCCCCATAATGTCCGCGCGCCTTTTGTCGGCTCAACGGCGTTCACCCATAAAGGAGGGCTTCACGTGCATGCGGTACAGAAGCTGGCTTGCAGCTACGAGCACATTGAACCGGCGGCTGTGGGCAACCGGCAGCACATCGTGGTCTCTGAACTGTCCGGTCAAAGCAATGTCATCGGCAAAGCCCGTGAACTGGGCTTCTCCTTCGAAAAAAATTCACCCCAGGTCGGTGCTATCCTGCACGAAGTCAAGCGACTGGAGCACCTCGGCTATGAATTTGAAGCGGCTGAGGCTTCGTTTGAACTGCTCATCCGGCGGGTGTTAACGTCTCCGCCACCGCTCTGGGAATTGATTGAGTACCACTGTTCTTACATTCACTCCGTCCGCAACCGGTTCGAGAGCTGCGAAGCAACGGTAAAACTTAAGGTCGACGGAGACGACATCTACACCGTCGCGGAAGGAGATGGCCCGGTGAACGCACTGGATGCGGCGTTGCGTAAAGCGTTAGTCCCTGTCTTCCCGGACATTGAACACATCCTCCTAGAAGATTACAAGGTGCGAATCATTGGGACCCACCAGGGCACAGGGTCGCGCACCAGGGTATTGGTAGACAGCACGGATCACCACGAGACGTGGTGCACGGTAGGAGTCTCAGATAATGTGATCGAGGCGAGTTGGCTTGCGCTTTGTGAAAGCTACGAGTACCGACTCAGGAAAGCGTAGGAAAAACCGGGTCAGCCCCGGACAGTAAACAACAACACTGAGGGGGGCCGCCCACGTATTGAAAGGGGACTCAGGAAGCCCCGGTTTAGCAGGGCGGCTAGTCCCTTCGCAGCCGGCGGGGAAGCCTTCGTCATCCGTACGGGCCGCCTCACCGGGTGCGCTTTTTCCGGTTGGGGAGCTTGTCCCCAAGCGCCCCCGGATGGTAGCGCCCTCAGTCCGCGGACGACAAGAAACGGCTGGCCCTGCCAGAAGTCGCTGGGGACACGCGACCCACCTGGGCCCATTTCAGAACAGACTTTTGACTAAGCGGTATGCCGGGTACCAGCGAACGGGGCAGCAGCCCTTCCCAGGCACCCAATAACGGCGCTTGAGGACAGGCTCCCCTGCCGGGGAACCCAAGCTCGGTAAGGTCAGCGCTCCCTCACCGGCCATACCCTGCTGTGACCCAAACCCAATAACCCAAGGTCAACGGGAATACAATTCAACGATGAGTTGCTCGTTGACGATCGGGGCAATCTCCTCACGGCTTGGCACCCGGACGACTTTGCCTTGAAATTGATCTTTATCAACAACCAGCCAATCCGGCACAGGCTGGATCTGAGTCAGTTCGAAATTGCGAGCCGCCAGACGTCGGGAAGCCGATTTGTCTTTCACCGTCACCACGTCACCAGCCCGAAGGTTGTAGGAAGATACGTTAACCTTGCGGTTGTTCACACGCACGTGTCCATGTGACACCATTTGCCGCGCTGCACTCCGGGAATTCGCCAAGCCGAGTCGGTAAACCACGTTGTCGAGTCGCGTTTCCAACATCTGCAACAGCGTCTCACCCGTCACCCCGCGTTTACGCAGGGCCGTTTCGAAGTAGCGCCGAAACTGGCGTTCCATCAATCCATATTGAAACCGCAATTTCTGTTTTTCAGCCAGCGCGTTGGCATAATCGGACAGCTTGCGCCGGGCCCCTTTTGGGCCATGCATGCCGGGAGGATAATTTTTGCGCTCAAGCGCTTTGCTGGGACCGAATAGGGCTACGCCGTAGCGCCGGCTGATTCGTGATTTAGGACCTGTGTAACGAGCCATGGCAAAATTTCCCGGTCAGACACGCCGCTGTTTCGGCGGGCGGCATCCGTTGTGAGGCACTGGGGTAACGTCGCGGATCACCGAAATATCCAAGCCGATTGCCTGGATCGCGCGGACAGCAGATTCACGGCCTGCTCCGGGCCCTTTGACCAACACCTCAACTTCCTTCAGCCCATGCCCCATAGCCTGACGGCAGGCATCTTGTGCCACCAGTTGCGCAGCGTAGGCGGTGCTCTTGCGAGACCCCTTGAAGCCCACCTTGCCCGCACTTGACCAGCCGATCACATTGCCGTTCAAATCCGTCACCGAAACGATCGTGTTGTTAAAAGTCGCCAGGACGTGGGCGACGCCGGTGTTGACGTTTTTACTTCCTTTGGCCTTGATGATCTTGGGACGTTCCGCATCCCCCCCATCCAAGGACAAAGACGGCTTGGCCGCTTCGGTTCCAGGCGATTCTTTTTTCGTCTTCGGTTTAGGAACTCGCGGAGCCTTCGCCGCTTCGCCTGCCGCCGCCACAACCGGGGTCACTGGCGCACCGGGGAGAACCGGAGCTTCGGGAGTAACCGGTGCGGCTTCACCGGCCGGTTTCGATTCTTCAGGCGCAGAACTGGGCGTCTCGTCAGCCATAATACTTTACCGTTTAAACCTTTCCTGCTTTGGCATCTTTATTGCGCTGAACCCCGACCGTCTTTCGCGGTCCTTTTCGCGTGCGTGCATTGGTCGAAGTGCGTTGCCCCCGAACCGGAAGCCCGCGAATGTGACGGATGCCCCGGTAACAGCGGATTGCCTGCAGGCGCTTCAGGTTACCCTGGATATCCCGTCGAAGGTCGCCTTCAATCAATAAACCGCTTCCATTGATGGCGTGAACAATGTCACCGAGCTGCTCTGGGGTGAGATTCTTGGCCCGGAGGTTCGGATCAATGTTGGCCTGCTCGAGAATCTTTTTCGCGGTCCTTGGGCCGATGCCGTAGATGTACGGCAAGGAAGCTTCGATGCGTTTGTCACCCGGAATTTCAACACCTAATAATCGAGGCATATATCGCTTAGAACGACCGTCGCAGAACGGTTCCCTTAACCTTGTCTTTGTTTGTGGCGCGGGTTCTTGCAGACGACATGCACCACATTTTTTCGTTTAATAATCCGGCAGCTCTCACAGAGCCGCTTTACTGAAGGTCGTACTTTCATTCGTAACCGTCCCACTCAGGGACAAAAAAGCGCCTCCATCAGAGGTCTCCCTCTATAGAGCGCGTTAACCGCCTTTTCTCAGGCTTGTGCAAAAGTGTCGTGACCTTCCAGCAAGCCGTAAGGTCACACCTGTAACATAACTTTGTGACCTGGCAATGACCTAATAGAAACAAATTTTCCCACGGCACACCTCCGAGCCTGGGCCATCAAGCAGTCACCTGCCTTCTTCGCCGGCCCGCCCTGACTTTACCTTCAACTTCGAAGAAGCTTTTTCGCGCCACGTTAAAATCTCCGGCTCGCCTTTGGTTACCAGGACCGTGTGCTCGAAGTGGGCTGAAGGCGACCGGTCCGCGGTGACGACCGTCCAGTCGTCGGCAAGTACCCGTACTTCAGGCCTGCCAGCATTAACCATCGGCTCAATGGCCAAGGTCATTCCTGCGCGCAGCTTAGGTGTCGCTGCCGAGGTTCGATAGTTCGGAATCTGAGGCTCCTCATGAAGCCGGCGTCCAACGCCGTGCCCCACAAACTCCCGAACGACGTTGAAACCGCAAGTCTCTACCTCGTCCTGAATGGCAGCACACACCTCCGCCAGACGGCGTCCTTCTCGGGCGCGTTCGATGCCTTTGTACAAGGCGTTTTCTGTCACATCCAACAGGCGCTGCACGTCTGCACCGACCATTCCAACGGCGATTGTCGCCGCCGTGTCCCCGACAAAACCGTTCAGGACCACCCCGATGTCAAGTTTCACGATGTCGCCGTACTGAATCCGGCGGGTGCCGCCAATGCCATGGACAACTTCATCGTTGATCGAGATGCAGATGTAACCCGGGAATTTCTTGTAGCCGAGAAACGCACTACGACAACCGGCCTCCTCCATCAGTCGTGCGGCAGCTTGGTCAACCTCCCGCGTGGTTAGACCGGGCGCAAGCAGGCGCGATACCGCCTCCAGTATCTCAGCGGCTGTACGGCAGGAGGCCCGCATCCGCTCAATTTCCTGTGGTGTTTTAATCGGGATCATCAGACCGCGCGGCTCGCCTCCGGCCGGCGAAGCACCTGCAGGCTGCCCGCAAGCACCGGCGACCCAGGTTTTCTTGGGCCGGCCTACAAGCCTCAGTGCTGGTTCACAAAAATTGAGATGGCCACCCCGGCTACGGCGAGGACGGCAAAGGCGACCCACATCCAGAGCAACGCCCGTTCCTTGACCACGACCCCACTTCCTCCGGCGGTCCGTTCGAAACGGCCACGGAGGCGGCCTTTGCGGAGGAACCCGTCATAATGACGCTGGATCAGGTAAGTCTCAACCTGCCGCATGGTGTCAAGCAGCACACCAACGATGATTAGCACGCTGGTGCCGCCAAAGAAACGGGCTGTCAGCCGGGGCACACCCATGAGCGTGATCAAAGTCTCTGGGATGACTGCAATGATGGTGAGAAACACGGCCCCGGCAAAAGTAAGACGCGTGAGCGTATGCTCCAGGAAATCCGCCGTCGGTTTACCCGGACGGCAACCGGGGATGTACCCGTTGTATTTTTTCAGGTCGTCGGCGATTTGCGTAGGCTGAAATTGGATGGCCACCCAAAAATAGCTGAAGAAGAAAATGAGCAATGCGGTGACCAGATAATGCACCCAGCCGACCGCAAGTGAGTTGGACAGATTCACCGCCCATTCCTGATTGCGAAAGGCCATGCTCAAAATCGTGGACGGAAAAAGCAAAATTGCTTGCGCAAAAATGATTGGCATCACGCCAACCGCATTGACTTTCAGGGGCAGGTATTGGGTCTGTCCTCCATAGACCTTACGGCCAACCTGGCGCTTCGCGTACTGGATGCTGATCCGGCGCTGCCCCTGCGTGAGCGCAATGACGCCCGCAATGACGACGACTAAAAAAAACAGCATCAATACCAGCACCATCGGGCTAACCCGGCTCGGCGAGCCCGCTGCCGGTACAAACGTGTTCCAGACCTGCACCAAGGCGCCGGGCAGCGAGGAAACAATGCCCACCGTGATGATCATGGACGTGCCGTTACCAATCCCTCGCTCGGTGATCTGGTCGCCAAGCCACATCAGGAACATCGTGCCCGCGCTCAACGTGATTACCGCCACGAGGATAAAGCCGAATCCTGGATTCGTCACCAAAGGCCCAAGGCGGGCCGTCACCGAGCCAATGCCTTGCAGGAACGGGTTAGACCCGGGATTTTGCATCGAAACCGCAAGCAGGTAGCCTTGGAACAGGCATAGTCCTAATGTGACGTACCGGGTGTACTGCATCACCTTCTGTCGGCCCCCCGCTTCCTCCCGCGCCATCTTATTCAGGCGCGGCACCACGGCCGTCAGTAATTGCATCATGATTGATGCGCTGATGTAGGGCATGATGCCGAGAGAAAAAATGGCGCAATGCTCCAACGCCCCGCCGGCAAAGATGTTTGCCAAAGCCGCGATGCCGCCGGCCGTGGATTGTGCCATCTGTGAGTTGAACCACTCGTTCAGAACGTGCGCATTGACGCCGGGGATGGTGATGGCGGCGCCGGCCCGGACGATCACCAGCATGCCAACGGTGAACAGGATGCGCTGCCGCAACTCCGGGATTTTGAAGATGTTAGAAAACGCCGAGATCATGAAACGGACGGCACGCGGGCGGGCGAAACGGCTGTACCTCCAGCCTGCTCAATACGCTGACGGGCCGATTCACTGAATTTGTCGGCCTCCACCGTCAACGCCTTCGTCAATTGTCCCTGACCGAGAATTTTCACGCCGTGAAACGCTCCATTCGTTAGGCCCCGTTCCCGAAGCAACTGGAGCGTCACATGGGTCCCGGCCTCGAACTGCTCGAGGGCCTCAAGGTTAACCACCGCGTACACCGTTTTAAACCTTTTGTGGTTGAAACCGCGTTTTGGCAGCCGGCGAATCAACGGCATCTGGCCGCCTTCAAAGCCCAGCCGGATGCTGCCGCCAGAACGAGCTTTTTGTCCCTTATGGCCTTTGCCGCTCGTCTTACCGTGGCCGGAGCTTTCTCCGCAACCCAACCGTTTGGTCCGGTGCTTCGCACCCGGACGCGGCTTTAATTCACTGAGATTCATAAGATTAGTCCTGTCGAAACACGATGCTGCTTGCTGCGTGCACCGCCGCACGCACCCTCAAGCTCCTGTCGTCTTCCCGCGAAGCCGGAAAATGTCGTCCCGATGGCGCAAAGCACGAAGGGCTTCGAGGGTAGCCTTGACCACATTGGCATGATTGCTTGACCCTAGAGATTTGGCCAGGACGTCGCGAATCCCGGCAGCTTCCACCACCGCTCGTACGCCTCCTCCCGCAATTACCCCGGTGCCAGGCGACGCCGGCCGGAGAAGCACGCGGCCCCCGCCAAACTCGCCAATCACTTCGTGCGGAATGGTGTTCTCCTGAACCGCAATTTTTATCATCGACTTGCGGGCGGACTCCGAGGCTTTTCGAATTGCTTCAGCAACCTCGTTCGCCTTGCCAAAACCGAACCCAACTTTGCCTTTGTGGTCGCCCGCGACAATCAGGGCGCTGAAGCTGAAGCGACGGCCCCCTTTCACGACCTTGGCACAACGGTTGATAAAGACGACCTTTTCTGTCGTGTCGCCTTTCTGCCCACGGTCGGAGGAGTGATCGTTTCGACGATGCCTGACATCAGTTGCCATATTGTATTTAAAATTCCAAGCCGGCCGCCCGGGCCGCATCGGCCAAGGCTTTTACCTTGCCATGATAAGTAAATCCGCCGCGATCAAACACCACCGCCTTAACGTTTTTGCCCAGCGTTCTTTCCGCCACGAGCGTACCTACTTTTTGAGCCATCTCAACGTTGGCATTGGCTCGGCGGTTCCCGCGCAGGCTTGCCTCCACCGTGGAGGCTGCAGCGACCGTGGCGCCTACCTCGTCGTTGATCACCTGAGCATAAATGTGCTGACCGGAGAAGTGCACGCTCAACCGTGGCCGTTGCTGGGTGCCTGACACCCGTTTGCGGATCCGTCGGTGCCGAAGCTTAATTCGATCTGTAAACGCCATGAGCTTTCTTTTCTCTCCTTACTGAACGGTTTTGCCTTCCTTACGCAGGATCTGCTCACCGGTGTAACGGATGCCTTTGCCTTTGTACGGCTCCGGCGGGTAGTACGACCGGATGTCGGCCGCAGCCTGACCCACCTTCTGCTTGTCGATGCCTTCGATCAGTACCTTCGTATTCTCCTGCACCGTTACTTTAATGCCGTCCGGAATTGGGAACACAATCGGGTGCGAAAAACCAAGGCTGAGATTTACGCTGCTTCCCTGGACCTGGGCTCGGAAACCAACCCCGTGGATTTCCAACGTTTTCTGAAATCCCTGGCTGACGCCCGTCACCATGTTGTCGACCAGGCTTCGCGAGAGTCCGTGCAGGGCACGGACACTGCGACTCTCGGCGGAGCGTTGCAGGGACGCCTGACGCCCGTCCACGACCAGAGAAATCTGCGGCGGTAAACTCCAGTTGAGCTTCCCCCTCGGCCCTTCCACGGTCACGGTCCCTGCGCTCGAGACGTTAACGTTTACCTTGTCCGGGAGCTGAATGCTTTTTTTTCCTATTCGCGACACAATGACCTCCTACCAAACCACCGCCAGCAGTTCCCCGCCAACGTGCTGTTTTTTTGCCTCCCGGCCCGTGATGATCCCGCGTGAGGTCGAAAGGATGGAGACACCCGTGCCTCCCAGGACACGCGGGACCTCCTCAGAACCAACGTATTTTCGCAACCCAGGGCGGCTTACCCGACGCAGTCCGGTCAAAGCCGGGGTTCGATTGACGAACTTCATCGTCACTTTGACGGACGGAGGTTTGCTCGTTCTATCGACTTCAAACCCCGCAATGAACCCTTCCTGCTTCAGGATCCGGGCGATCTCTTCTTTCATGCGGGAATACGGGGCGGTAACATCCTGACGATTGCTTCCCGCGGCATTCCGCAGGCGAGTGAGAAAATCCGCAATCGGATCTGAAAGTGTGCTCATGAACTTGATTTTTGTGGTTCGGGCGTCGGCAACTTGCGATCGCTGAACGGCACGCCCAACTCGGTCAGAAGCGTTTTGGCTTCGTCGTTGGTCTTTGCCGTGGTGACAATCGTCACATCAAAACCGATGTTCCTTTTGATTTTGTCCAACTCCACCTCGGGGAAAATAGACTGGTCGGGCACACCAAGGGTGTAATTGCCCTTACCGTCGAATGCACGGGGTGAAATCCCACGGAAATCCCGGATGCGCGGCAGTGCCATTTTGATCAGCCGCTCAAGGAATTCATACATGCGATCGCCCCGAAGAGTCACCTTCGCGCCGATAGGCTGTCCCTGGCGCAGCTTGAAGTTCGATATGCTTTTTTTCGACCTTGTCTCAGTCGGCCGTTGCCCGCTGATCAAAGCCAGCTCCGCCTTTGCATCGTCCAGCGCCTGTTTGGCGTCAGCGGCGTGGGTGCCCATGCACGTGTTTATAACGACTTTGTCTACGCGCGGAACTTCCAACGCGTTTTTATACCCCAGTTTCTCCCGAAGGCTGGGCGCCACACGCTCTTTGTATTCCCGGTACAGCTCAGCTTGCATCGCTTAACCTTTCTTAACCTTCTGGCGCTTGCCGGAGCGTTCGCTCGAGGCTTCCAGCAACTTCACATTCGAAATATGAATCGGCCCTTCGCGGGTGATGATGGCCCCGTTTGGGTGATCCTGACTCTTCCGCTGCGTTTTTTTGATCATGCGCACGCCTTCCACGAGGACTTGCTGCTTTTTCGGCAAAATCTGCAGGATTTTCCCTGTTGCCCCGCGGTGATTGCCCGAAATCACCTGCACCTGATCCCCTTTACTCACATGAAAACGCGGCCGGTTCATAACACCTCCGGCGCAAGCGAAATGATTTTCATAAAGTTTCTTTCCCGCAACTCGCGAGCTACCGGCCCGAAAATACGGGTACCGCGAGGGTTCAGGTCTTTGTCGATGATAACAATCGCATTGTTGTCAAAGCGCAGGTAGGACCCGTCATCACGTTTCACCGGCTGTTTGGTCCGCACCACCACCGCCCTGACCACGTCCCCCTTTTTCACCGTGCCACCGGAAGACGCTTCCTTGACGTTGCAGGTGATTACATCCCCGACATGGGCGTACATGGTAGCCTTCCCGATCACGCCGATCATGGTCGCCATCCGGGCTCCGGTGTTGTCCGCCACATCTAGTCTCGAACGAAGTTGAATCATGGTAGGTCGGGCCCTTTAATGCTTTAACACTTCGACCAACTGCCAGCGTTTGAGCCGGCTGAGCGGTCGTGTCTCTTCGATTCGGACCAAATCGCCCATGGCGCACTGATTTCGCTCGTCGTGCGCGTACAACTTTTTAGTCCGCTTGATAATCTTCCCGAACTTTGGGTGCGGCACCCGACGAACAACTGCGACGACGATGGTCTTGTCCATCTTATTGGACACCACCTCACCCACGCGCGTTTTCCGAAGGTGCCGCCTCGGAGTTTCAGGGGTCTGGGCCGGCGCGACCGGAGCAGGCGTCTGTGCCGCCTCGACGGGCACAGGAGGCTCGGCCGGATTCGCCGGCACCGCGGCCGTTCCTGCTGTTTCAACAATCTCTTCAGCCATGTAAATTGGTTCCAGAAACAGGCACGGGACAAGGCCCGCACCCAGGTTAAGCGCTTGCCTTCAGGCGTCGCTCGCTCAAAATGGTTTCAATCCGGGCGTTTTCCTTACGGTTCATGCGGATCAGGCTCGACTTTTCCAGCGTCCCCGTCTGCTGTTGAAGGCGAAGGTTGAACGTTTCCCGACGGAGCTCTTCCTGACGGCGGGCAAGCTCTTCGTTGCTGAGTTCACGGAGTTCTTTAATCTTCATCGTGTACCCTGCGTCTAGGCCACCGCTTGATGGTGCCGGGCGAGGAACCGCGTCTTGATCGGCAACTTGGTTGCCGCCAACCGCAAGGACTCACGCGCGATGGATTCCGATACCCCGTCCAGCTCAAAAATGATGTTTCCCGGACGAACCGTTGCCACCCAATACTCCGGATTGCCTTTTCCCTTTCCCATCCGGGTTTCAGGCGGACGGGCTGTCACCGATTTGTCCGGGAAAATTTTAATCCAGAGCTTACCTTTACGTTTCATGTTACGCGTGAGCGCAACCCGGGCCGCCTCGATCTGAATGTTAGTGATCCAGGCGCGGTCCAGGGTTTGCAGCGCGTATTCACCGAAGGCGATGGAAGTGTTGCGGGTCGCACTGCCGGCTCGACTGCCGCGCTGCGTTTTCCGGTACTTCACTCGTTTTGGCATTAAGGGCATGATGATTTCTCCTTCGCGTCAGGTCGTGGAGGCCGGTGCCGGCGCGGGCCGGCGATCACCCCGATCCCGGCGGTCACGGCCTTCGCGAGGTTCACGCTCCGGCAGCACATCCGGTTTACACATCCAGCATTTCACACCGATTTTGCCGTAAACCGTGTGTGCTTCCGCAAACCCGTAATCAATCGGTGTGCGAAGCGTGTGCAGAGGCACTTTACCCTCGCGGTACCATTCCGCCCGGGAAATCTCCGCGCCACCCAGGCGTCCGGCACAACGGATTCGAATTCCTAACGCGCCAAAGTCACGCGTGGTTTGCACCGCCTTTTTCATGGCGCGCCGGAATGAAATCCGCCGCTCGATCTGCAAGGCAACGTTTTCAGCCACCAGCTGTGCATCCAGCTCGGGCGTCTTGATTTCCTGGATATCGATCTTGACCTGCTTGCCTCCCGACATCCGGGTGATTTCCTCGGTCATCTTCTCGATCTCGGAACCTTTACGCCCAATGACAATGCCCGGCCGCGCCGTGTAAATGGTGACCCGAATGCTGTTCCAGGCACGTTCAATGATGATTTTGGACACCGCCGCCATCGCCAATTTTCGTTTGACGAAGGTGCGGATGCGCAGGTCCGTGTGCAAGAACTCTGGAAATTCCTTGGTGGAAGCATACCACCGCGACCGCCAGTCGCGGTTTACGGACAATCGAAAACCGATCGGGTTTACTTTCTGACCCATAATTAAACGTTCTCCTGTGCTCTGGAAGTTTCCGGTGCGTTAACTTCGGGTTGCGGTGCCGGCCTCGCGGCGGCCGCCGTACCGGCCGTTCTGGCCTCGCGCGACCGGTTCCCGCTGCGAGCAGCCCGTTTCGCTCTAAATTCCTCGACCTGCGCCGCAAGCTCGTCGCTCAACACGATCCGGATGTGGCTGGTGCGTTTCCGTAACGGGCTCGCACTACCCCGGGCCCGTGCGCGGAACCGTTTAAGAGTCGGGCCTTCACCCACAACGGCTTCTTTAACAAGCAACGTGTCAACCCGCAGGTCGGCGTTGTTTTCAGCGTTGGCAATAGCGCTCTTCAACGTCTTCTTGATCAACCCGGCAGCCTTCTTCGGGCTAAAGGTAAGGAGATCAAGGGCGTCCGCCGCTGAGCGGCCCTGGATCTCCCGGGTTACCTCCCGGGCTTTGAATGCCGAGATCCTAGCGTATCGGTATGTGGATGTTACTTGCATGTGGTGCTCGGCTTTTGTCCGCCTTCCCTATTTGGTCACCTTGGCCGTATGGGCACCGTGTTTCTTGAAGGTGCGAGTCGGTGAGAATTCTCCCAGTTTATGACCGACCATGTTTTCAGTCACAAAAACGGAGTTAAAAATTTTACCGTTGTGCACCAGGAACGTGTGACCCACAAAATCGGGGGTTACCATCGACCTGCGCGACCAGGTCTTAATCGGTTTCCTTGGCCCGCCCCCGTTCATCTTCTCGATTTTTTCAATCAGCTTCGGCTCGACGAAGGGGCCTTTTTTTAACGATCTGCCCATACCTTACTTCCTCTTCGATTTGGTCTTCCGGCGCTCCACAATAAAAGCGTCGCTCGGTTTGTGTTTCCGACGGGTTTTGAATCCTTTCGACAACTGACCCCACGGACTGACCGGATGATGACGGCCGCCACCGCCTTTGCTTTTTCCCTGGCCGCCACCCATCGGGTGGTCCACCGGGTTCATCGCCATCCCGCGTACATGAGGACGCCGGCCCAGCCAGCGCGTCCGGCCGGCCTTGCCACTGGACACATTCATGTGATCTACATTCCCAACCTGCCCAACGGTGGCGTACGCGTTTTCATTGATCCGACGAATCTCGCCAGAAGGCATGCGCACCAAAGCGTACCCGCCTTCCCGGTTGTTTAAAACGGCTTGCTGGCCAGCGCTTCGGGCAATTTGTCCGCCCCGGCCGGGATTAATCTCTACATTGTGAATCACAGTTCCCAGCGGGATCACCCGCAGCGGAAGCGCGTTCCCGACTTCCGGCGCCACATTGTCGCCCGCCACGACCTTGGTTCCCACCCCCACCCCGTTCGGAGCCAGAATGTAGGTTTTCTCGCCCGACACGTATTCCAGCAAGGCAATCCGGGCCGACCGGTTGGGATCGTACTCAATCGCTTGCACCGTAGCTTCAACGTCCCGGAGCTTGCGTTTGAAGTCGATGATGCGGTACTTGCGCTTGTGCCCGCCGCCGATGTGGCGCGCGGTTAGCCGGCCATGGTTGTTGCGGCCGCCTGACCGTTTCTGGGGCTCGACCAAGGACTTTTCCGGAGTCTGTTTGGTCACCTCCGTAAAGGCTGAAGTCTGCTTGAAACGTTGAGTCGGCGTCAGGGGCCGAAAAGTCTTGAGTGCCATGAATTTCTCCTGCCGTTACACGAGGTCGATCTTCTCGCCCTGGGCCAAAGTAACGACCGCTTTTTTCCAATGGGGGCGACGGCCGGCATCAGCCCGGCGTTCCCGCCTTTTTTTTCCGGCATGCTGAGCCGTGTTTACGCGCACCACCTTTTTGCTGAAGAGCTGCTCCACTGCCCGTTTGATCTCGAGTTTGTTGGCGCCGGTCGCGACCCGGAACACGTACTGATTGTATTTCTCGCCGAGGGAGCTGCTTTTCTCTGTCAGGCGAATGTTCTGAATAACCTGGGTAGGCTCCATCATGAGACCCTTTCCGCTAACTTAGCCAGCGCTCCGTTGGTAACGATGATTTTCTGGTAGTACAGCAGCTGTTCCGTGGTGACATCGGAGGCCGTTTGCAGGCGGATCGGCTGTACGTTGCGGGCCGCCCTGAAAGTATCCTCGTCGAAGCGGTCCGCCAGAATTAGTACCTTTTTGGCATCCGTATGGCTCCTGACCATTCCCACGAACACCTTCGTTTTTGGCGCAGACACCTTGACGTCATCCGTCACGAGCACGTCCCCGCTCAGAATCCGGGCACTCAGCGCTTTGCGCAGGGCCAGCCGCCTGACGGATTTCGTCACCTTTTTGGAATAGTCCCGCGGCTTGGGTCCAAACGCCACGCCGCCCCCTACCCAGACCGGAGACGAGACGTAACCCGCCCGTGCACGGCCCGTTCCTTTCTGGCGCCACGGTTTTTTGCCCGAAGCCCTCACTTCCGCCTTAGTTTTCGTACTGGCTGTGCCGCTGCGACGGTTGGCCTGCAGCGCCACCACGACATCGTGGACCGCCTGGGTGCCACGGCCGTTCTCGATCAAATCGATCTTGGCTTCTCTGGCCGCTTCGGCCGTTAAAATGGTCGCGCTCATTCTACTTACCTCCCTCGCCATTGTTCGGCTTTTTCTTGGCCGGTCGGACAACTACATAGCTACCCTTGGGACCCGGAATCGCTCCCCCCACCAAAATGACGTTGTCCTCCGGACGCACCTGAACAATTTTAAGGTTCTGGACCGTCACACGCTCGTCTCCCATGTGGCCCGGCATGCCCATATTTTTCCAAACCCGGCCAGGAGTCGATCGATTGCCGATGGCGCCGTTTCGCCGGTGCATTTTCGAGCCGTGGGCTGCGGGTTGACCGGCAAAGTTGTGCTTTTTCACAACGCCCTGAAAACCTTTGCCCTTCGACCGACCCACCACGTCAACGAATTGCCCCGTCGTAAACTGAGCCACCGACAAATCCACGTCAGCGCTCACCGTTTCACCATCCGGCAGTCGGAACTCGCGGATGAATTTCTTGGGCTCCACCCCAGCTTTCTTGAAGTGACCTAACAATGGCTTAGGCATGCGCGATGCCTTTTGCACGTCATAACCGACCTGCAGCCCAGAGTAGCCGTCGTTCTCTTCGGTCTTGATCTGCAAAACCGCATTGGCCTCGGCCGCGATCACCGTCACCGGTGTGGCCTTTCCCTTCGCATCGTAGACGCGCGTCATGCCAATCTTTTTCCCAAGTAAACCAATAGCCATAGTGCGCCCCGAGGTGGTTAAATCTTAATGGCGATGTCAACACCGGCCGGAAGGTTCAATTTCCGGAGTTCGTCCACGGTTTTCGCCGTAGGCTCGATGATATCCAACAGCCGCTTGTGGGTCCGCATTTCAAATTGGTCCATCGACTTTTTATCGACGTGCGGCGACCGGTTTATGGTCCACCGTTCAATGTGGGTCGGAAGCGGGATCGGGCCGGCCACCTTGGCGCCGGTCCGCTTGGCCGTCTCCACGATCTCCACCGCGGATTGATCAAGCATGCGGTAGTCAAAACCTTTGAGCCGGATGCGGATGCGTTGCCCATTACTCATATTAAGCGCCTTTCTGGTCCAAGACCGCGGCCACAATCTGGGCCGGGACTGGTTCAAAGTGAGAAGGTTCCATGGAGTAAGCGGCCCGGCCTTTCGAGAGGGATCGAATCGCTGTAGCGTACCCGAACATCTCTGCCAGGGGCACTTCCGCGTGCACGACCGTGGCCAGGCTTTTATTCTCCATATTCAAAATCCGGCCCCGCCTCCGATTGAGGTCACCCATGATGTCGCCCTGGTACTCGTCCGGGGTGACGCTCTCCACTTTCATGATCGGCTCCAGCAGGATGGAGGTAGCTTTCTTGAAAGCATCCTTCATGGCGAAAATTGCCGCCAGTTTGAAAGCCAATTCGTTCGAGTCGACGTCGTGGTAAGAACCGTCAATGATGTCGACGTGCAGGTCGATCACCGGGTAGCCACCCACGATGCCGTTCAGAACCGATTCCTCAATGCCTTTCCGGACCGCCGGAATGTATTCACGGGGAATCGCCCCACCCACGACTTTGTTCTCGATTTCAATGCCTTTGCCCCGCTCCCGCGGCTCGACGTTGACCACGACGTGCCCGTATTGTCCGCGGCCGCCCGATTGTTTGATCAACTTGCCTTCCCCGACTGCCTTCTTCGTGATCGTTTCCCGGTAGGCGATCTGCGGTTTACCCGCGTTGGCATCCACCTTGAATTCCCGCAGCATGCGGTCCCGGATGATCTCCAGGTGCAACTCGCCCATCCCGGCAATGATGGTCTGCCCCGTGTCTTCGTTGGTGTACACCCGGAACGTCGGATCTTCTTCGGCCAGACGCTGGAGTGCGACCGCCATTTTCTCCTGGTCAACTTTTGTCTTCGGCTCAATTGCCATCGAGATCACCGGGTCCGGGAACGACGGCGGCTCAAGCAAGATCGGGAAATCCTCCTCACACAATGTGTCGCCCGTCGTGATGTTTTTGATCCCGACAATGGCCGCAATGTCGCCCGAGTAACAGGTGTCGACATCTTCACGTTTGTCGGCCTGGATCTGAATCAACCGGCTGATCCGGTCCCGTTTGCCGGTGCGCGGGTTGTAAACCGTATCACCTTTGGAGAGTTTACCCGAATAAACGCGGAAGAAGACCAACTTACCTACAAACGGATCGCTCCAGAGCTTAAAGGCAAGCGCGCAAAATTTGGCGTTGTCATCGGTGATCGCGTCTTTAGGCTGGTGGGTGTCTGGATCGATTCCCTTCGCCGGAGGAATGTCGACCGGGCTCGGAAGGTAATCGACCACCGCGTCAACCAGGTACTGAACCCCTTTGTTCTTGAAGGCTGAACCTCCTGCCACCGGGACGAATTGATTGGTCGCCGTCAGCCGGCGGATCGCCGCTTTCAGGTCCCTCGGGGTCACCGGCCGCTCTTCCAGGAAAAGGGTGCCGACCGCGTCGTCGAGGTTGGCGACCTGCTCAACCAAATCATTGTAAGCGGCATCCACCATCGCCCGATGGTCTTCCGGGATGTCCGTTATTTCGTAAACCGAACCAAAGACGTCGCTGTCGGAAAAGATGACGGCCTTCCTGTTGATCACATCCAGTTGTCCACGCAGGTGATCTTCCTTGCCGAGCGGGATCAGCACCGGCCAGGCATTGGCCCCCAACTTTTCCCGGATCTCTTTAACGACGTTCTCAAAATCAGCGCCGACCCGGTCCATTTTGTTAACGAAGCAGATCCGCGGAACGTTGTATTTGTTGGCCTGGCGCCAAACCGTTTCTGTCTGTGGCTGGACGCCCGCCACGCTGTCAAAAACCACAATTGCGCCGTCGAGCACGCGCAATGAACGTTCCACCTCAGCGGTGAAATCGACGTGCCCCGGGGTGTCGATGATGTTAACGCGCTGTTTTAGGTTTTCGAACAGCTTAAAAACACCTTCTTCTTTACGCTGATTCCAGAAACAGGTGGTTGCCGCCGACGTAATCGTGATGCCGCGCTCACGTTCCTGCTCCATCCAATCGGTTGTCGTCGTGCCTTCGTGCACTTCGCCAATCTTATGGATCATGCCGGTGTAGAATAGGATCCGCTCGGTCAGCGTGGTTTTTCCGGCGTCTATGTGCGCACTGATCCCGATGTTCCGCGTCCGCTCCAACGGATACGCGCGGTTGGGAGAATTAGGGTTGGTGGCGGCCGAAGCTTTGTCTAAAACGGTTGAGGACATGCGGGTTACCAGCGGAAGTGCGCAAACGCGCGGTTAGCCTGAGCCATTTTGTGCGTGTCATCCCGTTTCTTGATGGCGGAACCCTGCCCGGAAGCGGCGTCTTTTATCTCCGCAGCCAGATTCTCAGTCATCGTGCCACGGCGGTTCTTGGCGAAGTTAACGATCCAACGCATCGCAAGCGAAACCTGCCGGTCGGTCGACACCTCCACCGGAACCTGGTAGGTAGCGCCACCCACTCGCCGCGATTTGACCTCCAGGCGCGGTTTGGTGTTGTCGACGGCTTTCGTCAAAGTATCCAACGGGTCCACCGCATCCGAACCTTCGCGGCTTTTTTCGATGGCTTGGTACACAATCCGTTCCGCCAACGACTTTTTCCCGCTGCGCATCACCGTATCGATCAAACGAGCAACCACTGGGCTGCCATATCGGGCATCCAGCTTTTCCATTTTGTGAATGACTCTGCGACGACGTGACATAAACGTTACCTCTTTTTACCCTTGACCGGCGCCCTCGAACCTCCCTTGCCTCCTTTACCTCCAGCCTCCGCCGCACCTTCCTTCGGCCGTTTCGCCCCATACTTGGACCGGCTCCGCCGGCGGCCGTCAACCCCAAGGCTGTCCAAGGTGCCCCGAACGATGTGGTAACGAACCCCAGGCAAATCTTTTACTCGACCCCCTCGAACCAGCACGATGGAGTGTTCCTGAAGGTTATGCCCTTCGCCCGGGATGTACGCGATAACCTCATAACCGTT
>DASWVC010000095.1:0-1661 GCA_036401335.1 Chthoniobacterales bacterium
GGAGGGGGCTAGGTCCGAGCGCCTGCCAGAAAGGCCCGAACCCGTCGGAGTCACTGTCCGAACGGGAAATCCGAGGGCCGCGGTAAGGCCCTTGCAGGGCTCTCGCCCCTTCATTCGCCGGTCCTCCGCGCGAGTGGAGCGCCGGGGCCAGTGGTTTATGGCTTCGGCTCAAGTCAAAGGCGTCGGCGTGTTCACCGGCGACCGTTCTTTTGGAGGGGAGCGGCGGGCAACCCCGGTCCGGTCCGGCCCGCACCGCAGGAAGCGACGCCATCTTCCGAAGCGGCCAACGGAATCGGTGCAACACCTAGGGTTTATTCGGTCGTGACTTCGCGCACGTAAACGTTCATCTGTCCGTCCGCGCCGCGGCGCACGTCCACAACTTGAAACGGCCTTTCCGGACCGCGCTGAAACGTCTCCCCTTCGTGGGGCGTCGACAAGCCTCGCGGGTACTCTACAATGATGCGGGCAGTGGCTCGGTTGAGCATGCGCTCTGCCAGCGACTGTTTAGAACGCAGCACCGCACGGTTTTCCCGGGCGGCGGTTACGGTGAATTCGCCGCGTAAGTACATCGGTTCGTTCCCCAAACCGCGGTCGGCCAGGTCCGACGTTTGCTCCACGTCAAGCAAACGTCCCCGGGGCATCTGCCCAGGGCGGTACGTCTGCCATGCACCAACCCGCCCGGTGGTGTCCGGAGGCGGGGACGTGGTCAAGGTCGCGGCCGGGCCCGGACTGACTCCGCCGGTCGTCGGCGCGGGTACGGTTGCCGCCGCCAGGGAGGCAGGCACCGGCTTCGGTGCCGCCGGGGTGGGAACAGGCGAAACTGCGGCAATCTGGACCGGTGTTGCAGGAGACGAAGGGTGACCTGCCGCCTTCGCAGGAGTCCCTGCCCCTGGAGTGCTCACCGGCAGGGCCCGCGCCACGGTCACCAGGGCGGGGCCCACCGAGGGATTTGCCGCCGGTGACGCTTGCGCCTGGACCGTGCCCGGTTGCGTTCCGACCAGGTTCTTGGGCGCTTTCTCCGCCAAGCTCGCAGAGGCGACCTTTACGCCAAGCGCGCGCCGGTACTCTGCCAGCCGGGCCTCTCCATTGACCAGCTGCGAAGGCGTCACCACCGGAAGGCCCGCCTTCACGTTCAGCGCTTTCGGCGGATCCAGCTGAAAGCCCGACCCATTCTGCGTCGTTCCATACGGTCCGTACAGCAGCGGCATGCACGTAAACAACAGCCGGCTGCCTCCCAGGTTGCTTACGTGTACGATGGCCGAAAGGTCGTACGAACGGCGCAATTCGATGGTCAGACCGGTCGCGAGAATCCGTTCCATGGCCGGCAGGTGCTCCTTGCCGGCAGGAAAGATGTGCTCGAGAAAAACGTTGGGGATGTCAACCGACTGCGCAAGCACCGCCACGCCGGATTCAAAATACTTGTCCGGGTGCAGAGGAAAACAGTCCAGCACCGTAAATTTACCAACCACGTAAGGAACCTTGCGGGCTTGGTGGTCATAATTTCGCAAGTAACTCCGCAAAAGGCCCTCGCTCTCGTCCCCCAACTGCCCTTCCGGCATCGACCCGTAACGTTCCAGCAGCTTGTCTGCCCCCACGAACTCACCGGGTGGAGCTCCGGTCAGCTCAAAACGCCTGGGCTCTTCCAGCTTGTGAAGCCTGGA
>DASWVC010000096.1:0-17323 GCA_036401335.1 Chthoniobacterales bacterium
GTGGCTCGCAACTTTACGAAATGACCCCGGACTGTGGCGTGACGTGGTGCCGATTTCGTTTCACGTGGATTATTGGGACGGGCTGGGCTGGCCGGATCGGTTTGCCCGGCGTGAGTTTTCCGATCGCCAACATGCCTATGCCGCGGTTTGGGGATCGGGCTCCGTCTACACCCCGGGATTTGTGCTCAATGGTGCGGAGTGGCGCGAGTGGGGCACGCGGGCGTGGAGCACGCCTTCGGGCACCGGCGGCGGGGACCTTCGAATTACCCGGCGCTCATCGACCGAATGGGAGCTGGCCTTTCGCGCGGCGGGCATCCGTCCCGGCCAGGCGCGGGTCGCCTTGCTGGGGTTTGACCTGCCTTCCGAGGTGCGGCGCGGCGAAAATGCCGGTCGGCACCTGTTGCATAACTTCGTCGCCCTAAGCTGCGGTTCGGCGGCACTAAAACCCGGAGCCGACGGCACTTGGCGAGCCTTGGTCGCCGTGCCCGACAAACCGTCCGCGGGTGCCGTGGCCGCGTGGGTGGAGGCCGCAGGAAGTCCAGTGCCGGTTCAGGCCGTGGGCGGGTGGTTGTCGCGCACGACCGCCCCCGTCACTCCCACACGTTAATGCCATCAAGGTAAGGAAGTTTGGGCTGTAAAGGGCCGCCGGATCGGGCAGCCGTCCGGCAGGGCGGCGAGTCCCTTCGCCGCCGGCAACTTTCCAATGTCTTTCTTGAACGGGAAGGCCCGGGTGCCGCTCTAAGGTAGGATGAGCGACGCATCAGGAAAAATCTCCCTTGTCTTGACGGCCACGCAAGTCGACCTGCTCGGGGAGGCCCTGATCGAACACATTCCGCAAGTGGCAGAGCGCGTGTCAAACGCGGCCGAGACCCGGACCACGCGCGAAGAAACCTCGTTACTGGATGCCTACCTTGAGCTTGCCAGGATTATCATTGATCCACACGACCTCACCGTTACCGGGGAATCGGGTAGCCGCGCCCTGAACCACCTTCACCGGAACGACGTGCATTGCTCGAACGTGGTGTAGACGGGGCGCAACCCCGGGGTCGCGGCTGAAATCCTACAATCGATCGGAACCGTGGGTGCAGTTGTGCCATTCGGGCCTTACCGCCCCGGTCCGCTCAAGGGCAAGGCTGCGATGGATTCCCAAGGACCACCCAGGTACCGCCAGAGCAGCAAGTGTTCCCCCCTCATTTGGAAGGGACTGAACTCCTCGCGCAGGCGTTGCCATAACGCTTGTGCGACAGCCGGCGCAACCTTGTTCTGAATGGTGATGTGCGGTTGCAATCCGTGGCGGTCTTGCGCGCTTAACCACGGGTCCCAGGCCGCCGCAAGCCGCTGCCGGAAAGCTACCAATTCCGGGCAAGTGACCGTGTACGCAACGCCTCGGCCCAAAAAACGTAAGCCGCTCACCCACAGCTCAAAAGGCGGGGTTGCGCGGCTAAGTTCTGCCAGCCTTTTCTCAATGCCTTTGCTGACGGCGCCAGGCAGTTGATGGAACAAGGTCAGGTGTGCAGGCAAGTGGTTGCGCGCCGGAGGAAAATGGGTTCGCCTGAGCTCGTTGAAAAATGCGGCGTGCGCTTCATCCAGCCCCAGGGTCAGAACAAGGGGAGGCTCAACGTCGGGTGGCACGCATAGGGTTCGTGGCCGGGGCCTTGCCGGTTTGGTCGGGCAGCCGGGGATCCCGGCGCGCTTACGTAAGCCAGTCGGGACCACCGTAAGCTTGACTTGCGGCGTCAACCGGGCTGCCGTGCTTTGAGTTCCTATGCTAAAGAACCTGCTACCCCTGCACACGCCTGAACTCCTCCATGCCCTCGCCTCAATGGGGCATGGCGACGACATCGCCATCGTTGACGCCCATTTCCCGGCGGCATCGGTGGCAAAACGCCTGATCCGCCTTGACGGTGCGGACGCACCGTCAGCGCTTGCCGCCTGCCTCCGGCTGATCCCGCTGGACACGTTCGTGCCGGAACCCGTGCTTGCCATGGAAGTGGTCGGTAATCCCAGCGAGATCCCAGCCATACAGCGGGAATTTGAGCAGGTCATCCACCAGGAAGAAGGAAAACCAACCCCGCTGGGCAGAATCGAGCGGCACGCGTTTTACGATCAGGCGCGCCGCGCTTACGCGGTCATTGTCACGGGCGAACACCGCACCTACGGGTGCATTCTGATCAAGAAAGGGGTCGTTCAATACCCGTGATTGACTGCCGAACAACGGAAGGGCTGCCCTCCCCTTGGAGGGCCCGTCGAACGTCAAAATTGAGATCTTGTTGATTTAATTATACAATGGCGGGTGAACCGTTTTTTGACGGGACGGACTGGGTCTTCTTTGATTTTATTGTTGCGATGAGTAAGCCGCCGTTATCAGCCCAGGCCTGGATTTTCCGTGACTTTCCGGATGCGGATCCACCTGCGCTCCTGAAGTACTGCGATAACGTCGGCGAAGAGGTCAACGTTGAGGAACACCAGCGGGCCATCTGGGTTTGGAGTCAACGTCCGGCGGAAGCCCGGGTGCTTCTTCACCTTGTGATTCTAAGTGTGGGGGCCCTGCTGCATGTGCCGTTGCTGCTTCTGGCTAACCTCGAGGTTTTTGTTGTTTATCATTCGTTGTACCTGATTTTGGTGGTGTGGCTGGCGGGACGATTCGTGTTGCTGGAAGCGCGTTACCGCCGTTGGCGTCGCGACTACTTTCGGTCGCTGGCCCGGGTGATTGAGCCGCAGGCTTCGCGGCCGGGGGCTTGATCCGGGCTTCCGGCCTTCCGTCAAGCCCAACCTGCTTCTGCGTCCGTGAGCCATGGCGAGAACCAACCGGCGAACCAGCGAGGTCGGCAAAGCGCAGCGGATTAAAGTAATTCAAGCTCTGAAACGCACGCAGGGCTTGTCGATTAACGAGCTATCCAAGCGCATGGGCCTCAGCTACATGGGCACCAAACAGCATTGCGAAGAACTGGAACGTCAAGGCGTGCTGGACACGTGGCGGCGCCCCAAAGGCGTTGGCCGCCCCGAGTTGGTCTACCGCCTGACCGGTAAGGCGCAGGCGTATTTTCCACAAGCCGCCCAT
This sequence comes from Chthoniobacterales bacterium, assembly GCA_036401335.1. Taxonomy (GTDB): domain Bacteria; phylum Verrucomicrobiota; class Verrucomicrobiia; order Chthoniobacterales; family JAFAMB01; genus DASWVC01. Next base: position 3,062 of record DASWVC010000096.1, read on the forward strand.
CGGGTCACGATTGAGTTGCTCGAAGCGTCCAAGCGGCTTTATGGACCGACCGCGCCCGAAAAATTGCTTTTCGCCCTTTACGCCATGAAGGCCGACCATTACGCTCGCAACATCAGCGCGGGCGACTTGGCCGGTCGAATCATGGCTGTGGCCAAGCTTCGTGGAGAAGAAGGCTACCTTTCTGAAGCGGTTTCCGACCCGGCCCTCGCGCTGGTGGATTACCACTGTCCGATTGCGGAATTGGTGGCCTCCTTTCCCATGTTGAAACGGTTAGAGCGGGAAATGATGGAAAAAGTTCTTGGCGTCGCCGTAGAGCGTGTGGAACGGACCGTGTCGGGCCTTTATGAGTGCCGGTTCACACCCGTGCGGTAACCGTGTTGCGTCATCGGTGCGAGTCGCCGCCGGGTTTAACTTTTCTTTCAACCGCACTTTCTCATTGCCAAGTCTCCGGCTGCAGTTACTTTCCCGGCTCTTTATGCCTAAGCCGATTGCCAGACGCAAAACGAAGAAAGCCGTGGCGAAGCGCTTCAAGGTGACTGCGACCGGAAAGGTGCTGCGAAACAAATCGGGCCGTCGGCATTTGCTCGCGTCGAAGAGCGCGAAGCGCAAACGGCACCTCGCCAAGCGCACCCTGGTTGATGTTACCGACATGGCGCGCGTTAAAGAGAACATGCCTTTCCATTAAGGGAAGCAGCACCGTTCCGCACCCATCCCGAGGTTTCGGGATTAATGAGACGAGTGAGGTCGTGGAACGTTAATCAACAACAACTCGTTCACGGAGCCCTGATGAATATCGGGGAAAACCCATGCCAAGAGCAACAAACGCTCCTGCAAGTCGCGAACGTCGAAAGAGAGTTTTAGAGAAGGCCAAAGGTTACCGGGGCCGGCGGTCAAAGCTGTTCCGTTACGCCAAGGACGCGACCATGAAAGCCCAATATTGGGCGTATCGGGATCGCAAAACCCGCAAGCGGAATTTCCGCAGCCTGTGGATTCAAAGGATCAATGCCGGGTGCCGGCAGTACGGGGTGACTTACAGCCGTTTTGTGGAAGGATTGGTAGCTGCTCAGATCATGGTGGACCGTAAGATGCTGGCGGATCTGGCTGTACAGGATCAGGCCGCGTTCAAGGCCATTGTGGATCAGGCTGCCCGCGCGCTTGAGGCCAAGGTTGCCGCTTAACGCTGTGCGTGTGCCGCCGGCCGCCGGTCACCCTTCCGTGGCCGTCTGAAGTTTCACGCCGTCATGGAAACAGAATTGCAGGGATTGCAGGAGAGCGCCCTGGCAGAGGTCCAAGCCGCCGCAACCCAATTGGAACTGGACCAGTTGCGGGTCAGGTACCTGGGGCGTGCCGGGGCTCTGACGAAACTCAGCGAGCGCATGCGGGAGGTGCCGAAAGCAGAACGGCCGGTCATCGGCAAGCTGCTGAACCAAGTGCGCGAAGCGGTTACGCATTCCTTGGAGGAGCGGCTTGGGGGTTTGCGATCCGAGGCCGACCTTCAATCCCTCGCCGAGGTTGATGAAACGTTACCCGTCGCTTCGAGCCGGCCTGGTGCGTTGCACCCCCTGACGCTCCTGCAGGAGCGGGCAGTACAAATTCTTCGCCGGACAGGTTTTGCCCTTGCCGACGGGCCGGACATTGAGACCGAGTGGCATTGCTTTGACGCGCTTAACACTCCGGCTAACCATCCTGCCCGCAAGGAATCGGACACCTTTTATCTGCCGGACGGCCGGCTCCTGCGCACCCACACATCATCAGTCCAAATCCGGACGATGTTGGCCCAGCCGCCTCCCCTTCGCGTCATCGGACCAGGCGCAGCGTACCGCCGGGACGAGATCGACGCCACCCACCTGAGCCAGTTCAACCAGCTGGAAGGATTGTACATTGATGCGGACGTGAGCGTGGCGGACCTTAAAGGTACCTTGATCTTTTTTGTGCAGGAACTGCTCGGCCGTGAGGTCGAAACCAGGATTCGGCCACATTACTTCCCTTTTACCGAACCCAGCTTCGAACTGGACATCCGCCTCGCAAACGTGAACAGCGGCCGTTGGATGGAGTTGCTGGGGTGCGGCATGGTGGATCCGGCTGTTTTCGAGCAGGTAAACGGGCGCCGTGGCGACCGGGCCTACGATCCTGAGAGCTGGTCGGGTTTTGCGTTCGGCATGGGCCTTGACCGGTTGGCGATGGCGTTGTTCGGCTTGCCCGACATCCGTCTCCTGATCGAGAACGATCAGCGGTTCCTGGCGCAGTTTGCGGAATGAAAATATCCCTTCGTTGGTTGAAAGAGTTTTTGCCGTTCACCGGTTCGGTCGAAGCATTGAGCGAGGCCATGACGGCGAGCGGGATGGAGATTGCGTCTATTGAGCACCGGGGCGGGCCGTTGGATCGCGTGGTCGTGGCGGCCATTGATTCGTTCGGACGCCATCCCAACGCGGATCGCCTGAGTGTTTGCCAGGTTAACGATGGCTCGGGAACACTGCGCCAGATTGTTTGCGGCGCGACCAATTTCAAGGCCGGCGACAAGGTGCCTTTGGCTTTGCCGGGAGCGGTGCTTCCAGGCGGCTTCAAGATCAAGGCCAGCAAGCTGCGCGGGGTTGAGTCGGACGGGATGCTTTGCAGTGCTAAGGAACTGAACCTGGCTGAAGACAGCGCCGGCCTGTTAATCCTGGAGCCGGACCAAACGGTGGGAGTACCCTTGAGCGAGCTTTTCCCCGCCGACGTCATTTTTGACCTGGAGCTGACGCCCGATCGGCCGGACCTGCTGTCCTACATGGGAATTGCTCGTGAATTGGCCGCACTTCTCGCCCTCACGCCCAATCTGCCTACTCCGCGGGCAACGACCGACCGGGCAAGTGGACCGCAGTTGCAGACCAGCGAAGCTCAAGGCTGCCCGTACATCGTGTTCCAGCGATTGGAAAACGTGCACGTCGCTCCCAGTCCACGCTGGATGCGTGAGCGCCTGGCCGCTTCCGGTCTGCGGCCGATCAATAACGTGGTGGATATCACGAACTACGTCATGCTTGAATCGGGTAAACCCATTCACGCATACGACGCGGCCAGCGTACGCGGCGGCATCGACGTGCGGCGAGCCCGTCCTGGCGAAACGTTGCCGGCCTTGGATGGACGCACTTACGAACTGAACGACCGGCACCTTGTCATCGCCGACGGAGCGGGCGTTCTCGGTTTGGCGGGCGTCATGGGCGGCGAAGCATCCGGGGTGCGTGAAGGCACGAGGGAAGTGTGGCTCGAAAGTGCGTACTTTGACCCGGGGTGGGTCCGCGAGGCAAGCCGCGGTTTGGGATTGCTTTCCGACGCCAGTTACCGGTTCGAGCGTGGGGTTGATCCGCTTTCCGTGGACATAGCAGCCACCCGAGCCACCCAATTGATCCAGGAACTGGCAGGCGCCGAGCCGGTCGGCCCTTTGCTCACGGCGGGCCGCCTGCCGCCTCTGCCGGGCCCGATCCACCTGCGAGCCGCCCGTTGCACCCGGGTGCTGGGCCGCGAGGTCCCGGACTACACGGAACAGTTGCGCAGGATCGGGGTGAACCCGATAAAGGAAGGGTGGTGGCAGCCGCCAAGTTACCGTCCCGATCTCGTGCGCGAGGTTGATCTGATAGAAGAGGTTTGCCGCTTGTCCGGCGTCGATAAAATTGAGGGGCGCGTGGTGGCAAAAGCGACGGCGAGCTCTGCGGCCGACAAGGCGCATGACGCCGGCATGGGACTGCGGCGCCGCCTGGCGGCGCTCGGATTGGCTGAGGCGAGAAACTTGGCCTTGATCGACGAAGCTGCCCTGGGGGAAGTGTTGGGAGAGGGCGCTCCAAACGTGTGGCACCTCAGGAATCCGTTGGCTGGAGAACTCCGCGTCCTGCGACCCGCCTTGGTGCCTGGCCTTATTCAGGCCGCCGGCCGGAATTTTCAGCGTGGCAGTTCCGGGGTGGCGTTGTTCGAGATCGGCCGGGTGTTCCAGCGTGCCGAAACGGAAGAAACGACCTCGGTGGGAGTGGTGCTGGCGGGCGAACGTCAGCCTAAACGCTGGAACCAGGCAGCGTTCGTGTACGATTTTTTCGACCTCAAACGCGTTGTTCAAACCATCGCCGGCCAGGAAATTGAATTCGATCGGTGCGAACCGAATGCCGTTGCGGCGCTGCTCTGCCGGGTGCGCTCCCAAGACGGCACGGTGTTCGGGTGGGCAGGGCAGGTCAGGCCGTCGGTGGCTCGCAAATACGACGTCCGGGGTGCCTTGTTTGCGGCGGAGCTGCCTTTTCGGTGGTTCTCGCGACCGTTCCGGTACACCCCACTGGATCGCTTTCCGCCGGTTACGCGCGACGTGGCGTTTTTGGCGCCGCTTTCGCTCAAGTACGGAAGGGTTCAGGAAGTGCTGCGGGAGCTGCGTGAGCCGTTGCTGGTGCAGACGGAGCTATTCGACCTGTTTACCGACCCGACCGGTGCGCGCATTCCACCCAATCAAAAATCCATCGCACTAAGTTTGACATACAGGGCATCCGACCGGACGTTAACGCAGGACGATGTAGCAGTGGCCCACCAGCGGGTGAAGAAGGAATTGGTAACCCGTTTGGGTGTGACGCTGCGCGAATAGTTTTGAATTTGTTGAATTTGCCCTGCGGTGTTCGGGATTCCAGGCATATGCCCCAGACCCGATTATAATATCCCAGGAGGCTAGGCCGAGGACGGCCAATGACAGGCCTTGATTGGAAGTCAGAAGCGTCCCGGCGGTTATCCACCCTTGGCTTAAGGGGAATGGGTGCTTCGCCTAAACGGCACTAGCGGGGCAAAACAACAGCTTGATGCACTCCCCGTGCCCTCTTGAGCACGCGGGAGGTGCGTTAAGCGTAGACCAGGAAATGGATTTCTTCCGGCAGCAGGTCGGAAATATTTCGAATGATGTTGCCCCGGAGGAGGTTGACAATCGCGCTGCGGTTCGGAGCGCCTACAATCAGGTAAGATGCGCCAATGGTGGCGGCGATGTCGACGATGGTATCGGCCGCCGAATCGCTCACCGCATAGCAGGGCAGCACCTTAATGCCGTCAGACTTGCCATTGGCGTAGGCGAAAATCGCCCGTGCCTCCTCGTCTTCCGTCCATTTGCGCCGCCGGTCTTCCTGCACGAGCACAGGCTGCTCGCGGACAAAAAGAAGGTAAAGCGGACGGTCCGTGGTTTTGGCTTCCTCCAATGCAAAATCCAATGTCCGTCCGATGCCGCGCACGGCACAAAGCATGGGAGGGCCCGATGAATTGTTTGCAGCTGCCGCCAGCAACGGCGCGTGGACCAAATCCGTTTTTCTCTCCGCGTCGCTCGCTTTTGCTGCCGCGGCCCGCCTTTTCTCAGCGCGTTCCGCCGCCAGTCCATGAAGAATGAGACCGGCAGCGAGAATCACGGCGGTGAAAACCCGCGCATTGGGTTTATCGATGAAAAGCGAGACTTCAATTGCGCTCATGACCAGGAAGGTGCCGAACATGAGCGTGCGTTCCCAGCGTTCGAGATGAAGCCCTTTATCCGTGGACGTCGCCCCAAGATTCGTCGCGATGGCTCCGACCACGCCGACGGCATAAAGATCCGCCAGCCCGGAAACGTCTTTCACAACCACGACAAGAAGCGCCGGGACGGAGCTGGCAATGAGTAAACCGAGGGTTGGCACCCCGAAATTGTTGAGTCTTTCGAAGCGGGCCGGCAATTCCCCGTCCCGAGACATCATGAAGAAAATCGCAATCAAACCGACGATGGCGGTATTAACGGCTGAAAGCAAAAGGACCCCAATAACAATCGAAACGCACCAGGCCGCGATCTGACCCACCACCGGGCCGAACAAGCCGCCGGCAAAAACTTCGGCCATGTACCGGAGCATGTAGTCTCGCACCCCGGGATGGCCCGGCGCATCCACATCTCCATTGATGATCGTCAAGCCCCCGAGTGCCTGCATGGCCAACCCCAAAAGCGCGGTAAAGATGCACACTTCCAGCATCACATACAGAATGGCAGGGGTTGATGTCTTGACGACCGTCGGATGTTCGTCACTCGATCCCGGATCGAGTTTCATGATGCCGGTAGCATTCGCAACGGCTTCAACGCCGGAAAGTGCCAGCACGATCCCGACAAAGCCGTTCCAAATGTGGAGCGGGCTGCCGGCAAGCGGCCTGAGGTTGTGCATTGCTTGCCCCAGGTGAGGCAGACAAAGCAGGGCCAGCACGGTAATCACAATCACGGTCGGGACCGAGACCAGAAAAGCCAGGCCGCCAGAATGTTTCGGGCCAAAGTAGTTCAGCACGCCAATCGCTAAAATGGCTCCTCCCGCAAAAAGTTCAGGGTGACTGACGCCAAGGTATTGAAATGCAGAAAGTGCGCTGATGGCAGCGGTAACAATGTAATCAGCAATCAGCAGAAAGGCCCCCACAATGGAAATGACCTCGGAGCGATGCCGTACGCTGGCGTAAACGCCGCCCCCTTCGGGGTAATGACGGCAGATGGCCATGTAGTTGACCCCCACCAGGGCCATTAGTAGGCACATGGCCAGGATCAACCAGAATGAGCTGTACCCCGCCACGGCGAAGGCCAGGCCGATGACGTAAGCTTTGCTCGTCCCCCAGTCGCCATAAAGGATGGCGGCGGCGCGTGGCGTGTCTACATTGCGGGGTCGCTTTGTCTTTCCGACGATCATGGTTTCCTACGACGGTTCCGACCGCTTCCTTTTTCCCCTGGCCGGCAACGCTCTCTTTGCCCGAGTTACGGCGACTCGATAAGCGAAGGCACTCAGCATGGCAAAAAAAAACTGCGGAACAGCGTGAAAAGCCTCTGGCAGACGATTCTTAACGCCTTTGTAAGACGCCGCTTACCCGGGAGGCCACGCCAGCGGACGCCCGCCGAGAAGGTGCAGGTGCAGGTGAGGCACACTCTCGCCCGCGTGACGGCCATTATTCAGGACCAAGCGGTACCCGGAATCTGCAACGCCTAACGTTCCAGCCAGCCGTTGAGCGGTGAGCAGCAGTCGCCCGAGCAGGCCGGCGTCTTCTTCCGTCGCCTGCCCGATGCGGGCGATGGCCCGTTTGGGCACGATCAGAACGTGCACCGGAGCCTGCGGGTGGAGGTCGTGAAAAGCAAAAAACTCCTCGTCTTCATAGGCGACGGTAGCAGGCAGTTCCCGGGCAATGAGGCGTTCGAAAAGCGTCATTGTATGGTCAGCAATATGTTCGCCTCGATCTTGGCCGACTCAAGTTCGGCCCGCACGAAGGCAACAATCTCGTTACGCAGCCGGGAGCATTCTTGGCTCCATGTTTTTGAGGATTGCAACTGCCGCACGCAGGGACGCAGGCCGTACACCTGGAGGTTGGATGCTTGGTCGTTCAACGCAGGGCGGATCTTTTCACGGAGCAGTTGGAAAAATGCCAGTTCGTATCCGGGTCCGGCCTCCAGCGCCAGCTCCGTCAGGCTTAATTTAAAGGGAGGGTTCAGAGCGCGGAAATAAATCGAAACCTCCGAATAACCAATTGCCTGAAGGGCCGAGCGCACGGCTTCCTCAATCCCCTCCCGGGATATGACCGGCCGGTCGTAGCCAGAAGCGAGGTACCAAAGCAGGCTTTGCGCGACATGTTCAGCCAGCCACCAATGGGTGTAACCAGCCTGTTCGGCCGCGCGCCGCAGCGAGAACACCAGCCAGTCACGGCCCAAGACAGTCGTGTCTCCGTTGGCGTGTCGAACCAGCGGCAATGAGTTCTTGAAGGCGATCACGGGACAAACAATTCCGGCTGTTGTGCACTGCGTTTTGTCTTCCGGCCGAGCGATTCAATTTCGTTGATGAATTCGCCGATGTCCTCAAACTGGCGGTACACCGAGGCATAACGGATGTAGCTAACGGCATCCAGGGAGTGAAGCCGTTCCATGACACGGAGCCCGATGACGCTGCTGGGCACTTCGTGGTCATACCCCTGTTCGAGTTCCTGATAAATTTCCTCCGCGGTGCGCTCCAGCACTTCGTAAGCGACTGGTCGCTTTTCGCACGCCTTAACGATCCCGCTAAGCAGTTTCTGACGGTCAAACGGCTCGTGACGCCCGTCCCGCTTTAACACGCGCAGATCGCGGCGTTCCACCTCTTCGTAGGTGGTAAAACGCTGCTGGCAGGCCAGGCATTCCCGGCGGCGGCGGATAGCGGCCCCCGCTTTTGCCGAGCGGGAGTCAATGACTTTATCCTCCAGATTGCCGCACTTTGGACAGCGCATGGGCGAGGAACGCGCAAGGCGTTCACACAACATATAGTGTGTGCCTTTATCGGCAAATACAAGAGCAGATTTGAGCGTTTGCGGGGAGGACCTTTGCCCGTTACCTTCTACCCACCGGCACGCTGGCTGCCTCTACAGCCTTGTTTTCTTGCCGCAACGTCAGCGCGAGTGCGAATGCAAGCAGGAGAACCGCCGCCCCAGCCACGAAAGGAGTGTTGCCGTACTGCAAGTTGGGGCGGCCATGGTCTGTGACAAGCAGAAAACCTCCGAGGGCCGGTCCAAAAACCCGTCCAAGGCTGCCAGCCGACTGCAAGACCCCCAAAACCCGGCCTTGAACGTTGGCAGCGGCTCCTTTGGAGGCCATCGCATTGATGGTGGGAGTGGAAAGGCTGTTGCCGATGGCGAGCCCGACACTAAAAAGCAGGAACAGGTGAAACGTCGTGGCCAGCGGCATCAATCCCATGCTGATTGCCATGACCATCAGGCCGACCACCGCTAAATTAAGGTCCCCGAAACGTTTGGACAAGCGTCCGATCCCGCCGCCCTGGATGAGCGCGCCCACAAGACCGATCATGACGAAGAGGTAGCTGATTTGACTCTGGTCCAGGCTGAACCGGCGAACGCTTACCTGGGGATAAATCATCGTGACCACGGCAAATCCGGCAATGGCGATAAAATACGTGCCGGCGAGCGTGCCGAGCCGGCGTCCGCCTGAAGCGGACAAGATCGCCCGCAACCCGGCCCGGGTCCCTGTGCTGTGGCGTTCAGGTTCGGGAAGGAACGCCAGGACCGCTCCCGCATTAAGCAAAGCCACGGTGGCAGCAAACCAGAACGGCGCGACCGGGGACACTTGGCTGAGCAGACCTCCCAACGCAGGCCCCAGGACAAACCCAATCCCGAACGCTGCGCCAATGAGGCCGATGCGCCGGGAGCGTTGCTCCGGAGCGGTGATGTCGGCGATGTAGGCCGAGGCCGTGCCCACGCTTGCGCCGGAAATGCCGTCGACGATGCGGGCCAGGAACAACATCCAGAGGGCACCCGCATTGGCCATGATGACGTAGCCAACGGCGGAACCGAGCAAACTGCCGAGCAGCACCGGCCGGCGCCCAAACCGGTCTGACACCGCACCCAGGATCGGCGACGCAAGGAACTGCATGAAAGAATACGAAGCAAGCAGCAGCCCGATCTGCCATTCGTTTGCCCCAAAACGCTGAGCATAAAGCGGCAGGATCGGAATGATCATGCCAAACCCGATCAAATCGATAAAGACGATGCCCAAAATGATGGGAAGCGGTGATTTCTTCATGCAAATAACTGCGGAAGTAAGCGACGGGTTTGGGGCCTTTGCAACCTGACGCGGGCGGGCGTTCCACCCCGATGCGTGGAGCGGTTCTCAGGCAAGCGTGCCACGGGTGACGCCCAGCTGCGATTGCACTTGCAACCTGCGCCACAGGCCCTCGCCGCTGAGCTCTCCGTTCAAAAGCCGCCGGTATTCCCTGATCAAGTGCTGAGTCTCGACCGCCGTTTCGTCCAGGCACTCAATCCTGAACCGCCGCAGTCCTGCCCCGCGCAACGAGGAAAAAAACGCAGCCCCGGTCTGGGCCCGGGCGTTGAACACGGTATTCCGGCAACCGACGTCTGCAAGCACGGGATGTTCTGCTCCTACGCGGTCACGGAGCCGGACGCGGTGACGGTCACAAGGACGCCCACAGTCGGTGTGATCTTTTCCTTCGGACAAGAATGCCGCAAACACACAATGCTCCATGTGAAACATAGGCATGTGCTGGTGCAGGGTCAGCTCGAATTTATCAGCCGGCTTGTAAGCCAGGAGCGACAGGAGCTGCGGCAGGTTCAGGTCGCAGGACACCGAGAGTTGATCCAACCCCTGGGCCAGCAGGAAGCTCGCCGTGACAGGATTGGCCACGTTCAACGAAAAATCGCCATGCAACCGAAACCCTTTGCCGCGAAAAAACGAGATCGCACCGAGGTTTCGAACCAATACCCCGCAAGGCGCGGCATGCTCGATCAACCGGAAAAAACCGGTTTCACCCGGTTTTTGGATGCGCGGGGTGGCCAGAAAAAGGGCGACGCGATGCCCGAACTCCGCCACGATCTCACGGTAGCGGCGCACATCCTCGAAGTCGACGTACACGGTTTCAACCCCTGCGTCCGCCGCCGCCGCCACCTGTGCGGTGGTGCGACAAAGCAGGATCAATTCCGGAACGAAGGGTTCGGGTCGGGCCGGGACAAGCCATTCTTCCAGGCGATGCGTGGGAGAAGGCAACGACGGGTTAACCTGAGCGGCGGCGCGTGCCCGTTCCAATTGAGAAACGGCTTCACGACGAAGTTCATTCAGCAGTGACGGCGGGGCAAAGGGTTCTCCGTTGAGGTCGCACCGGAATTCACCCATTGTGTAAGGGGTGTCTCCCAACCGGGCAAATTGTGCCCGTGCTTTTTCGACCGTTAGCGGGCTTTTCCGCGCTGGGGCGAGCGGCTCGGCCGAGGCTACGGTAACCGTGCAACCGCCCGCGGCGGCTGACAATCGAAGTGGTTCGCCCGGTCGAGCCGTCAGGCTCAGGTGCACGGGCAGACGGGGAGGGTCGGGCTCGTCGGCGAACGTCTGACGGAGTTCCCGATCGAGTGCGGGGTCGTTCGTCTTCCACACGTCGTCCCCGGTTCGGATGCGGTGGAAATCCACCTTGCCGTTGCCAAAGGAGAGCCGTCCGTCGGCAACGGCGAAAACCCGTCCGCCTTCTTCATGGTCGGTGTTTTCCGGGTTGCCGAACACCACGCCGTCGCCCGGTTTCACGGGTGCGTCAGCGGCGATTTCGACAAAACCCGGCCCCACCTTTCGGACCTGCCCGAGGTAGACGCCGCGTTTCTTGCCAAAGCGGCCATCGACCAGCCGTTGGTGGTTCACGCCGTGCAGCCAGCCGCTGAAAAGCCCGCGTGAAAACGTCATCTCCAGCGCGTACCGGTCCGTTGCATTCACCGCGACGGCAGGTTGCTCGGCGTCCAGTCGCGCGCAGGCTGCGTCGATTGCCCGGCGGTAAATCCCGGTCACGGCCGCCACGTATTCAGCCGATTTCAGGCGTCCCTCAATTTTGAAGCTGGCAACACCGAGCCGGATCAATTCCGGCAATTCGTCAATCCCTGCCAAGTCCTGCGGCGAAAGCAAGTACCGGCGTGCTCCCAAGTCCCGCTTTTGACCGTCTACCACCAGCTCATAAGGCAAACGACACGCTTGCGCGCATTCCCCACGGTTGGCGCTCCGCTGTCCAAGCGATTCGCTTGTGAGGCATTGCCCCGAGTAAGCCACGCAGAGCGCCCCGTGGACAAACACTTCCACCGGAACTTCCGCCGCCTGAAAACGCTGGATTTCGCGCAGGGAAAGTTCCCGGGCCAAAACTGCCCGGGCGATTCCGAGCTGTTTGACCATCGCCAGACCTTCCGGCGACGTGACGGTCATTTGCGTCGACGCATGCACTTCGAGCGTAGGAGTAATTGCCTGGCTCAAACGGGCCAGGCCCAGGTCCTGCACGATGATCGCATCCACCCCGGCCCCAGCCAACAGACGGAGTTGTGCTTCAGCGTCACGCAGTTCGTCCGTAAAAATCAAAGTGTTGAACGTGACAAACCCGCGGACATGATGACGGTGCAGGAATGCCATCAATTCAGGCAAGTCTTGCTCGGTAAAGTTTCGGGCCCGCAACCGGGCGTTGAACCGGGTCAGGCCGAAATAAACCGCGTTGGCGCCGTTGGCCACCGCAGCTCGAACGCAGTCCCAGTCTCCCGCCGGGCTCAACAATTCAGGTCGCGGCCACATCCCGAAAGGTAGGCCATCCGTCTCGTGAAGCAAACCGGCAGGCTGAATGCGCTCGAAGGGAAAAGACGGACGGACGGCTAAAGCCGAAAATACGGCGGATGGGAAAAGAGCGGCTTATGCCTGCAAGAAGCCCTTGTGCTTTGACTGGATCGGGAAAAACCTTCGGCTTTTGCATTTTGCCATGGCCATGCTACCGACGTCCGCTCAAATAAGGTCGCCGATCCCAGCCGGGAAACTTCCAGGAAGACGGCTCCGCCCTGCGCGCACCCTCACCCCGACGCTCGCCTACATTGTCGTTGCCCCGTTTTTTACGGGGCTCTTGCTCGCCTTGCACAGCTGGTGGGGTTTATTTATCCTTTTTGGTTCCCATGCGTTGCTGATCCTCCACACGCTGCTGCCACGGGGGCAGGGCTTTGGCCCGATCGTGACCCGCTTTGAAACGGTTGAACCGGAGGTGTGGCTCACGATTGATGACGGGCCAGATCCGCTCACCACGCCCGGCATCTTGGAGGTGCTGGCCCGACACCAGGTCTCGGCCACTTTTTTCCTGGTCGGCGACCGCGTCCGCGAGCATCCCGGGTTGGCCGCGCAGGTTCTCGCCGCCGGTCATCACCTCGGCAACCATTCCCAGACTCACCCGCAACACCACTTTTGGGGGCTGTCGCCCATGGGCTTGCGGCGCGAAATCGACGGATTGGAGGAAGTTTTCCGAGGGGCGGGGCTGCCGGTGCCAGCGCTTTTTCGTGCGCCGGTGGGAATGGCCAACCCCTTCCTTCATTTTGCCTTGGAGGCGCGAGGCTTGGTGCCCGTGGCCTGGAGCGTCCGGTCCTACGATACCCGCCACCGCAATGTCGACCTCACGGTGCGCCGACTCCTCGCCGGCACGCGGCCGGGAGCCATTCTGCTGGTGCACGACGGTTTGCCGGAAACAGCGCCGGCCCTTGACCTGCTTTTGGCGGGCTTGAAAGACCGCGGTTACCGGGCCGTTGTTCCCTCCGTCGTTGCTTTGCGGGCAGGTTGGCGTCCCGGGAAGGACTGCGCCCCCAAAGAGAAGGTGCCGGAGTGTCGGGGTGTCGGGGTAAGGCACTAAAATAAGGACCTTTGGGCCTTAAAAGGCCACCGGATCGCGCGACGGCCTGGTAGGGCGGCGAGCGCCCTTCGCCGCCGGCGTGGCGTGACGGTACCTCCGGTAGGGGGGTTGTCCTCAAGCGCCCGTCCGGGCGGGTCATGCGGTAGAAGCCCCAATTTTCTCGCCGCTTAACCTTGAACCGACGTCGCTGTGACCGAAACTGCCCGCATGCAGAGTTATTATGCGGACCTGGCGGGTGCGCTGGAGGAACGTTTGACGGTGATCGCCGATCAGGCGCTACGGGCCGAACAGCCAGCGGTGCACCTGCAAAGGCTGCAGACTGCTTCAGGGAGGATCGAGCTTTTAAAACGTCAGTTGCCGGCCGATGCGGATCCCAGGTTGCGCCATTACCTTGAGCGCATGAGCCTGTCCAAAGCACTTGACCATTTGCGCGCAACGGGTCTGGCACCCGAGTCGCCTTAAATCACGGGCCTATGCAGATTGCAGTCCTTGCTGACATTCACGGCAACCTGCAGGCGTTGCAGGCCGTGCTCGACGACCTTGCCACGGTTGCACCCGACTCCGTCATCGTTGCCGGCGACTTTCAAAATCGAGGTCCACAATCCCGGGAAGTGACAGACCTTCTTTTCGCCCGTGGCTGGCCGTTGCTGCGAGGCAACCACGAGGATTACGTTCTTCGCCAGAGCGAAGGGTTTGAGGTGGCCGACGTCGCCGATTACTACAGTTGGCTGCCGGCCCGGTGGACGGCCGGAGTCACGCGTGATTGGCTGGCGCTTATCCGTGACCTGCCTATTGCCCTCACCCTTACCGGCCCGGACGGCCGGGATATCCTGATCGCGCATGGCTCGCCGCGGTCAAATGCGGAAACGGTTTTTCCAAGCACCTCGGAGGCTGCTACCCGGAACATGCTAGGCAAGATTTCCCCAGCCGTGTTTTGCTGTGGTCATTCGCACCTGCCTTTGCAGCGCCAGGTCGGGTCCACGCTCGTGTTCAACGTCGGATCGGTTGGCTTTCCGTTTGATGGTGATCAGCGGGCCGCTTACGGGTTGCTCACTTTTCAAAACAACCAGTGGCGGGGTGAACTGCGCCGCGTCCCTTACCCGGTTGCCGACGTGTTCAC